>NZ_BAAGIE010000031.1:0-44982 GCF_054658275.1 Sessilibacter sp. MAH3 | reverse complement strand
TCTCTTGGTCGGGAGAGGTGCTGACTCTACCAGCTGGCCTCTCAACTACCAATTGCACTTATTATCTGAAACCGCGTTATTCTTTTTTTCGGTATTTTTGGAAAACCTTTTATTAAATAAGGAAATTTAAATGCATAAATACGTATTGGTATTATTCGGCATTTTGTTCTCTCACATATCATTTGCGGACAACGACAGCAACGTTTGGCAAGCACTTAAATCACCAGGCGCGGTTGTTGTTTTAAGACACAGTCAATCACCTAAAGTTATCGATCCGTCGCTGGCTAAAATCGACGATTGTGCAGAAGAACGTAATTTAGACGAACAAGGGCGCTCTCAAGCAAAAGCGGTGGGTGAGGCGTTTAAGGCGCATGCAATATCGGTAGGTACTGTTTTCTCAAGCCCTGCCTGTCGAACCCGTGATACCGGTATTCTTGCCTTTGATGAAGTCGAGAATTGGGAAGCCTTAAAAGGCTCAAAAGCGGATGAAAGTCTGCTTGCAGCACGCATGGCAGAAATTAAAGATAAATTACAAACCATTCACGAAGACAAACCCATTGTTCTTGTTACCCACGGCAGTGTTGTTTATGAATTGGTTGGTAAAAATCTTGCGATGGGAGAATTCGCCGTTTTATTACCCGATGCAAACAATACCTATACTGTAGTGGATTCTGTTTTAGTTCCCGCACAATAATTATTGTTTAACTCACAAATATCGCCCTAATGGCGGTATTTTGTGTTTATTTTTAGCCAAAACTTAAAATCTAATTATTTAAACGTTCAATTTTATATTTACGTGATTATGTAAAACCATAGACGTTATTGGCAGTACTCATACGCGTAATTAAAGTTACAATTCAGATAAGAATTACCTAAAAAAATGGATTTAGATAAGTTACAGCAGGGAGTTAGCGTATATCCACTTCTCTACAGTGCAAGTTAGTCTGGTATAGGCAAACAGTCTTCACAAGCCATGATAATTGATCTATCTTCACACATAATGCTGCTTGTACCGCCAGCTCTAATTTCCCATTCACACTTTTTAGTGCCCATGTATCCCACGCCTTTTACAAAACAAGGCAAAAATGAATAGTTATCATGTATATCTTTTGGGGAAACTTGCATAGCATTGTTGAAAAAGTATTGAGCTTCATTTTTTGTTAAAGAAAAATTGACACAAAACTCGCCAGATACACCATCGTTACCCTTAGCAACAATATCAGTCACATTAATAACAGAGTTCTTGGTATCTAACCCTTTACATGCAACCAAGAATGTCAAAAAGAAAGAGATTATAAATATCCTTACCATGTCGCAGTACCTGCTTTTGTTGGCATTTTGTACGATACTTCTGGGTGACGGTAAACATCTGCTTTAGCAATAGAAAATAGCGTAATTCGTTGCGGGATTGAACTTGCACAGGTTTATAGCAGACCGTACTTGTACTTCATTTGTGATAATCCATAGAACCGAACATCCACATCAAATGGAAAAATATCTGTGGCTATAGACAATCGTTCTTTTTCTTTAGGCAAATCATACATATCTAGATCATCAAAAACTACGACAAGCATAACGCCAAATTTTTTCCAACCAAGACGAGAGACGCTGGCTTCTATTTTATGAAGTTCATTTGCCAACTGATTTCGAGAGAGTGGTTTTACCGCATATTTAACTTGTATGGCATAGCCTTTATTGTTTTTTACAAAAAAGCCATCCAATCCTACATCACGCCCTAGGCTGATTTGACGATTTATAGAAACCCCAAATTCCGATTCTATCTCGCGAATTGCAAGATCTTCGGCATGGTAGACCGATTCTCTTATTAAGGATCTTGACGATGTATTTTGATTTTCAGAAGACTCTTCTACTTCTTTAGCTGATTCAGCCAAAACCTCTTCTACATGGTTATCCAACCTTTGCTTCTGCTGCTCAGGAGAAAGTAGACCCAAAAAGCCTTCGTCATTACGATAGTCAGATGGAGCGTATAGCTTTGTGTGATGTTTAGCTACCAGCCACATAAAGCTGACTAAAACCAAGCATGGGAACATTACTAAAAACAGAACAAATATGGTTCTTTGGTACTCGGTTAAGTTATCGCTTGATAATCCAAGAACAATTCCTGCGATGCCATAAACCAGTACAATAAATAGCGCAATTATCCCTAGAGGATTTCTAGCCAGCTTGTCAGTATTTTTGTTTAAAATAAAAAGCTCCTCCAAGGTGAAGAAATGCTAATGCCGTTGTAAAAATTTGAAGGGCCGATGTGAACTTGTAACCTTGTTATATATCTTGTTCGATAATTGACATAAAAAACGATACATATTCGTCTGTTCCGGGCGCTGCGTAGCTAGGTTCAGTTAAACTACATTCTCCTGAACTGTGTGAAGAAATAATTGTGATTACTAATTCGCCAATTTTATAGAGGTTTTTCCACTGTCCTTCTGTTTGGAGCATATAGCATGAACCCTTTGATGCGGTACCTTTTAACTCAGACTTTGTTTCACTTTCTATACGATAAAAATGGTATGGCCCAGGCGTGCTTTCGAGCGTGATACCAGTCACCTTGTACAAAATTACACCGTCGGCATTTTTAATTATCTCGGCAACATCTCGCTGGTACCAGCTCGGAATTTCTGCGAAAGCAGTATTGGCAAGAAGTCCGATTATAAAGATGATTATATTTTTCATTGCTCTTTACGTATTAATTAAAGAAGAGGGTGGTAGGTTGATGTCAGATTCTTTTATCTTTTTAATTCGATGTGCGATTTCTCTTTTACCTTCTTCTGTATTTGGGTCAGGAATCATAAAACTCTCCTTTGTTCAAAACCTTTACCGTGATATGTTGTCATTGAGCTGAATTCAGATTTTTCATAATGCAGTTCAGGACAGCGTTAGAAAGTTCTGTGGAGATCACGCGTTCTGAAGACGATTTTACTTTTGTTTGATGAGCTTAGATTTTAAATACTTCTTTGAAAACGTAAAAAATATTTTGGGAAAACACTAATGCCATTATTAAAATCCCTAGAATATATAAAATGCTGACAACGTATTTCCAGGTTTTTCTATAATCTTCTGCAGATTCATATATCTCCCAGAATTTATCTTTCGTGCATTCATCCAGCTTTTCTGGAGAGTCACCATCTGTAAATTTTACCATTGTTATATTAACTTCTTCGGCACCAACTTCACGAGCATATATGTTTAGCTGAGCTAGAGATTTTCCATCGTTTATGTAATTAGTAAACGTACTGTTTTCTAATATTATTTTTGGACAAAAGAAGTTGAAAAGTAGTAATGCTACCGAGAAAAAAACAGAAGAAAAGAAGAAAGCAGACCAGCTAAAAGGCAGGCTTAGCTTTATTTTAATCACATCTGCAAATAATAGTAATTCAAGTGGACTCTCTACCAATGAAAGTGCCTTCGCCGCTATAGGCACAAATACTGCCCAGAAATACATGTTCTTAATGTATTTATTGTTACTTAGTCGCCTCAATGCGCTCCATGTAATTCTCAATATTAATTCTCCAATTATATCCGAGTACGGGGCTACCCCGCGCATACTACTACGCTCGTTTTGTGTAAAATGGCGCACAAGATCACACAAAAAACCGGTTGTATCAGCATGTATCAGCGTCTGGTGGTTCGTTATGTCATTTAATTCAAATATCAAAACCGGCTTCGGTTAACACATCTGTGACTATGTAAACAATCATTTCTGCATCTGCATTTATGTCTTCGTCTACACCTTCAATATCAGGATGATTTTTAACAACAAGCTGACAAATAGTAGATGCAAAGTTATTTAACAGCATCGCCTCTTCTTTAGTTGATACAGTTAATTCAGTGGGGCCATCCCTTGAAATAATTTCGTAAACTTTAACATCATACGCCTCAGCTAAAGACAAGAATGCGCTTTTCTGCTCTTTCGTGAGATTACTCATAGCGAACAAACCTTCCCATTATTCTCCAGTTTTTAATAATACCTTGAACTTTTCGTTCATACTCTTCTTTAGCTATTTGACGCGTTACAACGATTGACCAGTGATGTGCATTGTCTTGTTGTAATCTAAAGCCCTCTGGCATTACGCTGTTACGATCTACAGCCAATAGCCACTTTTTAATTCCTGGGCGAACTATTCTATCTAATTGCTTAAAACTTGCAGCAAGCGAAATTCCCGTTCTGGAATTTGGTAGTACATACCTACCAGTTGAATCGTAAGTAATCTCTTTCCCAGATCGAAGGGGATTCTGTGGATGCTGCTTTGAATTGGCAGTGCGAATTACATTTTCTTTTAACTCCCTTTCTATGAGTTCGAGCTCTTGCTCAAATATGAGCAAAGACTCATTGTTGTGTTTCATGTTTACTCCTATCTTTGATGATGGTTCGCATATAACACAACACCCGCATTTGGGGTCGGTTTGGAGCGAAGCGGAAAAACAGTCAGGCAACAAGGCATTGTTATGTATTTTCTTTCGCTTTAATTGCACATTTTTTATGTAGAGCTCTATATTATAGAGATAACCAAAAACAGATGCTGACTTGTATTGCTATTGACAACAAAAACTCATTCTCACACTACATGCCAAAACCTTCACTCCAATTTGTTTCATTAATTTCATATTCATCGATACTGAAGCCGTCTGGGTAGTCTTTAAAACCCGGCAATTTAATAAGTCGATTAATAGCTTCCTGAGCAATATTTTTGGAGCTATATACACCAATTAGTTTTACATCTTCGTGCGTATGATCTTCGTAGGAGTGTTGTAATACAATTATTTTTCGCATACTGTCTTTACAATCTATAGATAACGCCCGTGCATCGGCTGAGTGGAGTGAAGGTTAAGCAAATACAGGCCGAAGCCCGATAGTGGTGTCACTTGTTAAATATTTTTACCAATTCCACTGCTCTATAAACTTCCATTGTTTGTAGTTTATGAACTTTAGGAACTTCTATGCATTGCGAATCAATAGTGGCACTCAGTTCATGCTCAATACCCTTTGCTTCAAGCTACTTTGATATAAGCTCAACATTCTTACCATTTTTCTTGCCGTTGACAAATAACACACAGGACTCATCTGATTCTGAGGCGATTACCTCAAAGCCGTTTTCGAGCTCCCAAAACTCGATTCCTGAAAGTATCTGACCTTTAGTTGTTCTAATTAGCTTTGGCATATTTGTACATTTAACGCTCCAAGCTGCGGCGCGAAGCGTCCGACAGCCTTGGCTTGTTATGCATTTTCAATAATTTGCCCTTATTTTTCCGCACCTAATTTCCTTAATACGTCGATCAGGCCCGACTTGCTTGCTTCAGAAGATACTAGTTCCGAAACTGAAATGAGAATACTTATTGCGCCGAGCATACTATAAATTTGGTCCCATACTTTCTGTGCAGGGGTCGTATGGCCGTCAATGTGAACCCCTACATAGTCAATAAACTCATCAATCATTTTATCTGTCTTCTCGTTTGGCAGGTTGTGAGCAAGATGATTCCTTAAACTGTTCAACTTTTTAATTCCGCCAAACGTACTTTCATGAGGTGGTATTTTTGATATGGCTTTAACCAAATTTAAGAGTTGGGCAAATGATAGCTTCGCATCTTCAAGGTATTTATGGTTGTGCATATTTGTTTGTAGTATTTCAAACAGACACCTTTCGACAACCAGGTGTCCCTTTATAACAACCAGAGTTACGTCATCAATTCTTGGTATCTGTTTCGATAATTCGTGAACTTTAATGTCGTTATTCTTAATGAATTGTTCAATATCTAGATCTTCAGACATAAAACTTCCTCGTGAAAATTACTGCTTTCAGCGCATAACAGTTTAATAAACGCCTTAATGACACCTTTCCCGATATATACCGTCATTACGACGTGTATTTCGGGTGGTTTTTCTGGAAGCTATCTCGAATATTTTGTTAGGTCAATATTTTCAATTGTTTGGCACAAATTTCATTTTTGTGTCTTCTTTATTTACATATTTATCTTAAAAAGTAGGTGTGTATACAGACTTTTTAGTTGGTTATATTTTGTGTGATTTGAGTTTGTTAAGTGAACAAATGTAATTCGATGAACGCTTTTGATTATGCTTTGATTGTGTTTTTAATTGGTCTTTTAGAGTTAGGTTTTTAAAGTTAGATTAGAGTTTAGAGGTTGATTGTGATTTTTAAAAATTTTGCGGAAGATTTTAATAAAAAGCACTTTAGGAGCCTCTGATTAACTCATTCCTGATTTAATCAGAGAATAGAAATTGAAAATTCAATTCCCAATTTCTTCACAATTTCAATCATTTAAAGTTCTTGAAATTGGCAACACATCCATGTGTCGATGGAAGCTCTAAGTTAATTAGAGTTTCCTTTAAATTACTTAAATGATGTTTTTATTTTAATGTTTTTAACAATATGCAGCGGAATAGGTAAAAAAGATTTTTTGAGATTTGAATTAATAGGTGGAAGGATTATTTGAATAGAGCTATTTAAGTATAATCATTTATTATTTAGGTCTTCTTTAAAGTCGATGTCTAAGATTACGCCTAGGTCGTCAACTTCAATTAATGATAGGTGTTGGGTGTGTTTTTTTATAACTGCTGCGGCACCTGAATCTCCGTTTAAACCGGCTAATTCTTGCCAAAATTGTTTGCCAAATACTACCGGGTGGCCAAAGTTTCCGTATCGGTTTTTGAATTTAAGGTTGGTGTTTGTGAGTTGTTGTTCTGTAAGGGTAGGGCGACGTATTTTATGCAAGTCACAATTGTTGGTGACAAGTTGAATGGTTTCGTTTTTGATGTGCGGCATATCGGCTAAAAAGATTGCGGCGCTGGTAAGGTAGTTGGGTAATGTCTTTTGGGATAATTCGGTAAAAACATTGCCGATGCTACTGCCTAAACCAGTATGTGCATGTTGCGCATAAAATACATAATTTGACGGGTTTGATTCTAAGCTTTGTATGGTTGATAGGTCTGTGTAGTCTTGCTGAATATTAAGGTCTACCAAGTTATCGTTACTCGATAACACTAAAACATGATATTGAAATAATACTGTTATTTTATTAATAAGCGCATTTAAAAGCGTGGTGTTTTGAAATTCCGCTAAGCGTTTGTCTTCAATACCAAAGCGTGATGAAGAACCCGCAGCCATTATTACGGCAAGGCATTGTTGGTTTTTTACAGTCACAAATTAATTCTGCCGTTTTAATGCTTATAGCGCATCGCGGGGTCGGCCACGATAAACCCGCAAAATATCGGCAACTACGGCGAGTGCAATTTCGGCAGGGGTTTTACTGCCTAACGCTAGGCCAATTGGCATTTGAATTCTGGCGAGTTGTTGGTCATTAAGCTTGGCAATTTTTTGTAATCGCTCGGCGCGAGCATTGCTGGTTTTTTTAGAACCCATAACGCCAATATAAAAGGCGTTCGTGTTGATTGCGTCCATCATCGTCAGGTCGTCAATACGTGGGTCGTGGGTGAGTGCAACAATTGCCGTTGATTTAAAATCTATGGTCGCGCTAAAAAGCGAGGAGGGCATTATATTTTTAAAATCAACGCCGTTTACGTTAAAGTCTTTAGTGATGTTTTCACGCGGATCACAAATGGTTACCGAGTAACCCAAGGTTTGCGCAAATTGAGCACAGTAAATAGAGACCATCGATAACCCAGCAATAATAATTCTAACGGGGTTATTTAAGCGAATACTAAAAATACCGTCGTTGTTATGTTCAACAACGTCACCATGGCTGTATAACCACTCAAAAGATTTCTGGTTGGTTTTTATATTAATGCTTCTGCGTAAGCAAGATGGGTGATCGGTTGTATTTATCTGGTTTGCACTGTTTAGTTTGCTATTAAAAGCGGTTACTTCAGGCTGTAACTCCGTGTAGGTAACGCCATTGAGTGAGAATAAAAATATCTTTAAATAATGCTGGTTAACCGGCGTAGGTTCTAGCTTTTCAACCAATATTTCTAAAATACCGCCGCAAGGTAATTGAATTTGTGGTGCGTTAATATCATTAGTATCACCGTAAAGAATAACCGTATCTTGTTCGGTAAATGCACCGTCGCGAATTCTGGCGAGAAAGTCTTCTTCTACGCAACCGCCAGAAAGTGACCCTACCGAGTCACCGTCTGGGTTTGCGACTAATAAAGAACCCGGCTCGCGAGGTGACGAGCCAAAGGTAGAAAGCACCGTGCACAAATAAATCGTGCACGATTGCTCAGACCAAGCTAGCGCTTGTTGTATAACTTCTAGATCGAGCCGCTGCATATTAACTCGAAATTAACTCGAAAGTTGTTTAGCAATGGGCAGGGTACGAATTCGTTTACCTGTGGCCGCGAAAATAGCGTTACACAATGCTGGCGCAACAGGCGGTAAACCCGGTTCACCAACGCCACCCGGTGCGATGTCTAAATTGTTATTAACCAGGTGAACGCGCACTTTGCGTGGTGAATTTACCATACGCGGCAGCAAGTATTGATGGAAATTATCTTGCTGAATTTTTCCGTCTTTAACAGAGATCTCGTTTTGCAACGCGATGCCAATGCCCATAACAATGGCACCTTCAAGCTGTGATCGAATACGTTCTGGGTTAATTTGTGGGCCGCAATCGTAAGCAATATCGGCGGAGTGAATAATAATATTGCCGGATTTTTCGACTTCTACATCCATCACCACCGCTGCGTAACTCACAAAGCTGTGGTGCATGGCCAAGCCCATTCCACGACCTTCAGGAAGCTTTTTGCCCCAGCCAGCTTCATCGGTAACTTTTTCGATAACGCCGCGCATTCTGCCAATATCGATGGGGTAATCTTTAGGATTTTCACCGTAGTTCCAATTTGCGCCAACACTTGGCGGATCAATTTTACGGGCGGGGCCGAGTAGATCGAGAATGTATTTCTTATGATCAATTCCCGCTTTATGGGCACATTCGGCAATAAAGCTTTGAATACCAAAGGCGTGCGGCAGGTTATACACCGAACGGAACCAGCCAATGCGAACGTGGGCGGGTGCTTCTGGGTTTTCGATGCGCATTGCGGGAATGTCGTACGGGAAGTTCGCCAAACCCATGCCCAACTCGAAAACGGCTTTATGCATTGGGTCTTGCGTAAATAATGACGAAATCGTGGGTGCTAGAGAGCGGTGCAACCAAGCCGTGGGCTTGCCGTTTTTATCAAGGCCGGCTTCGAAGTGTTCCAAAGAAACCGTATGAAAGTACGAATGGTGCAGATCGTCTTCCCGCGTCCACTGTACTCGCACCGGTTTACCCACTTGTTTGGCAAGAATTGCGGCTTCGGCGGCGTAGTCTGGTTTAGATTTACGACCAAAACCGCCACCCAATAAGGTGACGTGTACAGTCACTTGTTCTGGTTTTAATCCTACGGCAGCGGCAACTGTGCCTTTGGTTGCTTGCGGATTTTGCACCGGCGCCCAAACTTCTGCGCTGTCGGCAGTTACTTTAGCAATGGCAACCGGCGGTTCCATTGGCGCCTGTGCCATGTGCGGCATGTAATATTGCGCGCTAATGGTATCACTGGCTTTTTCGAATCCTGCGGCCAGATCACCGTTTTCACGAATCACTTTTCCGGGTTTTTGCGCAGTTGCTTCAAGAAGTTTGCGATATTCCACCGAGTCGTATTGAGCATTTTCGCCCGCGGGTGTTTCGTCCCAGCCAATTTTTAACGCATTACGGCCTTTAATGGCGGCCCAGGTATTTGATGCAATAACCGCCACGCCGCCTAATGGACTGAATCCCGCCGGTTGGCTGGCGGTATCGAGAGTAAGGGTTTTAATAACACCCGGGACTTTTTGGGTTGCAGAATCATCAACCGACTTTAACGTAGAGCCGTACACAAGCGGGCGCTGAATAACGGCGTAAACCATGCCTTCTAAATGAATATCGGCACCGTACAGCGCTTTACCTTGAACAATGTCTTCGCCATCAACAGCCAACGGGCGAACAGGATTGTTGCGGGTTTGATAGGTGTCGCCAGTTTCGCGGCCCATGTAACGCCATTCATCACGAGATTTAAGAACAAGGCTATCACGTGCAGGAACCGGCATTTTACCGGCAGTTTCTGCAACTTCGGCAAAACCCAGTTTTTTACCCGATGGCGTATGAATAATTTCGTGTACACCGGCCTTACATTCGGCAACGGGAACCTGCCATTTTTGCGCCGCTGCTTGCTCAAGCATGGTTCGCGCACTGGCCGCAGCGCGACGCATAGGATTAAACCAGTGCCGCATACTGCGTGAGCCGTCGGTATTTTGGTTGCCGTATTTTTCTTCGTTGGCATCGGCTTGTAAGACGGTGACTTTGCTCCAATCGGCTCCAAGTTCATCGGCAACGACCATCACCAAACTGGTACGAATACCTTGGCCCATTTCTGAGCGGTGGTTAACAATGGTTACCGAACCATCGTTGTGAATACTGATAAAAACGTTGGGATCATCCACCCAACCGTTAGGCATTGCATCGGCACCGTATTTTTTTTCTTCATCCGCAACTGCAAAATCCCACTTGGCAGCCAACACCAAAGCGGCACCGGCCAGCGTGCCTTTTAAAAATCCACGTCGGCTGATATTTTTAATCAGTAAGGTATTTTCTGAATGGCTCATAATTATACCTCCGTCTTTTCAGCAGCTTTATGAATGGCTTTTTTAATACGGTTATAGGTACCGCAACGACAAATATTACCGCTCATAAATGTGTCTATATCTTCATCGCTGGGCTTAGGATTCTTTTTGAGTAGCGCCGTGGCACTCATAATTTGTCCCGCCTGACAAAAACCACACTGAGGTACACCAACATCTAACCACGCTTCCTGAACTTGTTTACCAACCGGATCAGCCTGAATAGCTTCAATTGTTGTAATTGATTTACCGTTGGCTAATGCCAGTGTTGTGACGCAAGAACGAATTGGCTGACCATCCATATGAACAGTACAAGCGCCGCAAAGCGCCATACCGCAACCAAATTTGGTGCCGGTCATACCCAAAATATCGCGCAAGGCCCAAAGTAGTGGGGTGTCATCGGGAAGGTCTAGCTCGTGTTTTGTACCATTCACGGTAAGAGTGGTCATTTATTTTCCTCAAGGTTTGGTCACGAGTTAAAAATAGGTATAGGAAACTTCACTTAACTCAGAGTTTCCGGTGACACTCGGATGTGCCATCAATTTAAAGAACGGTAAGTGAATCAAATTGTAAAGAAATTGAAAATTACAGTGTCAATTTCTGTCTTCTAACTAAGTTAGAGACAAATTAATCAGCGGTTCCTAGGGTTTTATTGTTTGGGTAATTTTAAAAAATCGATTTATTACTGGTTTTTATTAATTAAGTAATAACAAATTTATTCATCACAAAAAAATTACTTTTAATTTAATATGCCTTGACGAAAGGCGTTAACATCTTTGGTTGGCGAATTGCCAAAATATCGGCTGTATTCGCGACTAAATTGCGAAAGACTTGCATAGCCAACCCGTAAACACGCTTCACTAACATCAACGGTTTGATAAAACATAAGTTGTCTTGCTTGCTGCAACCGTAAGTTTTTTTGGTATTGAACCGGCGTCATAGACGTGATGTTTTTAAAATGCTGATGGAACGAAGACGGGCTCATATTGGATAAGTTCGCCAACTCATCAACCTTAACGGGCTGTTCGAAATGATCGTTAAGCCAATTGATTGCTTTGGTAATTTTCAGCATGTTCGAGTCGGCAACACCCAATTGCGCAACGTGAGCACCAACCGGGCTTTTCAATAAGCGGATTAGAATTTCCTCTACAATTAACGGATAGAGCAGGTGCATTTCATCTTGATTGGTGTACAGCTCTAACAATCGCGTAGCAGCATCAATAATTTTGGGATCAGCATCACCAACATATAATGGTTGAAACGATTTAGTCATTGGTGCTTGAGAAACAAAAATCTTACTGACTAACTCCGTTAATTTATTAACGTCGATATCAACAACCACACACAAATAGGGTTTTTCTGGGCTGGCGCCGACAATACTAGAATTAACCGGCAGCTCTGCCGGGTAGATTGCAATGCTTGACTCACCGTATTCGTATTGGTCTTGACCAATTTTTACGCACTTTTGGCCTTGAGCAACAATACATAAACCCGGTTTGCTCAATACTGGCACTACATCGTACAGCTTTTCAGTTGATTTAAAGACTCGAACTCCTTCCATCGGTAGAACTATACATCCAGAGTGAGGGGTACATCTGTCAATCAAAGAGGCCAGCTTTGACAAAGCTGAATCTTTTCTTTGGGCGCTAATGGAGGACTCCTTGGTAGATACTATACCGAAAGGCTGGGCCGGTACCGGCGTTACAGTAATAGTCATGAGGTCTCCCAAGCAAGAATTTGAAAATCTAAAACGGGTGTTACTAAGGTATGACATTCAAAGACGAATTACTTGCCTAATCCTACAAACATATTGCCTGATTTTGTAGACACGGCGCCTTACAAACAGGAACCTATTTGGAATAAATAGCGTTGATATAACTGATATAAACGATTGATAGATGAGGGATAGTGATAAGAACCGAAAACACTGTGATACATTTTTGAATGAAAGAGTTCTAATCTATTGGCCAAAATAATCAAAAAAGTACAAGCTTTATCCTATTTTAAAAATCATCTTAAATGCATTATTTATTAATTTTAATTATTCTAAAGGTAGAAAAAATTGAACACTGCATTTCTAATTTTTACCCAAAAGACTGAATGAATGATTTAGTCATCATTTAACCCCCATTTTTTTATCCGCGATATCAATGTTGTGGCTTTTATACCCAATAACTGGGCCGCGCCATCACTACCAAATACTTTACCGTTGCAATGGGTTAGGGCATTTTGAGTATTGACTCGCTCAAATTCACGAATTGCCTCTTCGCTAAGAATATCAACTTTTGCTGGTGAAGATTTTCCTTGAATGCTCGGTGTTTGCTGAAAATCCGGGAAACGAAGTTTGTTACCTGTCGCTAAAATAACTTGTCGCTCAATAATATTTTCCAGTTCGCGAATATTTCCGGGCCAGTTGTAACTTTTGAGTTTTTCAACTTCACCTATCGGTAACTCTAGTAACTCCTTGTTAATTTTTGTGCATACTTTTTTCAAAAAATGATGCGTCAGCAATGGAATATCATCAATTCGATCGCGCAATGATGGTGAGGCAAGGGGAAAGACGTTGAGTCGAAAATACAAATCTTCTCGAAATAATCCTGCGGCCACCAGCTGTTGCAGATTTTTATTGGTAGCCGCAATGATACGCACATCGGTGATACGAGTTTTTGCATCACCAATGCGTTCGAATTGCTGTTCTTGCAGCACTCTTAATAATTTACTTTGCAAATGCAGCGGAATTTCTCCAACCTCATCTAAAAAAATGGTACCGCCATCGGCGAGCTCAAAGCGTCCGGCGCGATCTGCGGTTGCACCGGTGAAGGCACCTTTTATGTGACCAAAAAATTCGCTTTCAAATAAATCACTGGGTATTGCTGCGCAATTAACACGAATAAGCGGTCTATCACGCCGTGTACTCGACTCGTGGATCGCCCGAGCAATCAGTTCTTTACCGGTGCCAGATTCACCGGTAATCAACACCGTTGCATCGGTTGGTGCAACCAGTTCAATTTGTTGAATAACTTTTTGAATGGCTAAAGACGTACCAATAATTTGTTGATGATTAAATTCAGAATTAATTTCTTCTAACAGATAGGCATTTTCTTGCTCCAGTCGATTTTTGAGTCGCTCGACTTCTTCTAACGCTGCAATTAGGTTTTTTTGATCGTTGATTTTTTGCGAAACATCGCGAAAAACAATAACAGCACCAATAATTTCACCATTATCTCGAATCGGTGTACTGGTGTAATCGACATACACCGGCTGGCCAGATTTACTCCAAAAAACATCTTGCTCAACGCTGTGAACTACGCCGTCTCGAAAGGCTTCATAAATAGGGCAGTCCCTTGCATCGAAATGGTCACCATTTTTAAAACTGTGGTGAATCATTACATGCATATTTTTACCGGCAAGCTCTGCGGCGGTGTACCCTAAAATGCGCTCAACAGCCGGATTAATAAAGGTCGTTAAGCCGTTAACGTCAACACCGTAAATTCCCTCTCCGGCGGCATCCAACAGCAATTGATTTTCGCGTTCAAATTCTTGAAAAACCTGCGTTGTTTGATTCCAATGACCCAACCCCGATAAAAAATATCGCTGCGCCTCCTGTTGATCACGTAGGGTTTTTAATTCGCTGGCATCTTGAATTAGCGCCAAAATTACGGTTTCGCTCGGCTCATTTATACATCTTGCTAAGATTTCTAATTGAACAGTTTTTGATGCAAATTCGTACGTTAAAGAATCCGTCCAAGCGGTATCTTTTTCGAGCACTTCTTGGGTAAACAGCAGCAGTTGATTGAAATTGTTTTTGAATAAACTTGAGACTTTTTGACGAACAAGCTCGGTTTTGTTTTTACTCAACAAGTCCGCCAAGACATTATTAACGGCGATAATTTCATCATTAACCGGATTAAAAACCATGAAACCACAGGGTAAATGTTCACCATACTTGGTCCATAAGTCCGGCGAGAGTGGTTGTATTGAGTTATCCGTAGAGGTCATTTTGCGATCGGCCTAGAAATAATGATGAAATAAATCGGGTTTAACCATACTACGAAATTTCATCAGCCCACGCTACGAAATATCATAAATTACGATATTTCGTAGATTATAAATCACTTAAATATTTTATATTTTCCACAAATATCAATGCATTATGAAATGTTTCTAGAATGGTTCTTATATTGCTTAGGAGTATGCATCACGTACTAATGATTTTTCATTGGCCGAACAAACGATCATACAATTTAAAAAAACAGGAGCAGTATTGTGGACAAATTAACCATGACCGAAAAATTAATGGCCGCCAAAGCTGAAAAGGGCGTTACTTGGGAAGAGATTGGTCAGAGCCTTGGTATGTCACCGGTTTGGCTTGCATCGGCCTGCTTGGGAATGAACAGTGCTCCTGCCGAAAAAGCCAAGGCGATTGCCGAGTATTTTGGCTTTGGTGAAAAAGTGGCGGCGGCATTAGAAGCCTACCCAACCAAAATTTGGGATCAAGCGGTACCTACCGATCCATTAATTTATCGCCTGTACGAAGTTGTTGGCGTGTACGGCGAAACACTCAAACAGGTTATTCAAGAAAAATTTGGTGATGGCATTATGAGCGCCATCGATTTTTCAATGGAAGTTGACAAAATCGAAGATCCAAAAGGCGATCGCGTTTTACTAACGCTAAATGGCAAATTCTTACCGTATAAATCTTGGTAAAAATTTTATATCTAATCGCCGCTGATTAAAGAAACAAGCTTTGGCGGCGTTTATTGCCCAAGCCAAATTTTTTTAATTTAAGAAACCTCTGACTAAGTCATCCATGATTTAATCAGAGGACAGAAATCGCAAATACGATTTCCAATTTCTTCACAATTCTAATCACTTATAATTCTTGAAATTCTTGAAATTGACGACATATTCCTGTGTCGCAAGAAACTCTAGATTAATCAGAGTTTCCTTAAAATAAGAAACAAACAACTTTGAGAGAATAACATGACCGAATCAGCTCGCCCGCCGTTGCCTCCGTTTACCGCACAAACCGCTGCCATTAAAGCTCGTAAAGCCGAAGATGCTTGGAATGGTAAAAATCCCGAAGCCGTATCCTTGGCATACACGCCGAATAGTAAATGGCGTAATCGATCGGAATTTATTAATGGTCGTGCGGAAATCGTTGAATTTCTGGCCAACAAATGGCAAAAAGAAACCGGCTACAAATTAATTAAAGAAGTGTGGGCCTACAGCGACAATCGCATTGCCGTTCGTTTTGCCTACGAATGGTACGACGATGATGGCCAATGGTACCGATCTTACGGTAATGAAAACTGGAGTTTTGACGAAAATGGCTTAATGCAAGAACGTCACGCCAGCATCAACGACGTTAAAATTGAAGAAGCGGATCGGAAATTTACGTGGGAAGGTGCTATTCGTCCAGAAGGTTATCCGTCACTTTCTCAGCTTGGTTTATAAATGTTCTTAACTGGTTAGACCACGCTGTTATTTGAGTCGTAAACACTAGCCAATATTTTTATAAGAATCGGTGATCACTTTATTTTTAATACGATCACGGGTTCTTATGAGTTAGAACTCTATTAAATTTTGTATCGGAGTTCGATTTTTTCCAGAATTCAGCTTTTCCGAAACCAAATTCATTCGTGGGTATATATCTACTTTCTCTTAGTGGCTAACACTCTGTACTTGTGATGACGAAAATAATTGCGTCAAACCACGCTTTTGTATTTTGGTCTTTTTTTCAAGATTTTCGGAGGATTTTGTTATCGATATTATTAGCAAGTTCTACAGCGTTGCTGTGAATAAATGATGGGTTAGTTACGGTTACCCATATACTCTACCGAACGACAAGGTTTTATTAGTGATTATGCGAATAATAAATCCAAACGGGTGAAATTGATCAATAAACGACCTGAATTGGCGTAAAATTCAAACCTTCGGCTTATTGTGCGTGCTTAGGAGTAAGGTTTACCATCGGTTATCTAATAATAACTTCTTGAGAAAACCTATGTTTATTCGGATTTTAGCTACCGTTTTTATTGTTGCATTAACGGCATGTGCAAATGTACATAGTTCTGAAACAACGCCTCAACAACATTTCACAACACTTCGTTCAGACGCTTCTATCAAGCATACTCTAGACAGTAAGCAAGATGAAATGATTGCGATTTACCATGAAGTTCGTAAAAACGACCCTCAGTTTGCTGTTAAAATGTTCATTCACGTTATTATCACGCCCGATGGCGAAGTAGACAGCGTATACCCCACACGTAAAGAAATTACCGGCGGCAGTCTTGATTCTGTTGATGAATTTGAAGAAAAACTTATGGCTTATTTAGCTGAGCTTAAATTCGAAAAGCTCTCTGCACCGCAACGTGGTTACAATTATTCTATTCAATTTGCCGGTTATTAATTAATAACTGATTTTGTATTAAGCCCACAAGCAACTCCAACGTGGGCTTTTTCCAAGAAAAAAACACTTCCTTGTGCGGCTAAACGCTCTTAAATTGTGAAGAAAATAGAAATCGCATTTTCAACTTCTGTCTTCTGATAAATCATGGATGAATTAATCAGAGGCTCCTTTAAATAATTTCTGGTTAACGCACCTATGATTTTATTCGAGAGAATAGGGCAGTAGCTCAACTTTATATCACTCGACGCTCTAACCTAATCTTCGTTTCCCTCAGTAAATTTAAACGGCTCCGCGAAGCGTTTTGGCTGCGGCAACCATATTGGTTAATGCCGGAATAACGTCATCCCACTGACGAGTTTTTAATCCGCAATCTGGATTCACCCAAAGCTTTTTAGCATCAATTTTTTCACTGGCCTTTTTCATCAGCGCAACAATAGAGTCGCTACTTGGAATGTTCGGCGAATGTATGTCGTAAACACCAGGACCAATTTCGTTGGGATAATTAAAGTCTTCAAAGGCGTCGAGTAATTCCATATCCGATCGTGAGGTTTCTATGGTTATGACATCGGCGTCCATATCTGCGATAGCTTCAATAATGTCGTTAAATTCTGAGTAGCACATGTGCGTGTGAATTTGGGTTTGATCTTTAACGCCATTAGCCGTAATACGAAAACATTCAATCGCCCAATCCAGATATTGATTCCACTGGTTTTGCCTTAAGGGCAAACCCTCTCGTAATGCAGCTTCATCAATTTGAATAATGTTTACGCCCGCACTTTCTAGATCAAGCACTTCTTCACGAATAGCCAACGCCAATTGGTAACAGCTTACCGAGCGAGGTTGATCGTCGCGCACAAACGACCAATTTAAAATCGTCACCGGGCCGGTTAACATGCCTTTCATGGGTTTTGACGTTAATGACTGCGCGTATTGTATCCATTCAACGGTCATGGCTTTAGGGCGACTGATATCGCCAAATAAAATTGGCGGTTTAACACAGCGCGACCCATAAGACTGCACCCAACCGTATTGGCTAAATGCGTAGCCGTCTAACTGTTCACCAAAATATTCAACCATATCATTACGTTCGGCTTCGCCATGCACCAATACGTCTAAATCAAGCTCTTCTTGCACACGCACACAATGCAAAATTTCTTGCTGCATTATGTGTTGGTATTGCTCAAAATCGATAACGCCGTTTTTAAATTGCGTACGCGTTGCGCGAATTGCTTTTGTTTGCGGAAAAGAACCAATCGTTGTGGTTGGAAATTCTGGCAATTTAAATAAATTGCGCTGTATTTCTGCACGCACTGGATATTGACTGGTTCTTTTACCTAATTGCGATGTAATTTTTGCTAAATTTTCTTTAATTTTGGGGTTATGAACACGCGTGGAATTTTTACGTGATTGTATTGCTTGGGCATTTTTGGCAAGCTCGGTAACAACGCTCTCGCGGCCTTCATTTAAAGCCGTTTTTACAATCTCTAACTCTTCTAATTTTTGTAACGCAAATGCCAACCAGCTTTTAATGTCAGAATCCAGTTGTATTTCACTTTCTAGATCAACTGGCACGTGCAATAAAGAGCACGAAGGTGCTAACCACAAGCGTTTTTTCAGTAATCGCGCAATAGGTTCCAACCAATCGAGCAGTACATTTAAATCTGTTTTCCAAATATTTCTACCATTAATAATACCCAGCGATAGAATTTTATGAGTAGGTAGCCAATCAATAACTTTTATAACTTCGTCTTTTGCATTAATTGCATCAATATGAACACCTGCCACTGGAAGGTTGCACAAAAGCTGTAGATTTTCTTGCAAGGTACCAAAATAGGTTGCCAATAAAATATTAATATTGACGTGTTTTAGGGTGTGATAACTTTTTTCTAAAGCCGTTTGCCACTGCGCGTCTAATTCTGTCACCAAAATAGGTTCATCAATTTGAATCCACTCAACACCGGTTTGCTTTATGTCGAGTAACAATTGGCTGTAGACCGGCAGTAAACGCTCTAGCAAATTTAATCGATGAGATTGATCTTTTGATTTACCTAGCCATAAATAGGTAACTGGGCCAATAATGACGGGCTTAGTGTTTACACCTAATGCCCGAGCTTCTTCAATTTGCTCTAAAATACGCGTGGCATTTAGCTTAAATTCGGTATTTTCATCAAACTCCGGCACAATGTAATGGTAATTAGTATCAAACCATTTGGTCATTTCGCCGGCATGAATCTGTTCACAAGAAGAGCAGGATTTCGAGGTTTGCCCGCGTGCTACGCGAAAATAATTATCAAGCTCTTCACCGGTAAAGTTTCGGCTGCGCTTCGGTAAATTACCCAAGATAAAACTCATATCCAGCACTTGATCGTAGAAAGAGAAATCTCCAACCGGCGTAAAATCAAGTTTATTTTGTTCAAGAAGATGGATTTTACGCAGCGCCGCCGCTTGTTGTTTTAAAGATTCAAGCGACGATTCGCCTCGCCAATAGCTTTCTAGCGCAAATTTAAGTTCACGCTTTTTTCCAATACGTGGAAATCCAAGATTATGAGTTAAGACCATGGTTATATTGCCCACCAATCAATGTATTTAAGTTGCCGGCAAGAATAGGTAAGTTTATTTATGAAATAAAATGGTATAAATTCACACATCCATTACTTTCATTCATAGAATTATGCTAGAACGAATACATTTACGCCTTGTAAAAACCGTTGAAGAGCAGGGCTCGCTTACCTCAGCGGCCAAAGAACTGTGCTTAACCCAATCCGCTCTAAGCCACACCATCCGTAAGCTAGAAGATAAACTGGGCACCAGTATTTGGATTCGTGATGGAAGAAAGCTTCGTCTTACGCAGTCGGGTCAATATCTATTAAATGTTGCCAATCGTATATTGCCCCAATTGGAGTATGCCGAATCAAAACTGCAACAATTTGGCTTGGGCGAACAGGGATTACTTAGAATTGGAATGGAATGCCATCCTTGTTATCAATGGTTATTGAAAATTGTCTCACCATTTTTGAAACAGTGGCCCGGCGTTGATGTGGATGTAAAGCAGCGTTTTCGCTTTGGTGGTGTTGGTGCTCTTTTTGATTATGAAATTGATCTATTGGTAACGCCCGATCCTTTTTTTAAAGAAGGTTTACATTTTGAACCCGTGTTTGACTACGAACAGGTCTTAGTAGTTAATAACGGTCATCAATTAAGCCACAAACAATACATTCAGCCAGAAGATTTACGCGGCGAGACATTAATTACTTATCCGGTTGACGTGGATCGTTTGGATATTTTTACCGAATTTTTGAAGCCCAGTGGCGTAATTCCTAAAAGACATAAAACCATCGAGGCTACAGACATTTTATTGCAAATGGTCGCCAGTAATCGTGGTGTAACGGCATTGCCAAAATGGTTGGCCTGTGAATATCAAAATCAGCTTGGCTTATCAATTGCCAGTTTGGGCGAGCAGGGTGTGTTTAAAAAAATATATTTAGGTACCCGCGAAAGTGATAACGATGTACGTTATTTATCGAACTTTGTCGAACTGGCTCGCAGCTTTTGGACGGATAACGTGTAGAAAATTGAATGTGTTTTCGGTGGACAACGCTCGGCAAATTATTATTCAAACATACTACGTAAATTTGTTTAAATATGACTAAACACTCATATGCGTAAAAATAAATTTCGCAGTTTTTGTATAACGTATTTTTAATGTAAACAAACGAACTGTTTTGATTTAGATAAACGAGCCCATTGAATTTAAAAAAACGAATTTCTTTAATTTAAACAAAGAATAACAAACATATACTGCATGCAACCCTAAAATAATTTTGTTAAAAACAGCCATCAACCGCATTTGTAGTAACATGCTATTACCTCTTCTACCTACCACCGTGCTGTAATGACCTTATGAGTCAAAACCTTCAAATAATAAGTCTAGAGGTCACACAATGAAAAAAATTCTTATGATTACCGGTGATTTTGTTGAAGATTACGAAAACATGGTACCTTACCAAGCGTTAATGGCGTTTGGTTATCAAGTTGATGCGGTTTGTCCGAACAAAAAAGCCGGAGAAAATATCGCCACAGCCATTCATGACTTTGAAGGTCATCAAACCTATACCGAAAAACCCGGACACAACTTCACATTAAACGCATCATTCGATGAAATTGACGTAAGCAGCTACGACGGACTTTATATTCCTGGTGGACGGGCGCCTGAATATTTACGGTTAAATCCCGAGGTATTAAAAGCGGTTCGCCACTTTTTTGAGTTCAATAAACCGGTGGCATCGGTATGTCACGGCTTGCAGGTATTAAGCGCGGCTGGCGTTTTGAAAGAGCGCTCAGTGTCTGCCTATCCTGCGTGCAGACCCGAGATCGAAGCGTGTGGTGCAAGCTATGTTGATTTACAAATGGATCAAGCCACTACCGACGGGAATCTGGTCAGCGGACCTGCTTGGCCTGCACACCCAGAACTGATCAAACAGTTTGTAGCTTTGTTAGAAGTGTAATTAGAATACAAAAAACGCTGATTAAACTGGAGTTTTCTGCTATACATTTCTGCTATACAAAGGTGTATTGCCAATTTCAATTTTCATCCTCTGATTAATTTATGAAAGAGTTAATCAGAGGTTTTTTGGGTATTCAATACTACTCGTACTATTTATGAGAATACTATGTGCCAACTCTTTATAGCTGCCGACAGCGAACTTTGGAAATCTTCAACTCGATCTATTCGCATTGACGGCGTTGTTACCTCAATTCGGTTGGAACAATTTTTCTGGAACATGTTAGAAGAGATTGCCGACCGCGATGATTTATCGGTAGCTCAATTGATTACTAAATTGTATTTAGAAGCCATCGATGCCGACCATGATTTGGGTAATTTCACATCATTCTTGCGCGTGTGCTGCTCTCGTTATTTATCGTTAATTGCCGATAGAAAACTCGAAAGAGACTCAAGAAAACCCCTAGGCACATTAGACGGCAAGGCTCTTATCGATTTTGAAAAAGCAAATACCGACAAGCGCCAAAGTGATATCGAGAAACGCCGTAAGCCCAATATCACGCTTAACTGAGCTCATAATCGTATTAGTTAGGTCACGCATATCCGGTGAGGTAATCGTCGCCACTAAGTGGTGATACCTACAACGGGGTTGTTGAAGATTAAACGCGCAATGTTGATATCGATATTATGGGAAGGTAAATATAATCTTAATAGTCCATATATTTCAATTAGTTAACGATATTATCTCATGTAATTTCTTATTCTGAATCTCCGTAGTTATTCCTGTTTTTGATCAGATTTTAGCCATCAACTTCTTTATACGTCTCTGGTATACATTTCGCTAAACTCATCTCTGTTGTGGTTTCTTTAATCAATTTAACTTGACTCAATCCGTTATATATTAAATTATATAACGCAGTGGTGTTGTACCAGAGCTTTGATTGTGTGAAATCAATCCGTGGAGAAACCGATGAGTATTGTCAGGCGTTTAATGGCGCTGGCCGTTGGCCTTATTATGATAAAAAGTGTATGCGCCGACGAAGTACACGTAGCTGTAGCCGCTAATTTTACGGCGGCAATGAAAGAGGCTGTTGTCGACTTTGAGCAAAAATCCAATCACAAAGTGATAGTTTCGTTTGGCTCCTCTGGAAAAATATACTCGCAAATTAAAAACGGCGCGCCTTATCAGGTGTTTTTATCAGCCGATCAAACCAAACCAGAATTACTCGAGAATGAAGGATTAACCGTTGCAGGTAGCCGTTTCACCTACGCCATTGGTGCGCTAGCCTTGTGGTCTGCAAAAGAGAATTTTATTGATGACCAATTTACGGTGCTTAAATCGGGGACATTTAATAAATTGGCGTTAGCAAACCCAAAACTAGCACCTTATGGTGCCGCAGCCCTTGAAGTACTTGAAGCATTAAATCTCACTCAGCAAACTAATCCGAAATTAGTAAAAGGCGACAACATCGCTCAAACCTACCAATTTGTTGCTACAGGCAACGCAGATTTAGGCTTTGTTGCGTTATCACAAATAATGAATAAAGGGCAATTGATCTCAGGTTCCAGCTGGATTGTGCCCACAGATTTATACAGCCCCATTCGCCAAGATGCTGTTTTATTAGAAAATGCTCAGAATAATCAAGCCGCATTAGATCTTTTAACCTATTTAAAATCCGATGCTGCTCGCGAAATTATTCACAGTTATGGCTACAAAACGCAGTAGTGATGACATTTAATTATGAATGCTGTTTAAGAACCTCTGATTTTAGGAATCTTTGATTTCAGGAACCTCTGATTTTAGGCGCCTCTGATCAACTCAACCGCGAATTAATCAGAAGACAGAAATTTCGAATAGAGTTTCCAATTTTTTATTGGTTTCAAACGGCCTTCAAAGAATTCTATAATAATTAAAAAACACGCTTTGGATAAAGTTTAACGCCAAATACAAAAGGGCGCTTCATGAATAAATTTATGAACAATATCAACCACAATCTTAATTTAGCTCGTAATTCACCAACAAGGTTTAGTGTGGTTAATCAATTACGTGGCCGCGTTGCCGTTATTAGTCTTGGCGAAGTCAATGTTGAAATTGTGGTATTGTTGTCGGGTCAAGAAACCCTAGTAGCCACGGTAGGTTTAAGCGCGTTTGAATCGATGAATCTACAGCTCAATTCTAGAGTCATTGTTTTGGTTAAAGAAAACTCCATCTTGATTTCAAACCCAGAGAGCTGCTCGCTACTATCAACTCGCAACACTCTTGCCGGAACTGTAATAGACATTAAATACGGCTTAATTAACAACGAAATTGCGCTACAGACCGATTCCGGTATTAAACTACTTGCGTCCATCAGTCACGAAGAATTAAGCGAGTTTGACTGTAAAATGGGTGATCAGGTTTGCGCTAACTTTAAAGCTAATGATGTAATTTTGGTCATAAGCAACACCAATATTTGATTCTAGAATATTTTAATAATGACAGCACTCAACAACCCAGTATTTCCAACAACTTAAACCAGTAACTCAAACCAGTAACTCAAACCAGTGACACAAGCCAGCAACACAAAAATGTGTCGTAGATTTTAAGAATGGTAAGTAATTAATATTGGTTGGTTTAGGTGAGATAACTTATGCTTAACATTAGTGCGCGGAATCAATTAACCGGAACGGTTACCAATGTAGTGAAAGGTGCAGTGAATGGCGATGTGTGGATCGACATTGGTAATAACAATACATTATTTGCCAATATTACTAACGACGCCATAACAGACCTAGCCATAAAAGTAGGGGACAAATTAACCGCCATTGTTAAGTCCAGTTCTATTATTTTAACGGCCACACCAGATCTAAAAATTAGCGCTCGCAATCGTTTAAAAGGTAAAATCAATACAATAAAAATAGGCGCGGTTAACAGCGAAATCTCCATTCAATTATCGTCCAATCAAATTTTGACCGCCATTGTCACCTGCGAAACAGTTGACGATTTAACATTATCGGAAGGCAGTCACTGCACAGCGTTAATTAAAGCCTCACAAATTATTGTTGCGAAAAACATTTAGGAACCTCTGATTAACTCATCCCTGATTTAATCAGAGGACAGAAATTGAAAATGCGATTTCCAATTTCTTGACAATTTCAATCACTTACCGTTCTTGAAATTGGCGACACATCCTTGTGTCGCTGGAAACTCTAGGTTAATCAGAGTTTCCTTTAATATTTTGAGCTTAAGACCGACAGAAGAAAATCGTAAAACCAGTCATTACTGGTAAATTTTAGATGATTTAACATTCAATGACAGGAGCTTTTGATCGACCCTGTATTTATTAACGACCCTTAAGCAGTACAACATTGGTGGATGTGAAAATAGCAGATGCTTGAATATTCTGCTCTAACTTTAACTCCCGTGCACTTACATCAGTGATAATTGCACAAATAGCTTTGCCTTCGCCAAGATCAAGAATTATTTCACTGTTCACAGTACCTTCGTTAACACGCGACACCACACCGGTTAAACAATTTCTTGCGCTGGTCTTAAGGGCTACATCCGTTGAAATCATCACGGTTGGCGCCTTAACCAGTACAATAACTTCGTCACCAACATGAATTGGTAAGGTGTTAACGCTATCCATAGTAACAACTGAATATACCGATTGATTAACACCAATATCAACTTCAACTTCTGCGTTAACTTTACCCAAAGCAATATTTTTAACGATACCTACAAATTGGTTTCTTGCACTCGCTTTTACCGACTCACCACGAATAAAATTTGCAACATCATTAAGTGATTGCAGTTTATCACCTATACGTTCTAAAAAAAGTTGATGCTCTTTTTGCAAAGCTTCAAAACCTTCAACCACCTGCACCCCAAGCTCGGTTAATGTTGTGCCACCACCTTTAGCACCACCGGTAGAACGGTTAACCAAGGGTTTAGCCGACATATTATTCATGGCATCGATTCGGTCCCACGCAGTTTTGTAGCTAATACCTGCCATTTTTGCCGCCTTAGAAATAGAACCACAGGCTTGAACAGCGCGTAACAACTCTATTTGCGCAGATGCAAACGATTGCTGATTATCGGTCAGCAAAACAATATTACCGTGTAATTGGGCTTTGTCTAACGTTTTAGATGCCATAACAAACTTCAATTAAATTATGAGTGACTCAACTCATCAGTTTACGGTGTTTTTTCCGTAAAATCTTTGCTTTGTATTTTATTTTCATGGAAAACTCTAATTAACCCAGAGCTTCCGGCGATACAAAGATGTATTGCCAATTTCAGGAACCGTAAATAACTGAGATTGTGAAAAAATTAAAAATCGTGTTGCCTATTTATCAATTCAGATAAAATCACCTGCGAATTAATCAGAGATTTTTAAACGATGGTTATTCTGCCAAATTATTTTTACAATAACTGACTCCGTTGTAATTCCTTCAACACACTATCGCAGCGTTCTGTTATGTGTTCGCGAAGACACCGAATTGCCGGTGTGATCAGTTGTTTGGTAGGGCATATAAGCCAAAGTTCTGTGGGTTTTGGGGTGTAGTCGGGCAGTAATTTTACCAGTTTTCCGCTGAGCAGATCGGTTGATATGTCTAATGCGGATTTTACGGCGACGCCTTTACCCGATACGCACCAACGTCTCACCAAATCGGCGTCGTTGGTTGCTCGGTTGCCTTGCATTTTAATTTTAAATTTTTTGCCGTTTTTTTCAAATTCCCACACATCGTAAATAATGTCGTGCAATTGATAAAATAATCCGTTGTGTAAAGCTAAATCTTGCGGATTATTTATTGGTTCAAACTGGTTTAAATAACTGGGGGATGCACATACTATTCTTGGAATATCGCAAATTTTAAAGCCATACATTCGAGAATCTTTGGGTGGCGCGTAGCGCAGTGCAATATCAACGGGTTCGCGATAGAAATCGACATTGCTATCGCTGATATGCAGTTTTAACGAGACTTTTGGGTATTGCTCCATAAAGTCGTCAAGCCATTCTAAAACGACATTACGACCAAAATCAGACGGGGCAGCGAGCCGAATTTCGCCATCAATTACACCCAAATCATTTTTAGAATTCTGCTGAATTTGCGTTAGTAACAACACGGCTTGTTCAATTTGCGGAATAAAACGTTCACCGGCCGGTGACAGTTTTAATTGTCGAGTAGTGCGTTGAAACAGCTCAACACCTAAAGACTTTTCAACGCGCATCAAAGCCGCACTGGCTGTAGCGGTTAGCAAATCTAGACTCTCTGCCGCTTTTTTAATGCTTTTAAATTCAGCTACTTTTAGAACGATATTAAGATCACTTACCAGCATTTTAATCAAATATTTTTTGATAATAAAACAAATACTATGGTGTTTTTAGTGAACAAATCAAGCGTTAAGATTCGCACATTGGTTTTATTAGCAACTACTGGAGCAAACAATGAAAGCCATCGGTTACCAAGTGTCTGGCCCATTAAACCGTGCAAATGCGTTGGTTGATGTAACGTTAGAACAACCTATCGCTACCAGCAGAGACCTGTTGATCAAGGTTCATGCAATTGCCGTGAATCCCGTCGATTACAAAATTCGCCAGAATGTTTCTGCCACCGGAGACTCATACAAAATATTAGGATGGGACGCCGTGGGTGAGGTGATTGCTATGGGTGACGATGTATCTTTGTTTAAGGTAGGTGATATGGTTTATTACGCTGGCGATTTAACTCGGCAGGGTTGTAATGCTGAGTATCAACTGGTTGATGAGCGCCTAGCGGCCCACAAACCGAAAAGTTTGAGCGATGCCGAGGCCGCCGCTATGCCGCTTACCACCATAACTGCCTGGGAATTGTTGTTCGAACGATTAGGGGTACACAAACAATCCCACGCTAACCGATTAAAATCGGAAGAAGTCTTATTGGTTGTTGGTGCATCAGGTGGTGTCGGCTCTATTTTGGTACAACTCGCCAAAACACTCTCCGGCGCTACGGTAATTGGTACCGCGTCGCGCGCATCCAGTCGGGAATGGGTCACAAATCTGGGCGCCGACTATGTTATTGATCACAGCAAATCACTGCCAGAGCAAATTAAAGCACTTAACATCGGCCCGGTAACTCACGTAGCGAGTTTAACCCATACCGACAGTTACCTAGAGGCGTACGTAGAAGTACTAAAACCAATGGGTAAACTGGCTTTAATTGATGATCCCAATGCACTGGACATAAAAAAACTTAAACAAAAAAGTTTGTCTCTTCACTGGGAGTTTATGTTTACTCGATCGATGTTTAAAACGGAGGACATGATTAGACAGCACGAACTCTTAACCGAGGTTGCAAGCTTAATTGATCAAGGTCTAATTAAAACAACCGTGGGCCAGCATTTAGGAAGGATTAACGCAGCCAATCTTTTAGAGGCACACCGCATAATGGAATCGGCAAGTTCAATTGGGAAGGTCGTTTTAGAAGGTTTTTAAATCTAATCCCAAGAACTGCAAATAGATTTTAGTCGCAAACAACACTAACAATACAATCAACGCATGGATGCGTTACCGGACTGGGTACAAATCTAGATCTAAAACTGTCGGGAAATTAACAATCACATTTTTAGCAGATGACTCTAAAAGATCAAAATGAATTAGCCAGCCGGTTTATGCAGTATGAAACAGGCAAAGCCGAAAAGCTCAACCACAACGATAGAGTTTTGATCGCACGTTAACCGTGCCGTATTCTAATAACCCGCAACTTTGTAAAAAATCCTTTCATAGAAAAATTTATTTGCAGAAAAATAGAAAACTAGATAGTAAACAATGCTCCATTTCGCGTATTCTATTTAACATCTTTCACGTTTCGCACGTTTACTGCTCAGCGCACTCCCTCTATGCAACGCGTTTCCAGTAGCTATCGACCTTTTCGCACCGCTCTAAAAAGTCGTCTGTATTTAATCGGTGTAGAGAATCTGAGTTTTCTTTGCTCAACTTTAAACCGAGCGTATTCTTACACGAAAAAATACCACGCATTTTGTTGTGCCATGGTTATGTTAGATGTTCATGATATAGGTTTTAACAACAGCCAGCGGTTTCCAAATACTCCACGGAGGATTGTGTCGCATCATGCGTTGATGATTTAAAGCTTTAAAAAACGCGTTTAGTTTCGATTTTATGGTTATTCCTAGTGAATAACCAAAGCAGCTAACAACTGCCGGCAAACACATTTATTGATAGGTTGAAAAAATTTTTATGTTTAAGACGATGTCTTCATTGTCGCTTTTAACGCTTTGCAGCTTGATATACCCAACCGCAAACTCAAATCCCAAAATCTACGTAGAACAAAAAGTCGACGAAAAAACGGCCAGCGCCATATGCGGCGAGCAACCCGTGATTCGTGTGAGAGGGGCTTATGCCTGCGCAATCTGCCCAACATTCGCAGACGCCGACATCCCAGAACCCATGCTTTTGCAAAAAATGGTATTAGGTAAATTCAGCAACTCTGAGGCCGACGAAATAGTTGTAGATACCGAAGGCTGCGAACCGCACAGTAATAATTTTGGCGGCATGATTCTGCTTGAACAATTAGATGAAGAACTGTCGATACGCTATTACCAACCCGGTTATCGACTTAACGAATGCTTGAAGTTTGAATCTTCAAAAGGGCGCGACGTGCTCGTTTGCAACGAGATTTACCAATCGCAAGGCAACGTTTTTGGTCAGTACGCGGCCTTTCGATTCGGTCTTGAAGAAGCCTCATGGCGAGACCTGCAAAACTGGATATACACCCAAGACGGTGAATTCATCATTGAACCCACAAAAGCCCAGCAAGCTGATTTAAATGACGATGGCATTCTAGACTTAGTACTTAATTTTAATGCGAGCGGCACAAAAATATCGACTAAGAAATACACCATCAACTATTTGTTTGATGGCCATATTTTTACACTTGCTGATGACTCGGAAAATACCAAAGAACAACTGGATGCTTTATTTAGTGAGTGGAACTAACCGTCATGGCATTATTGTCAAATCCTGAAATATATTTTGCGTTTTTAACACTAACAATTTTAGAAATTGTTCTTGGTATTGATAACATCATTTTCATCTCAATTCTGGTTGGTAAAGCACCCAAACATTTAAGAAGAAAAATTCGTCTACTCGGCCTATCAATGGCTATGATAATGCGCATCATATTGCTGTGCGCTTTGGCTCCGTTGATGACCTTAACAAATCCTGTCTTTGAAATATTGGATCAAAGCTTCTCGTTTCGAGACTTAATCCTGATTGGCGGCGGTTTATTTTTACTGGCCAAAAGCACAAGTGAAATTCACGGCAGTTTAGAAACCGAAAGTACGGTAAAAACTTACGGAAACACCATGTTAATTTGGGTTATTCAGATTTTAATCATCGATCTGGTATTTTCAATTGATTCAATCATCACCGCGGTAGGCATGGCTCAGCACGTAGAAGTAATGATCGCAGCCGTAATTTGTGCAGTTGCCATAATGATGTTGATGTCTGGGTACATTGCACAGGTAATTGATAACCATCCTTCGTTAAAAATGTTGGCTTTAAGCTTTTTAATGTTAATTGGTATGGCTTTAATTGCCGATGGATTTGGGATTCATATCCCCAAAAACTACTTATATTTTGCAATGGGTTTCTCATTATTCGTAGAAGTATTAAACATTCGGTTACGAAAAGCCCAAAATCCGATCAAATTAAGAAAGCCTTTGAGTGACGACGAGAAGTTCGTTCGCAGTGAAAATTAGTGATTAAAAACAACCTCGAAAGAAGCTCTTGTAGTTAAGAGCTTCTTTTAAACTGTTGAAATTATTAAGAAAGTAGATTCTTCTACAGAAACCTCATCAATCCAGCTTGTCGTTAAAGATCTTTACTGGCTTATTTTTTTGATTTAATCCGAGTTTCATAGTCAAAAGATAGCCACTAGACTGAATAACTACGCCATCGCATAATTATTGACAAAATAATACCGAGCAAATACCTCATGAGTAAAAACAATAAACAACCGTTCGGAGTCGTTTTGGGCCACGCTCCCGGAAATGTTCCCGCCCATTCGTCTGATTATGATTCTGCATTAAAAAGTGATTACCCATCGCGTAAATCCTTTCGTAGTTATCACGACGGCATCTACATGGGCTACAAATGGCAGTGTGTAGAATTCGCACGCCGATGGTTGTACGTGAATTTTGGCTACATCTTTGATGACGTTGCCATGGCATACGATATTTTTGATTTACGTAACGTACGCGACGTAAAAAACAACGTGCTTTTACCATTACAAGCCTTCGAAAATGGTAATAAAAAACATCCCGAATACGGCTGTTTATTAATCTGGCAAGAAGGCGGCGAGTTTGAAGACACTGGACACGTAGCCATTGTTACCGAGGTTTCTGATACCTGGATAAGAGTCGCCGAACAAAACGTAGATCATCAAACCTGGCCACAAAACCGAAATTACTCCCGCCAGTTGTCGGCAAAAATCAGCGAAGATGGTGAATACTGGATTACTTGCTCGTTTGGCAATGCTCAAATCCTGGGTTGGATGATTCAAACCGACGATACAACCTATGCAAACCCAACGCACACCAAAGATTTAGCGTTGTTTAATATACAAAATCGTCACGCCGAAGGTTACCAAACCGAGAAAAAAACCTGGTTAAACATCGCCAATAAAGATGAAGAAGCCTTTGTACAAATGATGGGTGGCCATTATTTAGCAACGCTCCCTGAAGACCGATCACGTTACTTTACAATTTCGCGCACAGCATTCGAACGCTTAGAAAAAGCCACCAACGAACTGCACGGCATGTTTATGCACGCAACCGACTACGTGCTAGAAAACGACTGGCTATTGCAATACTTTAATTTTCCAGAAGCCATTATTCCGAAAATAAGACAATCATGGAACAACCGCCTAAACCAACTCATCACCAGCCGATTTGATTTTGCCTTGCGACCGGAAGGCCTAAAAGTGTACGAATACAACTGCGATTCGGCATCGTGCTTTATGGAGGCAGGTAAAGTACAAGGTAAATGGTCAAAACATTTTGGCGTAGACGAGGGCACCGACGGCGGTAATGAATTATTTACCGACCTCGTTCGTGCTTGGAAAAAAAGCCATGCAAAAAATACAGTGCATATTTTACGTGACGACGAACCCGAAGAAAAATACCACGCGTACTTTATGCAAGCTGCTATAGAAGCCGCTGGCTTAAAATGCAAAATTATCGAAAAAATTGAACGCCTAAAATGGTCGGATGACGGCGCCATTATCGATGAAGAAGGCGAACAAGTGCACTGGGTTTGGAAAACCTGGGCGTGGGAAACCGCACTCGATCAAATTCGTGAAGAATGCGAAACAGCCACCCAAACCGATGGCACCTATGAACCACTTTGCAAACCGGGCTATTCACCGCAGCTTTCCGATGTACTACTGCACAAAGACATCATGGTATTCGAACCAATGTGGTCTTTAATACCAAGCAACAAAGCAATATTGCCTGTACTGTGGTCGCTATTTCCTAACCATCCGTTTTTATTAAACTCATCGTTTGAACTTAACGACGAGTTAAGTGCAACCGGTTATGTAGAAAAACCCATTGTTGGTCGCTGTGGTTCAAACATCATCATGTACGACAGCGAAAATACCAAAATGGAAAGCTCAAAAGGCGCCTTTAAACACCAACCAACCATTTACCAACAATTATTCTCACTGCCAAACATCGACGACTACTACACCCAAGTGTGCACCTTTACCGCCGCAGGCATGTACGCAGGCACCTGCATAAGAGCCGATAAAAGCATGATCATAAAAAGCGAAAGCGACTGCTTTCCGTTAAGAATACTCGACGACAAACTTTTTTTAAAATCATAAAACTCACCTAAAATTTTTAAAACCTCTGATTAACTCCGTCATGAATTAATCAGAGGAAAATTATCATTGCACCTTTTCATAAAAATGAAAATTAATAAAATAATTTTCAAAAAACTCTGAATTAAAACCACAAATAAAAAATCTTGGTTTCAAGCAACAACTACCATCAATTATACTTAACTGCATAACCCGCCTAAATCACAGAAAAACAAATCAACTAAGAGCAGCTATTCACCAAAATACACAGCATAAAATAAGAAAAATGAATTTCCCGCCAACTTAACAAACAAATTGACGAAGAAAGCCATTCAAGATAGTTTTCAGAAAATTACCTGAGATAGATGTGATTATGACGATAAATTCTGATAAAAGCTTCGTTAGAACATCTATTAAACTGTTAGAACCATTCTTGGATTTTATCAGTGGTAAATTTTAGGTGTTGCGTAAACTGGAAGTTTTCGTTCTTGGGGCTTTAAAATAGAGTGCAAAATATTAGCAACTACAAAATCGTGGCAGCTAATTTTTAGTAAAAGGTTTATTTACGTTGGGCAGTTTTGCTCTTCATTGTTTCAGTTAGTTGTGTGGCCACGCATAGGGTTTATTAGTTTCGTTCTTTGTGGCTTAATTTGGCAAACTTGGTAGTGGAAAGTAAGGTAACTTAAATGTTTAGTGGTACACGTTTAGCATTGCAAAATAGCCATTTTCGCAATTGTTCTAACAAGTTGCTCTTATTCGTTCCGGCCACAAAATGTGGACTCCACCGGACGCGCTAACGCGCGCCGCAAAGCAAAGCGTTATGTTTATCCATAAGTCAAAGATCGAGGTAATAATATGGGAGGTGTTAAGGCAGAATGGATGGAATACATGGAGAATGAAGCCATGTATGAATGGATCGAAGAAAATTATGGGGATGATGCTGGTGAAGAAGGGTCTGATGAGTGGAATGCTGCAGTTCAAGATTTTCATAACTATTGCAATGAGCAAGAAAGGCTAGCTAGAGAATTAAGAGAGCAAGATGAGTACGACTATTACTTATACTTGACCTTAAGTGATGTGGACAAAATATTCGCTAAAGAAATAGCTAATTTGAAAGCGCTCCTAAAATTAGAGCCCGGCATTTCGAATGGCACTACATTTTGTAAAATGATTTATGCTCACGCGGTTACAGTCATGGAAGTTTATTTGGAAGATATGATTAAGGCGTTGATCGTATCTAATGTGCATTTTTTAAAGAATACGATTAAGAATGTTAAGCCATTTTGCGACGGTAAATTTAAACTTTCAGAAATATCGCTTGAACCAGACGGTATTAAGAAGTTTGTTCTGTTAAAGCTGACTGAAAATCTATTTCACGATATTCCCAAAGTGATCAACATCTACAGTGGGGTCTTAGAAAAGAAGATAGCGGTTGATATCAAAAAGATATGTCAAGTTACTGCGACCAGGCACGATATAGTTCATCGTAATGGTAAAAACAAGGACGGCGTAGAACTAGATATCAATGAATCTGTAGCAGAAAATACCATTGATATAGTGGAGTCATTTGCTATGCAATTGAGACGAGCCTTGTAGAAACATAACAATCGGCTCTACGCAGACGCCCAAACCTACGCTGCTTTTGTAGGTTCCGCTGCGCTACACTTTACCACAAAAGCCTCTCCGGTTTGGGCGCTGGTGAGCCGGGCGTTATGTGTATGATCTATATTAAAGGAAATGAAAGTTGTTCAATCAAAGCGATAGTCACATAAGATCAGAAGTTGATATTTTCTCTCAGCTTGAAACTATTTGCTCATATGCTGGGTTTTATGAGGTTATCGCATTCTTTTGTTGGAAAGATTGTTTCATACATGCGACAAACGGCGAACTAAATTCGGAAGCTTTGGCACAACAACACGACCGAAGTAAACTATCACGAACTGAACTGTCAACATTGATTGGACTTGCGTGTAAAAATGGCTTCAGTGAGAAGTCATTGTCTAAAGACGAATTGATGAGTATTTCCACTCAAACTTGGAATTTACTTGAAGAGTTGCATTCGTCCTTCTATCTACCTGTCGATATTGAAAAAAGATTAAAGGATAAAATGTCACCAAATGAAATATTCGGTGCTGGTGCCTTTATGCGCGAAGCCATTTTTTATAGTGGTGAAGGAGTGTTTAAACATCAGTACCGTGATTTATCTGAAGTTCGTTATAAAGATGACAATCTCTGGATTCAGAAGAATAAAGGATTTCTAATAGAGCAGGCATCAAGAGTAATAAGCGCTATAGAAAGTATTCAAATAGAAAAAAGCAATGAGCTAATTAAAGATAGTGAAAGCCTCTATTTACCAAGCTATCTTTCAATTTTTAAGTTTACAATACAAGAAGTGGCACAATACTCTCAGCTCTCAGAGAATGTTGTAATTAATGTCATCAACGCTTTTTCGGCAGCCCCAGATGAGGGGGTGCAAACATTTAATACGGTTGATAGCTTTAATCACCGAAACGCATATCCAATTATTAAAATAGATGAAAGTGAGTATCTTAGCTTTCAGGCGTACAGCTTATGGGAAGCACTATACGAGAGCCCTTTCTTTTGGTTTAACGAGGATAAGCCTTATTCCTCAACGGCTAGCAAGAATAGAGGTGCGTATACAGAAAACTTCACGGCTCAATGTCTGGAAAAAGTCTTTGGTAAAGAAAGTGTCTATACCAATGTTGATATCTATGATGGTAAGAATAGGGCTGGTGAGATAGACGTTATTGTTACGTTCGGCGGAATTGCTATTCTCATACAGGCGAAGTCAAAAAAACTAACCATCGAAGCCCGAAAAGGGAATAGTCAAAAATTAAAAGACGACTTTAAAAAAGCGGTTCAGGATGCCTACGATCAAGCGCTCTTATGTGCAGAACTTCTCCAAAGAGAAGGGCTTTCATTCAAAAATGAGAGCGGGGATGATATTTTCTTCAAAAATAATTTCAAGGCGATATTTCCCGTTTGTATAGTTTCTGACTACTATCCAGCCCTTGCCGCTCAAGCTCGACAATTTTTGAAGTACAAAATTACCGAAACAATCAAAACTCCGTATGTAATGGATGTTTTTCTAATCGATTTAATTACGGAAATGCTCGAATCACCATTATTTTTTCTTGATTATCTTTTTAAGAGAACTGATTTTGGGGATTCAATTATGTCGAATCATGAGTTGGTCATCCTTGCAACTTACCTAAAGCAGAATTTGTTTTTTGAAGAAAAGCCCAGTTTAGTGATGCTTGCAGAGGATATATCCGTTGATCTTGAGCTTGCTATGCTGGCCAGGAGAGAGGGAGTTGAAACCCCCAGAACACCTAGTGGAATTCTAACTATTCATGAAGGTACGCTTTCTGGAACGATACTCGATGATATTGAGCATTCATCAGACTATGGCCTGCTAAAATTAGGATTCCACCTTTTATCATTAAGCGGGACTGCAATTGAACTATTTAATGATGCATTAACACAGATGATAGATTTGTACCATGAAGATGGTAAGCATCATGATTGCACCCTTCCCATTCTGGAAGAGAAAACCGGGCTGACAGTTCATTGTAATGAGGATAATTGGGAGTCAGCTACTAAGAAGTTACTTATTCATTGTGAAAAGAGAAAATATACCTGCAAAGCTAATACTTGGGTCGGTCTGTGTTTTAGTCCGTTAAAGCGGAGATTCAGGTTTAGTATTTTCCTAGATAGTCCTTGGGAGAATTCTGCTGAGATGGATAAATTAGTAGGCGACTTACCTGAAATTAGTAAAGAGCATGAAGTTAAAGATGGTAAAGTAAACTTTAAACGCATCAGGAAAGTGGCTAAAAAGCGTAAAAAAAATTGGGCGTAACGAGCTTTGTCCGTGCGGAAGTGGAATTAAATATAAGCGCTGTTGTTTATGATTGTATCTTTCATTTCGTGCCAGCGGTGTAGTTCACATAACAAGTCGCTGCTTCGGAAAAATTACTCGCTGCGCTCCCAATTTTCCGCTGTTGCGAGCGTTAAGCGATACACAAATACGAGAGCGAAATGCAAAATACCTTATATATTGCGGAACCAATTTTTTCTGAAAAGCTTCAAAAATACGATAACGAAATGTCTTTTCCTCCTATCAAAAAAATTGGAATAACTTCCGGCTTGCCGGAAAGACGAGAAAAAGAGCTGTTGGGTACTATAAGTCCCGTTAAGATTTCTATCGTAAAAGCATGGACAGAAATAGATGCGCGCAGGATCGAATCATGCTTCATACAATTCTAGATAACTCGCGCCTACTAGATGGTGAATATTTATGGGATGGCAATGAAACACTTGTTGAAGCAGTAACGGACTTTATAGAAGCCTATCACCCTGACGCTAGAGAAATAGGTGTTTCCGATGAAGCAGACGTGGCAGCCGCGGCAGAAGCGGTTCAACAGAAAAATTCTCAGAGAATATATACAGAAGTTATTCCAAAGCTTGACGAGCTGTCTATTAAATATAAAACGACCAAAAAACGGAAAGGGAGTCAAGTTTTCGTTAGGTGAATATAACTTGGCTCTTGGAGGCCGTACCGCGGGAAGGTATACACTTACAATTTGGTCAAAGACTAAAACTACTGAAGATGCGCTATCTGAATTTGAGCACACCCAAGAGCTTTCCGCTAATGGATCTGAGGACAGTAACCGAATAGCAAGAATTCCAATGAGCAAATTACCCGTTATTTTCGAATCGCTCACTAACTTTATCCGTGACCATGGCGCTTAATAAGGATGTCAATTGGCCCTACATTTCTCTAGCGTTTTTGTGGTGGATATCACAAAAATTCGCCAGCTTAACTTCGGCCCATTACAACAGCGTTAGCTGTATCAAAAAAAAACTATGCACAAATATAGCCTAGACAAGTATCCGTCTTCCTTATTTTTGGAAGATTTCAATTCTACAGAGTTGAAAATCGTTCCGTATCAAAAGGCCGGTTTATATCGCATTCAAAAGGGTAAGAAAACAGAGATTACCGAGCGGGACCGAGGTTATACGATGGTTCAGCTTGAGCAAATGCGCCACAGAGGTATTGTGGAAATATACCTTCACGAGCAAGCGGAGCATGGATTTTGTGAAATTGGGCCAGAGGATAGGTCATTTGAAGTGATACTAGAGGCACAAGGTGGACGCATCGACGAAAAAATTATGGAAAATGCCAAAACTATCATTTCTCAGATTGTTGAAATGGATATAGAAGCACGAAATAGATCTTGTAGCCCTAAAGAGAACTATGAGGAAGAGCTTGCTTATATTGATATAAAACTCGATGAAGTAAAGCTGCATTATTTTGCGACTACTGTAAATACCGAATGGGGCGCCTATTTCAAGAAAAATGAGGATGGGAGTTGGTACTATGAGGGTTTAGGGTGACTATTCTAGCAGTTGATGTTCAATACGATGATAATTCGGCGTTTATGGCTGGAGTATTATTCGATGAATGGAATTCTGAAGAACCAAAAGCTGAGTACATCTCTTTTTTGCGTGAAATTGAAGAATACATTCCAGGAGATTTTTACAAACGCGAATTGCCCTGCATCTTGAGACTATTGGATGAGCATAGGTTAGCGCCTTCTTGTATCGTTGTTGATGGGTATGTCTATCTCGATGGAAAGCAAATACCAGGATTAGGTAAAAGGCTTTTTGATGCTCTGGATAAAAGAATAGAAGTCGTTGGAGTAGCAAAGAAAGGGTTTAAAGGCATAGCCTCAGAGTGCGAAATACTTAGAGGGAAAAGTGAAAAGCCACTATATGTCACTTCAACGAGTGATATCGAAGTAGCTAAGCATAGAATAATGAATATGTTCGGCGGCAATCGTATTCCATTTTTACTAAAGCGTGCCGATCAGCTTTGCAGAGAAGCAGCTAAAAAGTCAAAGCATTCTGACACAGTATAGCCGTGCTAGTGTTAGCACTCTTTGTGAAACCGTTGATGAATCGAGGAGAAAATTTTTTGGGGCAGTAGTACTCCCTAAATTAATTGAAAATCACGAGTTTCGAATGAAAATAAATGAAGCGAAAATGAAGGTTACAAAAAGTGCGCTTGCGATAGCAAAGTTTGCTGAAAAAAATGAAGCTCATTTTTTTCTTGATGATGAAATGTTTAAAACTAAAAACGCCAGCCTCCAGTTAGAGTGTGATAATTTAGTTTCAAAATTGGATGATTTTCTTGAATTACAATATCAATTAGGCATGGAACAAAAGAATAGGTACGAGTAAATTATTACAAATATTCTAACAAGAAGCCTTTCCTAACGTGATGGGAAATCGTGTTATTTACACCATGCGAGCAGCTAAATCGACCTCCACAGAGCTGCTCGTTTTGCGCACAAAACCGCCACTTAAAAACTGCTGCTTAGCTCAGCGTTAAAGGGAAACCATGAATAAGCTCTGTACCACATTGTTATTTTGTTTGCCGACAAATATTGCATCTGCTAATGACTTTTTAGGAATGTGGCAAGTAACGAAGGTTGACATGCCGGAAACTTACTTTGGAGAGATTAAATATCCAAAGTATTTCGAGATCACAGAGACTGAAAGTGGGGTTTCAGGCTACTACAGAGATCAATACGATCTTGAGTGCAATGTTTCACTCTCAGAGTTAGTAAACGATGGGAATGAACTCCTTCTAATGAATTGCGGTACAACCAAGTCAGAGCAGGTATGGGCACCATTGCACAAAGTAAAATTAATCAACGGAAAGCTTGTGCGATCGGTGGTCACTTATGGACAGGTCTTTGTTTGGTATGCTTCTCCTGTCAAAAACCTGCCTTTAACAAGGCCGTCAAATTGACCACTTTACGCTGCGCCTTAAGCAGTAATTTACGACGGTGTTATACGCATTCTTCTTGATAAATTTAATACCTATTTTGTCGCTGATGTTTATCATTCTTAGTGACCGAAACCTCAGCAAACTAAAGTGTTAAATAACTAGTGCGGTAACCAATATTTTGTGTTTTGCTATTTTAAAATTAATCCAGTTAGTTCTTCTTAGTACACGTTACACTGTGGTAAATTTTTAGTTTATTGACCAGCATTTAAAGCAGTAAAATCAACGATAGTGGTGAAGATAGGTTATGTTAAAAACATATCATAAACTGTTAGGAATCAAATTGAATCGAGTACTTAGCATCGTTACTCTCGCTATCAGTCTTTCTGCTTGTGTATCGCCGTTTAGCGATGATGAGAGTGTAGCGAGAGATGAATTATTGTCCATTGCTCCGATTGGTTCCGATGCAAGAGAAGCTAAGCCAAAGTTAGAGGCCAAGGGATTTAAGTGTCACTGGGCTGAAAATCGACCTTTCTTAGGCTTAGAGGGGATACATAATTATCTCTATTGTGACAAATCAATTTTTGCAGGACCTTTGGTTACTCAACGCTGGCAGCTTGCATTGGTGCATGAGTCTTTTGTGGTTACAAATGCAAAATTTGGTATTGGCCTCACTGGACCGTAAAATGCTTAACAAATACACTCCAGCACAAAAGCGTGGCCTCCGCGGACAACCTAAGCTATAGGAACCTCTGATTAACTTATCCCTGATTTAATCAGAGAATAGAAATTGAAAATGCCATTTCCAATTTCTTCGCAATTTCAATCACTGATAGTTCTTGAAATTGGCAACACATCCATGTGTCGCTGGAAGCTCTAAGTTAATCAGAGCTTCCTATATTCGATTGCCAATTAGCGAGGCTTTATGAGCCCAGAGTGTACAATGTATGACATTCAATTATTCGGCCTACAAACAGGACTCTTAATGGGCTCGTGGGTTTCGTTGTTCGGCCTGGCAGTTAATAGTTGTTTTATGTCCCCTGAAAAACGCGTTTGCGACATGGTAGACAAGGTAGACAAGGTAATAAATTCAATTCCAAAAAATATTAACCCAGAAAGAAACGAGTGGTAAAACTCATAACAAGCGGCACCTGTATCGGCCTTTGGTCTAGACCTCCATACGCTACATTCCAATCGGCTGGTGTGCCGGGCGTTAGTACCCTATGAGCTAGATTAGGTGAAGAATTCGAAAATTTATATAGGATATTATCTAACGACAGAAATCCTGCCCATATCCAAACTGATTTTGATACGAGGGCTTCCTTTCATTTTTGTTCTGTTGGTAGTTTTATATGGCTCTTCTTTGTACAACTCAGGCAGCAACGAATATGCGTGGGAGAGAGTCTTAGAAGGATATATACCTACTATAAAGTGGACTTTAATATTGTTTATCTTTGTATATTTACAGCGTGTTTACTCAAAGTGGCTCTTTCTTAAAGAGTATCTAAAAAGCCATAGTTGTATTCCCAATAATCCAATTAGGTTGCATAGTCTTTGGTCAAATTGGAATGAGAGTTAAAAGCACTAACAAGACCATCAAGAGATGGCAGCATTACGCTCAACTAGCGAAAATGTATGATTATTTATATGGACATGGATGACGTTCTTTGTAGTTTTAAAGAAGCGTGTGCAAATTCGGTAGCGCAGAATTGTGATCTTGCATTTCCTCAATTTTAAGAAGGCTTCTTTCCTAGCCTTGACCCAAAAAAACGGAGCCCTAAAAGCTGTTGAATTGTTGGAGAAATCATCGAATTTTGACGTGTACATCTTCACCGGGCCGCCTACTTGTACACGGAAAAGCGATTATGGGTTGAAAATCGGTAAAACCTTTCGTTATATCGCATTTCCAAAAATTCTGAATTGAAAATAAAAACTCTGGTAAAACCAATAACTACCATTAATTATGCTTAACTACATAACCCGCCTAAATCACAGAAAAACAAATTACTCAAAAAAAACAATCACTCACCAAAACACACTGCACAAATAATTAAAATGAATTATCTGCCAACTTTACAAAAAAATTGACGGAGAGGAGCTTTCAAGATAGCGTGCAGAAAATCACCTGAGATAGATGTCAACATGACAGTAAATTCGGAAAAAGCATCGTTAAAACATCTATTAAACTGTTATAACGAGGGATAGCCTTGAGCATTAAAGAAGATGCAATACATATCTTAAATGAGTTCATCGCCGACATATGTATTGGAGTTGAAGTTCTAAAGGACTATGAGAACGGTATATACCCAAACCGTGACGAGCTATTTAAGCAAGGTATATATCGGCTATGCCTACAGTCAATTTTTCTAAATTGTGCAAAATATACAGAATTTTGTAGGGAGTATGGCCAGGTTTTAAACGAATATTGCCAAGATCTCGCAAAGTTAAATAATCAGGTTAAGGCGGAATTTGAGCAACGAGGTATAAACTCATTTCGCAGTAAGTATATTGCCCATAATCGTTGCGATAAAACCAAGAAACCGTTCACCGTCGAAGAAATTAATAGCCAGGTCGTAAAAATTCTTGGCAGTACAAACGCCAAACCATTCCTAGATTTCTTGCTCCCAGATAATCCGGATGGCGTGCCAGAAATAGATTACTTCACGGGCTTCCTGAAAGTAATAAGAGATAGAATCAGTGCAACGTTATAACAAGCCGCTCAAATTCGTTCCGGCCACAAAAAGCGTGGCCTCCACCGGACTCGCTACCGCTAACCGTTTAGCGGGGCGTTATACATTCATAAAGGTTACCTCGTGAGAAAATTTCTTCTTATTTTACTTTTTTCACTTTCTTCGCTTTCATTTGCTGAATACGAATTTGAAAAAGAGAAATTCAAAGAAAATTCCATTTGCCCAGAACTGATAGGTGTTTGGTTTACTGATGTGACTGTTAAGAATAAATTTGACGGATTAAAAAGAGACATTACTCGACTTGAAAGAAAAGCCAATGGAACAGCATATTTAAAAGGCATTTCTATCTATTTCCAATCAAATGAGGTATCCGACTGGGAGTTTCCAGTAAAATGGAGTTGCCATGAAGGTTGGTACGTCGAGTCCAATGAATGGGGTTATACAGCTTTCAAACTGGTATCTACTGGGCCTGGTGAAAATGTAATGCACGATGATAGGAATAATCTAAACGCTACAACACCCATAACTTTCAGTGAACGGAATACTCTGGATATGAGTGACAAATTTCTTCAAAAAGCGCCTGTTAAAAATTTCCTTGGCTTGTAGCATATGATGCATAACAAGCAGGTCAAGTTCGTTACGCCAGCTAAAGCTGGCTCCACGGGACATCAAAAGCTTCGCTTTTTCTGTCCCTTACCTAGGCGTTATGGCTCTAAATCATGAAGTTACTATCCATCGTAATTTTAATATCGCTAATTTCCGCTTGTGGATCCATTGATAAGAAAATGGCGTATTGGGAACAGGAATTAAGCAAGAATACTCCAGTTGGCACATCAAAATCTGATGTAGCAGCCTATCTAGACTCAAAGAAATTATCACACGGTTGTCATAGGGTAGAACTTCAATGCTATGCCTTAGATAAAGATATTGAGAGTTATATATTCGTTACATTTAGCGCAGTTCTAGTATTTAAGTTCAATGAAGAACTAAGTTTATTATCATATGAAGTCAACCAAACTGGCGATGGGCCTTAGCCATAACAAGGTGGTCAAGTACACTCCGTCCACAAAAAGCGCGGTCTGCGCGGGACAACCTACACTGCGTTTCGGTTGCCCCTTACCAAGGAGTTATGGCTCATAAATAGTATGATGAATATCAAACCGATAATCTCGATATTCGCTCTGTTGCTCATCATCGGGGTTGCACCATATTTAGTGCTAATCTGCGATGATAAATACTCTTGGAGTGAAATGGATATAAACCAAAATGGGATCGTATCCTACGGTGAGGTCTATGAGTTCCTAGATTCAGGAAAGCGAGAAGTCACCTCGAATGGAAGGAAATGCGTTGAATACTATGCGTATAAAGATGGCCTTCCATTTCATACGGTTTGCTCTGAATAATCAACTATACAAGTTTGTTAATAATCGCCCTTCGAGCTGGACCGCAAACAGCGCTACTTCGCAGCAATGCGGCCTATTAAAAAAGCGTTAGGCAATAAAGATGTTTCTCAAGCACCTCACCAACTGGCTCACCAAAGCATTTAATGATGAAGAAGCACTTCCTCAGAGAAGAGGCAGCTTCTTTACTGTAAGTAACGGCTACGGAATAAAGATTCTCAACGATGACGAAACGCCAATGAATTTCGTTGCAGCCGCATTCAGGAAGTATTTGGAGCTCGATCAGTCACAGGCGTTTAACCTAATGGCAGAAGTTCACGAAAATGGCGAAGCTGTTCGGTATGGCACCGATGCCGACATAGCAGAGGAAATATGCTCACTAATCACTACGACAGCCCAAGAGCGGGGTTTTCCACACAAATGTTATGTGGGTTCCACCGCTGAGCATCTTGTCTGCCTAACAAGCAGCCCAAATTGACCTCCACTGCGTTGCTCGTTCTGTGGTTTTTCGCTACGCTCGCACAGAACAATCAACTCCGTTCCGGCGGATTAGCTGGGCATTAACCCTTATCGGAAAGACTATGGATTTATTCGACATATTCCAACAATACAGAATTGAAAAGACGAGAACTGAAGCTTTATCAAAAGCAGGGGAGGCTAAACAAAGGACTATCTCCAACGAAATAAATATCAGCGAATTAGAAGCTAAATTAGACCACCTATCTTTAGTCTGTATGGCAATGAGTGAGCTTTTTGAAGAAATCGGTTTCTCAAAAGCGATGCTACTAAAGAAGATAGAAGAAATTGATCTCAGAGACGGCAAGCTAGACGGTAAAATAGCACCTACAAATACGTGCTCTAGTTGCAACAGAGTCGTTGCTCCTAGACACGTAAGCTGCCTATATTGCGGTACTAAAATAAACAAGACAAATCTATTCTAGGTTAACAAGCCAGCCATGTTCGCCCTATCGCTTTGCGGTAGGGCTGGCAGCGTCATAATGAGATCTAATGCTCAAGTCTATCGTTGCTGTTCTGCCACTATTTTTTTCAGTCAATGCATTCGCGGACTATTGTGGCGCTGAGGTGCTAGCTGAGTTGAGTCGGATTCTTACATCAGACGCTAAAGTGGATGTAGAAAAGGACTATACCTCAGGGGAGTTCAAATTTCTGGCCACATACGGTTTGACGCTCAACTTCCCTGGGCTCACTACGGCCCAAGCGAAGCAAATTCGGGCGAGCGGGCGGTTCAAGGCAGTAGATGGTTCGGGAGATAACCTATGTTTTGTATCGTGGTATTCTGGTAGTGAAATGGAAGACATCAATCAATATGTTTCAACGTACAACACAGTCCTCGCCGCAAAGCTCGCCTTATAGCAAGCGACGGCACAATAACGCGTCAAGCCGAGCTGGACTCGCATTGCCTGCTCGCCCGTGCACCGGGCGTTAAGAATCACATGAAGGTACGTATAAATCCTTATGATCTGCTTTGCTGTTATGTACTTCACGCATAACATCAGTGCATATCTACTCGTTGGCACTTGGATTACGGGGTTTACTGATTATTATTGGCAGTCTCGCTTTCGGTTCTATTTATTATAGGAACCTCTGATTAACCTCTGAGATCTGCCATAATATCTCGTCTGCAAATAAAACGGTTTGATCATGAAACAACAAACACTGAACACCAACGGTTTT
>NZ_BAAGIE010000030.1:0-45480 GCF_054658275.1 Sessilibacter sp. MAH3 | reverse complement strand
CGACCAAGAGTTGAACATTTATTTTCGATACTCAAATGTCAATTTGGTTATCAGAAAGTGCGTTATAAAAGTTTGAAAAAAAATGCAGATGCCATAATGACTAAGTGTGCATTGATAAATATCGTGGTCGCGAAACGCTATTTATTAGCGCTGTAATCGATACTGAGGAAAGAAATACCAAAGACATTTCTAAAAGGTTTTATTTTTATATGAGATTATTCATTGATAAACGGTATTCTCAAATAATAATCTAAATATTTTTAGGTTAATCAGAGGTTCCTATAAGTTTAGATAATAATCGAGACACAAATTCAAACAGCGCAAAACTTAAAAATGAATTTTACGCCAAACACTTCAAAACATTGACCGCACAAGACTTTCGAGATAGTTTTCAAAAAAATTACCTGAGATAACGTCGCTATGACAGTAAATTTGGGGAAAGACGTCGTTGAGACATCTATTACATTGTTATGTTGGTAAATAGATATGTGCCAAGACCAATTCGATAAAAATACATCAATCAATTTATCTCTTGGGCACTTAATTGTTCTGTGGAATTTGATCTCGGATAAACTATCTGGAACACCACAGAATGAAACGTTCAGCGAAGAAGAAAAGCGTGCGATCTGGGCTCTCGAAGATTTGTGTGAAAAGGAGCTACTTGCGCATGGATATGGAGCTAAGCCGTACGAGGAATGGGATTCTCTGATAGCAAAAGCCAAAGAATATTGCAAAGCGTTGCCAGCAGAGTTCCTAGAATAATGGTTAAGGTGCAGCAACATAACAAGCGCATCTTGGTCGGCCCACTTCGTGGCCTGGGACCTCCGTTTCGGCGCTTCGCGCCAACACTACGGCCCCAAATGCAGGCGTTAGGCCTTTGCCGAGCCTGAACTCAAGCTACATATTTAAGGAATGAAAGTGACAGAGAACTTACCCGCGATATTAGGGAAACCATCAAAAGATAACTTTCCCGCAACGGTTGATGCCGAAATTGGATATTTGTCACAAGCAAGAAAACTTTTGGATGCTGGGTTTCCTGATCATTCGCTCTTAGATATATGGAATGCGGCAGTCCATAATTTGCGTAGAAGAATGGAAGCTTATGGTATTGAGCTTTTTTCTTCGGCGGTAAAGGAAGAGGCAGGAAGAAAAAAGTATGACAAAGACGGAGAGACCCTTGGGGAAAGGTGGTCTGGTGTTGATGATCTTACTCTAATAAATGGCGCTACAAAGCTTGGAGTTTTAAATAAAAAAGCTGGGAAATCTCTAGAAATGATCAACTGGATGCGTAACCACGCATCTCCAGCTCACGGCAGTGACGATTCAGTAGAATATGAAGAGGTGTTTGGGCTAGCTCTTATGCTTCAGAAGAACCTTTTTGAAGCCGAAATGCCCGACCCAGGACATTCGCCATCAGGTCTGTTTGAGCCAATAAAAAGTGCTGAGCTATCTGAAGAAAATGAAGAAATATTAAGAGACCAAATAAAGGCCTTTAAACCTGGAGATATTCGTCTGACATTTGGATTTCTGCTAGACATGATCTGTAAAGGGGAAAGCCCTTCTCATGAAAATGCTAGCAAGCTATTCCCAGAAGCATGGGAAAGAGCCAACGAAGACTTAATGAAATCAGCGGGCCAGCGATATCATTCATACCTAGTCGACCCTGACTCTGATTCAAGTGGCGATAAGGGTGCGAAAATACGGGTTCTAGAAACCCTCGTGAAAGTCGAGGGCATTAAATATATTCCTGATGCAGCTAGAGCTAGCCTTTACAGACATGCTGTCAAGCAACTAGCTAAATCTAAAGATACTTCCTACGGTTGGGGTGATGAAGAAAAAGCTGCAAAAGCACTTGCTCAATTTGGTCCATATGTACCATCCATTGCATTTGAAGATGTTTACCAAGAAATTTTAGCGGTCTGGTGTGGCAATTACTGGGGCAGATCAACAGCTCATGTCTCACTGAAACCGTTTGTTGATTCGCTTAATAGTAATCAGCTCATGACTTTGGCGAGGATGTTTAAGGATAATGAGCGGGCAAATGGGGAGCTATTTCAAAGCAAACCCAGCGCGAAGGCGAAGGAGCTTTTAGATTACATTAAAAGCAAGCTTACGATTCAAGCCAGTATTGATGAAATCGACGAAATCAAAGACTTTATTGATGATATGTAAATGGCCTAACAAGTTGCTGCTCTCGGAAAAATTACTCGCTGCGCTCCTAATTTTCCGGTGAGCAAGGCGTTAGTACTATTGGCTGTATGTGAGTAATTCATGACTTATTGCGTATACACTGATAAAGAAACATTAGACCCTAGTCCTGAACATATACTCCCTTTATCACTGGGTGGGCATGATGATTTTGTAATTGATGTTGACCGAAAGTTTAACAATGACATTGGCTCAAGAGTTGATGGCAAGCTTGCAAATGATTTTATCGTTTTGTTTGAGAGGGATAGAGCGGGTGCTGTTGGTCACAGTAAAAAGCATCCAATTCCAACAGTGAAAAATGCCAAGTTGACGGATGGTACGCCTGTTCAGGTTAAGTTTGGTAAGCATGGTCTTTCACTATTTGATCTGCGAGAGAGAAAAAATATAGAGCGTACTGACTCGCGAGCTCATCAAGTTCAATGCAACAATATTAAAATAGATATTGATATAGACCTTATGTTTGTTGCTAAGGTGGCTTTGGCTGCTGGCTATTATGCCTATGGCGATAATTTCGTCAAAAATGTGAAAACTGATGAATTCAGAAAAATTATGAATTTAGACAAACAGAATTGGCCAACAGAATCTTTCGCGCGAGTTTATTCTCGATATCATGAGCCAGAAGAAGGCGATGATATGTTTCATATTCTGAAGATGATGACTGAAATTGGTAACTGTTCCGCTGTAATACTTGCACCGTCTAGTGAAACTTTTGGTGTCGCGGTATCCATTCTTGGTAAATTCTTAGGTTTCATAAGTGTCCCTTGTAAATCTAGTAATTTAGTAAATGAAGGGGACTATAAATATGGTCATTGCATCTATATTCAAAACGAACAGGTTAAAAGGTTCTCATTGGACTATATAAGGTTGAAGTTACTTAGCCAGCTTGAACAATAGTGCTAACAAAGCGCTGCTGCCGGACAATTTTTCCGCAGAGCGCGGCGTTAGGCAATAGCCAGCATCAATTGAAGAAAGGTAGAATAATGGCATTTTCAGACTTGATGGAACAAATTAAAACACACCCTACTATTGTTGCTATTTCTTTATTTGGGTGCCTAATTGTAGGAGCGCTAGGTAGCACTTTTTATCTGAAAGTAACGGAAGAACGATCCTCTTTAGTAAATGAGAGGATAGAGCGCCTAGAGTACGACTCTAAGAGCCAAAAGAAAGTGAATAAAATTGTACTTAATCAGATCGCCGCGCTAAGAACTGGTTACGAAAAACTTCCAATTTCTCTAGGCCGTATTAAAGATGAGTTATCTTGGTTTTCAGAAATTGATTCTCTAGATTCAGTAAGAAAAAAAAAATTTTTAAATCTAGTCAAGGTTCTAGATAACGATATGAAAGCTGTAAATATCGCTCTGGAAAAATCTGAAGCAATACTTTCTACATTTGACGAATTTTTGCAAGCTTCGCTTGCAGAATCACAACAGAACTATTCTCAAGCTTACAGATTATATTTATCAGCGGCCAATACTGGAAATACAGAAGCGGCATATCGTCTGGCGACACTATATGCTAGAGGGGCTGGTGTTGATAAGGATTATGTCAGTGCTGAACATTGGTACCAAAGAGCAGCATTGGAAGGTAGCACCGAAGCTCGAAGCGAACTAGCTCAATTATGGGTTAGTGGAGAAGGCATAACGCGAGAACCTGAAAAAGCTTTGGCCCTGTACTATCTAATTCAGCAAGATGCGCCGATCTCCTTCCAATTTAATAGTGAAAACTTAGAAAAAACTATGACAAAAGAACAGTTGCTCAAATCCCTAAAATACCTTCAAGAATTTGATGTCGAACTGGAAGAGTTACCTGACCTAAAGTTTAAAGCGCAACAAAAATAGTTAATGTTCATTAAACACTTCCTCTCGGGTTTTATATCGTAAACATTTTCGTGGTCTCTGGTTAAGTTGCATAACAATGTAATTACATTGGTGTTATGTCACCAATTCCATGCTTCGGTTTTAGGGTAAATTATCGAATTAATCCGTTATTTTTTTCGATTAAACCAGTTGCAAATACGAGCGTTAAAAGGAGTAAAATTTTTTGGGTCATCACATCGAAGCAATGATCACAAAAGGCGAAATCAATAGTGAGATCGCCAAATCTTTTGGCCTTCCTTTTTTCTATCACAATGGTTTTACAATTGTGGCTTTATTTGCCAGTCATATAGATTTTTGGGGTGACAAACTAGGAATTGAACATGATTCTGTGGGAGAAATTATCTGCGATTGTTCGGTTTCACATTACTTTGCCAAAAATCTAGAATTAAATAAGTACGCAATAATAATGACTGAGTATTTTGGAGGAATCGGTGAACAGTATGCCTCTGTATACAGTGAAGGTGAAACGATTATGCCGGAAACGAAAGATGGGATAAATGAAGCACTGAGAAAAATTGGCGTAGTCCGAGCAAATAATAAAGATGAGTTTGATACGATTTGTTTGGGTAACTATAGGTCGTTCGATGAGTACTTCGGCGATTGAGAATAATCCTCTACCCAGCCAATCAACTTAACGCCTTCAGCCTCGGACTCAGCAAAGCTGAACTAGTTATTAAATCGTTGGTTTTTCCGAGAAACTATGCAAGACATATTAAATTGGGCACGACCTTTAATCAGCGATCTTGTTGGTGGTTTAGTCGTTTATTTTACTATCAGATACAGATTGACCACTACACTGGCAGCGTTAGCTGACAATCGAAAATGCAAGGAATGCTTAAATGTATGATTTTGAATGGGATGAAAATAAAAACAACATAAATCGTGCCAAACATAAAATTGACTTTATGGACGCAATACAGGTCTTTTTTGATGATCGGCGAATTGGTAAACTTGATCTTAGGCACGATTATGGTGAAAGCCGATATCAGGTAATCGGAATGTCAAGTGAGAGGGTGCTTTTCGTGGTTTATACTGAGAGGACCCAGAATACTATTAGGGTTATATCAGCACGAAAAGCAAATAAGAATGAGCGTGCAGCTTATGAACGCGGAACATTCTAGAATTAGGAGATTATTCATGATTATTAAGAAAATTACCGCTGAACAAGCAAAGAAGTTAAAAGGAAAAACCAATTGGCAAGAGGTTGACGAAATAACTGATGAAGAAATAACAAAAGCGGCAAAGGATGATCCTGATTCTGCGTTTCCAACAAAAGAAGAGCTAGACGAATTTAAACCAGTTAAAAACAAAAAGGACGAGAAATAGTTATGACTATTAAGAAAATTAGCGGTGCGAGCGCACGGGGACGTAGGGGCTCGACTGACTGGAAGAAGGTTAAGTCTATGACTGATGATGAAATTAAAAAGTCTGCAATGATAGACCCTGACGCGAAGGAATTAAGAAATGATGAGTTAGCAAGATTCCGAAGAAATACTCGTTAAATCCCACCTAAAATCAACTGACAAAAGCTTAAGCGAAACCTGAAAAGAAAACCGCTTAACTTAGCCTTAGAATTAAACGCTAAATCTTAAAAAATCACCAAAAACATATATTCAACTAAGAAACACCAATTACTAAAAGCGCCTTTGCAACTTTATCTATTAAAATAATAAGAAAATCCCTATGACATCTAGATCGGATATTACCGTCGTCTCCCAAGCAATTGGTCGAAAATATGGCGTTACCGAGTAAATTTTTTATGAAGGTACGATAAATATGCGCCTACTAAATTCATTACTAATCATAATAGTATCTATTGCTGTTGTTATATCGTATGCGACATTCATTAGCTTTTCGGAACACAGAGAATATTCGGATATTAGTTTAGATTATTTCCTACTGACACCAACAGAGCTATCGAAGTTGTCAAAGGAGTGTGAAGAGAGCCCTGCTTTTGTTTATAGCTCAGCAGATGGGCCCAAGCCGACTATCGTCACCTTAAACTGCACTATCCCCGTTAATAAGTTGGAAGAACAAATGCTCTCTGCTGGCTTCAGTTATGTGAACGGGTTTTATCAAAAAGAAAATGTACAGATACAGGTCACAAACGATGCAAAAGATAATGCCGTGATTTCAGTGGCATATATTGGAAATAATTAGCCTGACCTCAAGTTTAAATACCCGCTTCAAGTTTGCACCAAATCGCACTACAAGTTGCTTGAGTGTACTTTGAGGCGTCACCAGAGTTGACCGAGAGATAGAAATCAAAAGCCAGAAAAGGCATTAAAAAGTCCTCAATTTAACATTTTGACCATTACATCTTTTGTACTTAACAGAACAAAACCCTCTATTCCAAAAATAAAAATCACAACAGCTTTAACCCGAAGAGCATCGCAAATGAATATAAAAATATTAGATAAAAGTGACCAAAAATCTGTGAATGAGATCATAGAAATTGGCTACCCGAAGAACATTGAATATATTGATGAGCTGCTATCTTGGACGTGTGATCCCAACTGGCCTATCGCAGGCTCAATTTACAGGTATTTTAGAGAACTCGGAAAAAAAGAGGTCCTAAGCGTTCTTAAAGTGGCTGAAGCGGCCGATTTTGACTGGAGGTATAGTCTTATAACTCAAGTTATTTCTTCGTATGATAATGAAACACTGAATGAGTGTGTGAGTAGTTTGAAAAAATGGGCAACCCAAACAGGGTCGGAAGAATGCGACTTTGAGTCAATTCGAATTTTAACCGATAATGAGTTAATACCCGCTTCCGAGATATCTACGATCGCTAAAAGGAATTTATTTATCTATAACGTATGGATCAAAGAGACATTAGAGGCTTCAGGTAAAGCCATTTACTCATTTCCATTGGGTGAACATAAATTATAAAAACACCCAGTCTTAAAGACCGGGTCATTACAAGTATTTTATCTATTCTGCTTTTTTATTACTGCTTTCCGCGCATTCGAATTATTACGTAATCTAACGAAAATTTATCACTCCCTACCGGGGCGAGTAAAACAATAAAAATTAAAATTAAGCGCGTAAATGTGTGGCCGTCGATATCAAATAACGGTTGTTGCAATGCGTGGCCGTAGGTTGTAACGACTAATAATAATCCTGCGGCGATTAATGCGTATCTTGCCTGCAACCCAACTACAATCAAGGCACCTACTATTAACTCAAAATAAGGGATGCTGTAGCCTAGAAGATTGAGTAGCCATGTCGGTATCCAATGATCGGTAAAACCTTGCACAAAAAACTGCTCGGCGTGTTTTGCGGCGGTTAACGTAAAGACTTTCCAAATCCCTGCCATTAAAAATAATAAACCAACAACAGTTCTGGCAATAAAATTAACGTAAGGCCAATTGGGGTGCACGCTCATAGAATATCTACCGAATGAATTAGTATTTCCTTGAGAAACGAATCAACGTGTATTAAACACAAGATTAAACGCTCAAATCTGAAGAATTTTGGTGAGCAATGCTCAACTATAAACAAAAACTATTAAACCTTTTAATATAGCCAATTAAAATAGCGCTATATAATCTTTAAATTCACGCCAAAAAGCTTTAGTTTGAATAAACATTGCCGAAGTTATTAAAACGAGTTTGCATTAATAGTTTGTGCTCACGAATAACCCAAATCCATCCAAAGAATGAATAAACAGATGGTGTTGCGTAACACGCTAATGACAATTCATGCAGGGCTGAGGATAGAATATGCGACTGAATTTTTCAGACATCAACGTCAACGAATCCCACACATTGGCAACTACGGCACTGTCTTCAAACCATTTACAACGCGTAGAAATTCATATTAAAGATAATCTCGATAAAACATTCACGTTGATTGCTTTATCAGGCCCTAACAACCAGCTTCCTACAAAAACCTTGCGGCAAGGGCCTTTTTACGCAATGAGTCACGCTCGATCGGCACGAACGGCAATCAATAACGAGCTACTCAGATCAGGTTTTAAATTAACGGATGACGCCTCTATTTGGGAAATAAAAGCGCAAAGCGAAGTGAACAGAATTCGAGAAATTAAAGAAAAAAATAAAATGAATTATAAATTTGATCCCAAAGATGTGTACTTTGATTATTAAACCAGTACACATCAATGGTTTGTGTTCAATTATTTAATATTTTCTAAAAATTGGGAACGATTCTTTTCAAGTGTCATTAATCGAGACTTAAATTCTGCGATACGTTTTTTATTCTCGCCTAAATCGCTATAACCCACCCGCGATGCTGAACGAACATGCAACACTTTATTCTGTTCGTCCCAACGTAATTCAAAATCATCGACAAATTTAAAAAACTTAGTCGAGAATTGAGCGGCACAATAGTAATCACGAATCTCCGTAACTTCTCCGCCCATGATCTCAATAACATCTCTAACCAAAGGCCACGGATTTTCAGCGAGCGATCCAGTCAGTGCTATCGCACGCACAGAATGTTTGTTGTCTTCATGAAGTTCGCTAGAAATACAATTAGGCGCATTAGGGCATGGCGTTAAAACGTCGTTTAAAAGACCTGGAGCACTATTTTTTTAGAATCGTTCGCCAAATGTGCCAGCTTCAGCACAAAGAAGATAAATAGAACCGTTGCGACTAAAAATAGTGCGGTAGAAAGCTTGTGTGTCATTTATTATTTTCCTTTTACGAGCACAGCTTATTTGCACGTTTAACATCTATACAAGTTGTCATTCTATCAAGATGTATAAAATTCGTTAAGTCTTAAATAGAAAACGAACACTCGTTCTAATTAAATTATCACCTCTGTCAACCAAATAAGCCATCAAGCGTTATAGACAATACAGTCAAGTGGCTGCGGATTTCTTATGCGCTATTTAAACATAGCGTTGTAAACCTGTATTTACCAAGCACAAGTTTATTAAACACAGGTTTACAACGTTAATCACAGGCCTACAGCAGAGATGTTACCGTTAATTTTTCTTGCGATTCAATTACTTATCGTTTTTGAATTAAGGCGTAGGCTCAATTTTATTCGTAATTGACGTTTATTTAGTGCCATAAAACACATTAACGAACACTGATACTTAAGTGAGCACACAGGAGAGTTTGATAAATGCCATCAATTAAGACAGGTTTAACGGTTTCCTTAATTTTATACGCTGCTGCGTTTAATTCTGCCCACGCATTTGGCGATGGTTCTAGAATCTTTCGCAGTTTTGATGAAAACAGCAACGGCTACATCGAGGCAGAAGAAATAGCCAACTTTAGGCTTCAACAGTTCACGAAAGCAGATAAAAACCAAGACGGTGTATTAACAGAAGACGAATTTGAAAAATTGGGTTCTCGATTCAAAAATCGATCACCCGATTCGCTTATCTTCTCAACCGTAGACACCAATCAAGACTTGGCGGTAAGTGAAAACGAATTATTAGAAGCTAAATCAATGATTGACTTAGGTGACACCGACTCAGATAACGCTTTAAGCCTTGAAGAGTTTCAAGCCGTTATCAAAAATCTGAAAGAAAAGCGTAAAGCGAAATAATGGCGAGTTAACGATTAACTGTTTACTGGTTTTACCAGAATTAACAATAAGAACGGATACCTTGGCATTGCTAGGAACTATAGGAACCACTGATTAACTCATTCCTGATTTAATCAGTGGACAGAAATTGAAAATGTCATTTCCAATTTCTTCACAATTTCAATCACTTACCGTTCTTGAAATTGGCGGCACATCCTTGTGTGGCTGGAAACTCTAGGTTAATCAGAGTTTCCTATAAATAATCAGAGCTCCTAGTCATTCTTAAACCAACACTGATCGATAAAATAAAAAGACGGTCAGAGTAAAGCAACAGCAAGGATAGTTAAAAGTTAATTTTTTAATATTTACGCACAGGCCTCCCATTTAACACTTTAGTTCAGCTAATTCGTAGTAAAAATTTAAATCTTATCATTATTAAATATTTTAGATTTTTAAGGGAAATGGCAGATGAAGAGATTCAAAGAAATGCAGTATTTTGACGCGCATAAGATACCGCATCTAGAGGATGCTTTGAATTACCTATCACTTAACCCAAAGCTTTTATAAACAGAATGCAAATAAAAGGCGAAAAGATCAGAGCTAAAACACTCAGAAATTTCTGAGCGTTTATGAATATTACAGAATTAGTCTCGATTCGAAACCAGTTGAGTGGCTAAATAAAACAAATTACCCAAATCTGGTTTAGACGGTAATTCTTCGGCAATTTGCGACATTACACTGCCAATAAAATGGATATTTTTTGGAAATATCAGTGCTGCCTGCGCTCTAAAAAACACGGTACCGATTAATTTATTGTCATCGGTTAGCGCAAAATGCAGTTCACGCATACATTTGGCTTGATCATCACTTTCGTGGTTATGGTCGGGATAGTTGCTGATGGTAATCACGGCTCTTTTGGATTTTGGAAAACGCGTAAGACAATCCACCACATTTGCGATTTTCTTTTGCATTCCATCGCGATAATCACCCTGACCACCACCGCGTAGATTACTAAAATATTGTTTTTGGTCTTCGGTAATTTCTTTTTCTAGGTTCCAAGCGCTGTAAGCTTCTAAAACCGGTTTAGAAAATAATTCTGTCTCGACCAAATAATCAGACATGTCGAGCAATTGGGTGTAATTGCGCACCGAGTTCTCTTCGGTTGCTAACGTCATGTTTTGCCAAGCTTGTTGGCAGCTAATTGCGTTCATTATTTTTCCAATAAAAGATTTGGCGAGTTGATTTAAAGGCTGTTGATTTAAAGGCTGTTGATTTAAAGACCGTTAATTTAAAGACCTAGGCAAATGGCTTTGGTATCGATGAATTCTTCCAAACTGTGAATTCCCTGCTCTTTGCCAATACCAGACTGCTTAATGCCGCCGAAGGGAATATCTTGAGAGAACAGTGCAGTAGAATTAGCGCCAATAGCGCCGGCGTCTATGGATTCTGAAAGTCGCGTTAAGCGACCATAATCTTGGCTAAATACGTAAGCAGCTAATCCGGCTTGAGTATCGTTTGCCAATTGAATCACTTCGTCTTCGCTATCAAAGGTATACACACAAACAACGGGGCCGAATATCTCTTGCTGATAGGCGTTCATATCGGCGGTCATATCCACCAATAGCGCGGGATTGATAAATTTATTATCAATGATGTCGCCGCCGGTTATTACTCGGGCGCCCTTTTGGGTGGCATCCGTTATTAAATGATTGATACGTGTTACAGACACTTCATTAATTAACGGCCCAAGTTGGGTTGATTCATCAAAAGGATCGCCAACGGTTAGCTGGGTAATTTTAGCGTGCAGTTTTTCGATAAACGCCGCGTAAACATTTTTCTGTACAAAAAAGCGATTGGCGCCCACACAAATCTGGCCACCATTATAGAAGCGAGCGTTCATGGCCGCATTCGTAGCACGTTCTAAATCGGCATCGTCAAAAACAATAAAAGGCGCGTTACCGCCAAGCTCGAATGCAACGCGCTTGAGGGTAGAAGCACATTGTTCATACAAACGTTTACCGGTGGCGATAGATCCGGTGAAAGAAATCATGCGCACCGCATCGCTTTTACACAACACCTCGCCCACAGCTTGCGGTGACTTACACGGTAAAACATTGAGTACATTTGCTGGCAATCCGGCCACGGTTGCTAAACGAGCTAACGCAAGGGCAATTAAAGGCGTCTCGTCGGAAGGCTTAACCACACAGGTGTTACCGGCAGCTATGGCAGCACCGGCTTTTACAATCATGGCGGCGGCAGGAAAATTCCAAGGCGTAATGCAAGCGACCACCCCCAAAGGTTGCTTAATGGTGTGAGCGCGCAGGTCATTGCTGTGGCTGGGCAAAATTTCGCCCGTCATTCTTAAAGCACTTTCTGCATACCAATTGAGCATTGAAGCGCTGTGCTGAATTTCGCCCAGCGCTTCGGTAACAACCTTTCCAGACTCTAGCGTAAGTATTTTGGCAAGATCATATTGATGCTCCAGTATCACGCTGGCCCAACGACGCAAAATCTCGGCTCGTTCACGAACAAAGCAGGTTTTCCAACTCGCGAAGGCTTGGCTCGATAACTCCACGGCACGAACTGCGTCATCACCGCTGGCATCGGCCACGTGCTGCACAATTGATTTTGCGTATGGATCAAGCACAGCGAAAACATCACTGCGATTTTCGGCTTGGTTATTAATCCATAAGCCTGTGACTAAAACATCTGAGTTGTCTAACTCAATTCTCATCCAAATAACTTCTTATTAGGTAATTTGTTAAGGAAACTCTGATTAACCTAGAGTTTCCCGCGACACAAGGATGTGTCGCCAATTTCAAGAACGGTAAGTGATTGAAATTCTGAAGAAATTGGAAATCACATTTTCAATTTCTGTCCTCTGATTAAATCATGGATGAGTTAATCAGAGGTTCCTTAACTAAGTTGTTCGCTAAGGTTTACGCAGAAAATAGCAATTAACCACAATTAAAAATAATGGCCGTATTCGTCTTTTAGCGCTGGCCATTCGGTTTTCATAAACTGCATCATGCGTTCATGACAATCTACATTAGGACTTACCCAACCTTCAGCAATGGAGGTATAACCTTCACCCAAATAGTAGCTTTCGTCGGCTGCGAAATGCATAGGCAGGTGATCGAAGCTGCGAATGCCAATGGTTGTACGGGGATTTTCTAAACGTGGCACCCGGTGGCGCAGATTAACGTTATCAAAAATAACAATGTCGCCCGCATTCAAAGAAGGTTTGTGAACGACACCTGTCGCGTTATCAACGATCTCAATGCCCTTGCCGTCGTTTTCGTTAGCAATAACCAACACGGCAACGTAACGCGGCAGAATGCCTTCTAGTAAACGGAACTCAATACCGTCGCCCGCGCGCTGGGTTTTCAGGTATTCACCATCAAAGTGCTCACCAACCGGTTTGCTGCCACTGAAATAATTTTGATAGTTGAGCATACAACGAGCCGCCGGAGAGACTTTTGATCCGGTGATCTCGGCCAACAGGCGATTGTGATCTTTTAAGAATTTATCAATTGCGTTGAAACCTGTGTGGTCCACGCGAGGTAAATCACTTTCACCTTCGGATAACATCAATGCGTGAGAAACGCGAGTCTCGGTAGAGTCAGACGGGTATACACTGTGAAGCGCTAGATTTTCAGGGGTATAGGCTGCTTTGATCAGTTGTTCTGAATCATTTTTTAACGCTTCTAGTTCTTCTGCGTTGTAAAAAGCTTCCAATCGTACGAAACCCTGCTCTTTCATACTCTGGAATAGTTGTGAAACCTGCATAAACACTCACCTTTGAATTAGGAATCGGCAATCAAATCGGCTATTGTTAACCGGTTAACAGGCTAAGTTTAGAGAAAGACAGTGCCGCAATAAAGCGCTTCCTGTGCAATCTGCCGACAAAATTACTACTTTCATGATTCGCCTCAACCAGAATCGCCCTATTGTCGAATCTTAAAGACGATCGAAAGAGCGTTCTTTATCCAAATCCACACTCAACGCAATCGATTTTGAATGTATTTAAATGGCTCGACGGATTCTGTGATTGAAAAAGAATATCAAGATATTAGGTAAATCGTTGAAGAAAGCGTAAAAATGTTCGTTAAAACTTACGCTGAGATAGCGTTATTTGAGCTCAATTTGAGTGATTATCCAACATATTGCGAGACGTTAGGGAGTTGTAATTCACTGTACGTTGAAAATATCGGTTAAAAAGCATCTTCTAAAGTTGCATTTACTGATGATTATGTTGAAATCTAATCCACTTAGTCAGTCAGGTTTTATATTCTGTACTGATCGCGTGAATCATCCAATCCGTTGAACTCACTTAAGCAGACAAACTCGGAAACATCGACTCATGTTTATTCAGTCTTAACAAGCAGCCTGCTCTGTTAAGACCGGCCATAAACCGAGTGTTAAGACGTTTCTAACACCGTGTTGATTATGTCTTTCCCAGATTAATCAAAGAGCAATAAGCAGGTGCGGCATTTTTTTGATCGCACAAGAAATAGAAACACACAACGAGATTTGATTTTGACAACCCTTACCAGCCTCCTCGGAATTGCCCTACTCCTCATTTTTGGATTTCTAATTTCAAAAACAAAATCGGCCATCAATTGGCGTACCGTTGGAATTGCCTTCGCGTTGCAGTTCAGCATTGGCGCATTCGCTTTGTATTTACCCATTGGCCAAACCGTACTCAATGCGATTTCTTCCGGTATTTCCCAGGTACTCAGCTACGGCACCGACGGTATTCAATTCTTGTTTGGTGATCTTGGCAAAATGAAGCTCGGCTTTATTTTTGCGTTTAACGTGTTACCCGTGATTATCTTTTTCTCCGCGTTAATCTCGCTGCTTTATTACATTGGCATCATGGGTTGGGTTGTAAAAATATTGGGTGGCGGCCTGCAAAAACTGTTGGGCACCAGTAAAGCCGAATCCATGTCGGCGACGGCCAATATCTTTGTCAGCCAAACCGAAGCCCCAGTGGTTATTCGCCCTTATATTCCAAGCATGACTCAATCAGAAATATTCGCCGTTATGGTTGGCGGTATGGCAACGGTTGCAGGTTCGGTATTAGCCGGTTATGTGGGTCTTGGCGTGGAATTAAAATATCTGCTGGCGGCGAGCTTTATGGCGGCGCCGGGCGGATTTTTGATGGCCAAACTGTTGGTGCCAGAGACTGAAAAAGTCACCGAGCACGAAAAAATCATCGCCAATAACCGCCATGAATATGTGAACGTTTTTGACGCCGCCGCCGGTGGTGCCAGTAATGGTTTAATGCTCGCCGTAAATATTGGCGCGATGTTGCTGGCATTTATTGCTTTGATTGCATTATTAAACGGAATGCTGGGTGGAATTGGCGGCTGGTTTGGTGTTGAAGATTTAACCTTGCAAAGAATTTTAGGTTATCTGTTCCAACCTGTTGCATTTGTGCTGGGCATTCCTTGGTCAGAAACACATTTAGCTGGCGCGCTTATTGGTCAAAAGCTTGTGCTTAATGAGTTTGTTGCCTACGTTGAGTTCTCTGAAATCAAAGATCAGATGAGCCCTTACACTCAAGCTATTGTGACTTTTGCATTGTGTGGATTTGCCAACTTCTCATCCATTGCCATTCAGTTGGGTGGCTTAGGTGTTATGGCGCCAAACAGACGTGGTGATATCGCAAAGCTTGGCTTACGTGCGGTGCTTGCGGCGTTTATGGCAAATCTTATGAACGCAGCAATCGCAGGCTTCTTTATTTCCCTTGCCTAGATTTTATTTGACTCTTAATTTTACCAATAATGAATCTTACCGGTTGCACTTTCAGCCACTGATTAATTTAGTTGCTGTCTGTGGATCTGAATAACAGCCTCTGGAACACAAATAATGGAAACTCTGATTAACTTGGAGTTTCCAACAACTCGAACAAGCATCTCAGACTTCAAAGATGATCAGTGATTGTTGTTATGGCGAAAGTTGTTATGGCGAAAGTTGTTATGGCGAAAGTTGTTATGGCGAAAGTTGTTATGGCGAAAGTTGTCATAGCGACATTAGACATCGCGTTTTTTGAGTTCTGATTTCGGTCATCAGATAAAATCACAGAGGCGTTAATCTGACGCTTCAGTTTTCCCCAACATGCTTCGGTTTTTTCCCCAACATAGAGATATCGCCATACAGATATCGTCGATCTTACCAACTCAACTTCGCTAAGGCCTATTTAAAGAAGCGTAACATGTGCGCTAGAAAACCACGGGCTCACGTGTGGGCTTATACAACAACCACGCATTTCTCCATTTAATAATTTTACCCGAAGGCATGGTTACGTCTTCAACAACATTGTCCCAAGGCGCCTGACAGGGAACTACATTATCGTTTCGATTAGTTCGCCAAAATTGAACGCGATTTTGGACTTGTGGATTGCCGCGATTTCGGTAAATCCAGCGCAACTCCGAATGCGTAATCGTTCGTTCCTTGTCGACACCTCGACGCGCTTTGCCCCGAGGTAAATCTTGGGCCAAGATATTTTGCTGATCATCTTGGTAACAATGTGTTTTCGTGACCACAGCACCCATGTCGATTCCATCGAGAATGAAATGAATGTGACCGCGTCCGTTACGGATCGTCCACTCCATTCCAAATTTGGATTTAGCACGCCAAGCGTCATTCGCCTTAACAGAGCTGGCGATCTGCGCAAAGGCTTCTTCATCGTTATCAAAGCTGCGAATGTGGTTCATGTAACGTGCGTACCGAGGGTGCCGCTCGTTCTCCCGCAAAAAATTCTTCCAATCTCTGCGCACGGTCTTACTTTGCTGCCCCATCATACCTTTACGATACTGATCAACCGTAGCAGGTACCTGCGCCTCAGCGATCTGTACACCAAGGCGAATAACCAATCGATTACGCATAGGCGACAAACCATACAATAAATCGCCGGCGGTAAAATCAAAATTAAACGGAGCTTGTAATGGCATAGTTTAAAACCCCTGATCACGATGTGTGAAATGCCGTTTACAAAAATAGGTTTCAGCAAATTCTGTAAGCCAAACACTACAAAAACGGCGCTATTAATGGTTTGCAAAAATCTTGATGTTCAGATGCGTTTATTCGCGACACAACTTTTAGAAATTCGGCGTTGATATTCTTAAAATCCAATATAAACAAAAAACCTCTGCACTTTGATTTGTGCGACGCTCATACATGTTCTGCCCACTGATTACATCAAAGATGAGTGAATCAGTGGTTCCCATGGTTTTCTTAATTTTTCTAAAGTAGATAAATCAAAAATAAAGCTCGTCTTCCTACGCTTACCAATATGAAATTTAAAACCCATAAGCTTCTATTAACGAAAACTCTAGATTAATCAGAGGTCTCCTACTCTTAATTGATAGAGAATAGACAAACGAAAGCTCACGTCTATTACAACGAATTACAGCGAGAGTAAGCGCGCCTTAAAAGCTCTTAAATAGAAAATTGATCTGAAAATCGGAAGTGAAAACCTAAAGGCAACGCCTTTTGAGAAAATAAACGACACACTAAAACGAACGGTCAAACAATAACAAAGGTGAACCAACAAAAATCTATTCACCAAAGACTGCTCTTTGTTAAAAAAAGAATCCCACACAAAAGACAGTCGTACCAACGCGACTGAGACAATCCTAAATACAACATAAGGGTTTTAATCTGTTAGATACCTCAAATGTGCAGAGCTTAGCGGAGCTATTACTCTTTAAAGGAAACACCGATTAAATCAGCTGTACGTATATATGGAGGGTTTTATCGAAAGACACGAATCAGATTTGAGATTACAGAAAATAGTTTTCGGAAAGCCTACTATTCCACTGCTGCCATAAAAATCCACTACTCTCATATAAATCCGCAGCGCCCATAAAAATCTGCAACGCTAATCGAATCAGAGTCTACTCTTATTATAAAAACTAGATTCTCTTATTACTTTTTTTTCAATAAATACGCCGTTAACGTCGTTGGTTACCAATGTATGGAATATTAAAAGCGTTATAGGAAACTCTGATTACCCTAGAGTTTCTCGCGACACAAGGATGTGTCGCCAATTTCAAGAACGGTAAGTGATTGAAATTGTGAAGAAATTGGAAATCACATTTTCAATTTCTGTCCTCTGATTAAATCATGGATGAGTTAATCAGAGGCTCCTTCAGAGGCTCCTATAGGTATTAAAAATACCGTAACTCAAAACTCCAGATAATTACTTTGTTTTTTACAATTCAATAATTCTAACTGTTATTTTTTATTTGTGAGATAAAAACACTATCACACTGATAGCTTTTTAAAAGAAATAGCAAAAAAAATGTCCGCCGCATTTTATTTTTTATTGGCGCATGAACTTTTTTTGCCATTTAAATCTCGAAAAAGAGCATGTGTTATTGTTTTTTTTGCTCGTCAAAACAAAAAATGTTAATCAGTTCTGATTTCCTAAATGTAAAGTTTTATTGATTATAATTTACTAAAGACGAACAAAGTCGAATCGTTCAAAATGTAAAATAATTAATAAACCTCGTGTTTTCCGGCAAAAACTCTATAAAAATATGATCGGACGCGGCCGAATTAAATTCACATTTATTTGCATTCGTAATTTATTTTTAACCTTCTCAAAATAAATTCCATACATATTTTTTATCTATTAAAAAAATAAATATTTTTGAAATTTTAATCAGTCTAGTTTTATTTATTTCCCATGGTAGGATTCTCCCCGTTGCGTTAACCGACTTAAACACGCAACACTATTTTATTAATTGCCTTTAATTAATTTTAATTAATTAACGATTTTTAAAATAAGCTACTGATTTAGCATTTCTGACTAGGCTAATAAAACCTCACCAAGTTACGCGAGATTTAAAGTAACGGTGTTGTAAATCTACTTAATCATCTATCTAAATAAGGGAAGAATTATGATGAAGATGAAAAAACTATCAGCGATTTTAATCGCATCGTCTTTGGGTATGGCCGCTAGCTCTGTATTCGCAGAAGAGTCTGCTACCGGCAGTCAATCAAAATCTCAATCTGTTGGTTACATCGGTAAACTAAGTAAGTCTACCATCCAAGCTGGTAACCTATGGCGCTTGCAAGCAGTTGGTTATGACGATTTCTACTCTTCTGTCGATAACCTATCTGAGCGCGTTAAATTCTGGCACAACGTTGCACTAGACACCGTAGCTCTTGACCACACTCCGCCTTCTCAAGACGAACCAGCTCCTGCTAACCAAGGTGGCCCAACTCGCACCAGCCGCGCATTAGCCATGGTACAAGTTGCTGTTTTTGATGCATTAAACGCAATTGAAGACGAATACAACCCATACGCTGCAACTGATCTAGTTGCTCCTGCAAACGCATCTCCTCATGCAGCAGTTGCTTTCGCAGCATTCCGTACTCTTAAGCGTTTGTACCCAGCTCAAGAAGTGCGTTTAAAAGAAATTCGCGACGAAGAAATTACTCGTATTAAATCATTCACCGACCAAGCTAGCTATAAAGCAGGTAAAGACGTAGGTATTGCTGCATTTAAAGCAATGCGCGACCTTCGTGCTGGTGACCGTTCTGGCCGTGCAGAAGCAGACTTCGGTGAAGGCGGACGTGTAGCCGGTGGCGCAAACGTTACTTATTTCGGTACTAAAGTAAACGGCGGCACTCGTAACATCGGTGAATGGCAACCAGATCCAAACACTCCTCCAACTGCGGGTGAATTTAACCTTGCTCTAGGTGCTTACTGGGGTAACGTTAAGCCATTCTTCATGGCAGCTGGCGATCAATTCCGTATTGCTCCACCTCCAGCACTAGACGGTGAAGAATACGCAGAAGCTTATGCAGGCGTTGCAGCTATTGGTGGTGCTCCTACCAATACTAATACCGTTAGCACTGGTAACGACGAAACTCGTTTCATTGGTAACTACTGGGGTTACGATGGCGTACCTTTAATCGGTGTACCACCACGTATTTACAACCAAATCGCAATCCAAATCGCTAAAGCAGAAGGTCTTACTGATCCTCTAGAACTTGCACGTACTCTTGCAATGGTTAACATCGGTATGGCTGATGTTGGTATTGCTGCATGGGATAGTAAATTCTTCTACAACTTGTGGCGTCCAGTTACTGGTATTCGCAGTGAAGACTTGAACCCAGGCACAGTTAAAGACATTACTTGGGACCCAGTTGGTGTTTCTGTAATTAACACTGAAGAGCCTGTTCGTCCTACTCCTCCATTCCCAGCTTACCCAAGTGGTCACGCTGCATTCGGTGGTGTAACCTTCGAAATTCTTCGTGATTTGTTAGGCGATGACACTCCATTTACTTTCGTTTCTGACGAATACAACGGTTTAGGTTTCGACCCATTCCACCCAGACGTTCCACGTCCATTCGTACCAGTTCGTTTTGAGCGTCTAACCGATGCCCAAGAACAAAATGGTATCAGCCGTGTATACAACGGTGTTCACTGGAGCTTTGACGATATCGCTGGTCAAGGTCAAGGTACCGCTATTGGTCGTTACTTGTTGAACGATATCGATGCATTTAAACCAAAATGGTAATTTCGGTTTAATAGCGTTAAAAACTTAAGTTTAGTTAGCATCCCTTACAACACAGGATGTGTTGCTAACATAAACTCCTAAAAGTTGTTGAATGTGTATTGAGCTGGCAAAGATGCACGTTCAACAGCTGGCGCTCTGATTAATTAAAGGAATAATTTTTTAGAACGCCTTTTTACATTTAGTGATTCCTCTTAATTTTGCATCAAGTTGCAAAGACATTGCTCTACAGAAATATCAGAGTTATTTATAAACGAGCTATTTATAAACTCGTTATTCATACACATAGGTACACAGGGAATACCAGAACACAAAGGTTTTGAACTATGAAATATTTACGACTCTTTATTTTAGCCTTAGTAGCATCTACCTTTATCGGCAATACAGTTTCTGCCGAAGAACTGCAAAGCACAGTCGCTAAAAAAGAAATTGTTGAACTATTACCAGAAGATTTTAAACCCGCGTTTACCCGCGAAACGGTTATTAAATTAAACGCTATCGTAAAACGCTCTTTTGATGCTATTAACGATTACGACGACAGTATTCGAGAAGTGCGAGCAGTTGTTGCCGACGCCATGAAGCCGGATGCAACCAACGATGCCAAACAAATTGCGATGAAAAAGATTTCTCACATTAACGATCTAATGCAAGCGTCTAAGTCAGCATTAATGGATATGAAAGCTGCTGAAGTGGAATTGCGAAACAGCGGTGAAGAATACAATAGCGCCATTTTGGCCGGTATGATTGATTTCGTAGAAGACGTCGCCAGAGAAATTTCTGCTCAAGAGAAAAATTTACCGTCTTTTTCAGAACAAGCAAATAGCTAAGACATTGCCTATCACGCGCACCACTACCCAAATTACGATGTAAAAAAGTAGTATCGTAGCTTATAAAAAAGCCCTTAAGGAAATAACTTAAGGGCTTTTTAGTATTCAAGAATCATTAAATCTCAAAGGGTTTAATGACAAACTCTAAGAGCCTCTGATTAACTCATACATGATTTAATCAGAGTTTCTTATGTTCACTAGAAACCATTTTCACGCAAGCGCTGCTGCAAAAAATCACCCGCAGAAATAGGCGCAAACTGCTTACCTTCGCCTTGGAATTGATCCAAGCATTCCAACATTACGCTGTTTCTTGGATGAACAAAAAACGGTATAGAATAACGCGGCTTACTCATATCACTTGGGTTAACTACGCGGTGGATCGTTGCCGGTAATTGATTATTGGTGAGGCGAGCCATCATATCGCCGGTATCGATAACCAAGTCACCTTCTTGATTTTCTACTGCCAGCCATTCGCCATTGCGATCCAATAATTCTAAACCGGAATCGGTAGCACCAATCAGCAAGGTCATTAAATTAATATCGCCATGGGCTGCCGCACGAATACTGCTGCCAACGTTTAAGCCATCGAGCGCGGGATAATGAATCAAACGCTGAATGGAATTGCCATCGGTAATCATGTCTACAAAGAAATTGTCGTCCAAGTTCATGGCTTGCGCCAAGGCAACAAACAAGGTTTTTGCCACATCTTCTAACGAATGATATAACTCCGAGAAGAACGGCTTAAATTCGGGAATCTCCTCTGGCCAAACATTTTTTGGATATTCATTAATATACGGGCTTGTGTCATCAAGCTCAGGGCCAACATGCCAGTATTCTTTTAAATCGGGGAAATCGTTACCTGCCGCTTTTTCTTTTCCGAAACTGATATAACCACGCTGGCCAGAACCGGTCTCGTAATTCGATTTGCTCTGCAACGGTAAATTAAATAACGACTGCGTAAGAGAGTACGCTTTATTAAAGGTATCTTGCGAAATACCGTGATCGCTGATAACCACAAATCCATACTCAGAAAGCGCCTGATACAAAGCCGTGGCGAACGCGGTTTTCTCAGCGGGGCCGGTTGCTTGACTGTATTGCGCAAGGCTGAGTTTTGGGACCTGACGAAGTTCTGACATACTAAAAACCTTACTGTAAATGTAAAAATACACCGGAAAAGTTAACTCACTCGGTACATCGACCAGTATCGAGCTACTGCGGTAAAACCCCTGTTTAAATTAGAGGTTTTAAACGCTTAGAGTGTGAATGAACCCGGCAATAATTTATCGATTGTTGTGTCAGTCACTTGATCAGAATCACAAATTGAAATGATTCGCGCATTTTCAGAGAATTCTTTTATAAACTGACGGCAAGCGCCACAGGGCGGAGTTGGTGTTGGTGTTGGCGTGTAAATAACCAAAGTATGGATCGTACGCGAACCTTTGGTTACCGCCGAGCAAATAGCGTTACGCTCTGCGCAAATGGTTAATCCGTAAGAAACGTTTTCGACGTTTACACCAGTAAACAGATCGCCATTTTCATCGTAATACGCGGCCGCTACTGGAAAGTTACTGTAGGGCGAATAGGTTTTAGCAGCAACATCTTTGGCTGCTTGTTTTAATTGTTCTATGTTCATTATTAACCTTAATCTGAACCGCCAAATTTATTGAGGCGTGAGTCGTGGGCTTTATCTAGCCATTCATGGTTTATTGAATAGCCGTAAGCACCAAATCATTACCTTGAGAATATTACACCGAGCCTACGGCGATACGAAAGCTCTAAGACATCACCACCTGTTCTCAAAACGGCACCCTGAAAACCACACACATCAAACGGTAAAATTCTTCTACCACGGCACTAAATGTGAGGTGTGTATCGGATCATTCGTTGTCTGGTTGAGCATAATACATCCATTCAAGATCAACCTTTACTCTTAATCAAGCAAATACAATTGTTAAGTGAACGTGATGATCTGAGCGCTCGAACTCGCTCTACGAACCGAACACATAAGACGTTAAAGCGAGCCGAGTTATTCAAAACTATTTCGGGAAGCTTTGACTAACTCATTCACATATTCATTAACAGTTTCTTTTCACCATTATCCAACTTTAAAAGCTGACCAAACACCCGAGAAGCGAGCAGTTTTTTGAGTGATATACGAACTTTAAACAGACTCTACTGCTGATTTAAACAGCTGAGGTTTAACGAATTTATTCGTCGTCTAGACAACATTGAACCACTTTGATGACTGTGCGCGAGCTGATACTCACAGGCGACAAAAAAACCACATAAGCAGTTTTGATTTTTAATAATTTTAGGGGGTTTAAATGCGCAAAAAATTATGCGTAATGATAGGAATAATTACCACGGCGCTGGCGAGCAACACCGCTTTCGCACAATCTAACGAAAAAGTACTCGAAGAAATTACCGTTACCGCCACCAAGCGTGAGCAAAGTATTTACGAAGTGCCTATCGCGATCTCTGCTTTTGATGGCGATAAGCTCGCCGAGCAAGGTATTTTAGATATCGTCGATATTGGTAAATTTGTTCCCAACCTCAACATTACTCAGTTCTCCGCCGGTCACAACTCCTCTTCCAACCCATTCATTCGCGGCATCGGCTTACAAGATCACTTAATCACCACCGATCCCGGTGTAAGCGTTTATGTCGATGGTGTTTATCTGGGTCGCCAAGTAGGACAAAACTGGAACCTTACCAACATCGAACGCATTGAAGTGTTGCGCGGCCCGCAGGGCACACTGTACGGACGTAACTCCATTGGTGGCGCCATTAACATCATCACTAAAGATCCAGGTTCCGATCCCGGCGCGACGGCCTCGGTTGAAGCAGGTACTCGCGACCGTTTAAACGGTGATTTTTACGCAGATTTAAATTTATCAGACACGGTGGCCTTCAGTATTACCGGCGGATTTAAACGTCGCGGTGGTATTGGTGAGTTCACCAACCTGCCCAACGCTCGCTACGATGTCGGTGAAAACGAAGAAACCTTCTCACGAGTTGCGCTCAAATACGAACCCTCCGATTCGTTTCGCTTAGTGATTGCCGCAGACGCCAACGACGGTGAAGGCGGTTTACGTCCCTACGACACGCTCATCGATGAAATTCCTACGGGCGCGCTTTACCAAGCCGGTTTCAGAAATTCAGACCAAGCACCCGACCCTTTCGATAACGCAACAACGCAAGCCGATCAAACCGTGGTAACCAACGAAGCCAGCGGCATTTCGTTAACGGTTGATTGGGACTGGAGCGAGACCTTATCTTCGCGCGTTATTGCCAGCCAGCGTGAGTCTGAATATTCCGCGGGTTTAGACGACGACAGTCTTGCCGAAAACTTTTTGGCTTTCCCTGAGCGCGGCGATGCCGACCAAATCTCTATCGAGTTCCAATTAAACGGTGATTTTGGGAATTGGGATTTTGTCTCTGGTCTTTATTACTTCGAAGAAGAAGGATCTAACACCCAAACCAACACCTTCTTTAACGGCTCTGGCCCGGGATTTTTCTTTATCGGCCAAGAAGTGGAAAGTACCGCCATATTCGCCAACGTAGGCTTTGATATTACCGAACAATTCCGCGTTGCCGTAGGCTTGCGCTACACTGAAGACGACAAAGAAGCCGAAACCGATGTTGGCATTGGTTTATTTACCGGTGACGCTGACTTTGACGAAGTTAGCTGGGATATCTCTGCAACCTACACCTTCGAAAACGGCAACAGCATTTACGGTGCCATTCAAAACGGTTATCAATCGGGTCAGTTCCCCGCCCGCCCATTCTGTTTATTCGGCGACGCCAACTGCTTCTTCGCCAGTGACAACATTACCGCAATCAACTACGAAATCGGTATCAAAGGTCAGCTTCTTCCCGGTGTGTTAATGAGCGCTGCGGTGTTCTACACCGAATACGAAGACTTGCCTTATCAAGTAAGCACCACCACCGGCCAAGGTTTTGCAACAACTAATTTAATTGTTGAACAAACCTCGGTAGGTTTTGAGTGGGAAACCACAATTAGCCTAACCGACGCGTTTTCAATTCAGGCAAGTCTCGGTTTAATTGACGTAGACGTAGATGAGCAAAACGGTGTTAAACCCGAAGCACCATTAACACCCGATGTCACCTTCTCCATTGGGCCTGAATACAACTGGACTCTTGGCAATGGCGGCTTAATTTCCGCACGTGTTGACTACTCTTACCGCGATGAAATGTTTGGTGAACCTACCGACGACCCAGGTCGATTTACCAGAATTGATAGCCGCGAATTGATCAACGCCAATATTGCGTATCATTCGCCCGATGATAAGTGGAGCTTATCGCTGTACGGACGCAACATTACCGACGAACGCTACGACAACGCTCGCTTAAATACCGGTGATTATGTATTGCGAATTTTAAGTAACGACCCTAGCGAATTTGGTTTGCGCTTTGCGACTCGTTTTGAATAATTCGAAATCTAAATCTAGAAAAGCCTTAAAAACCACCCTCAACTGGGTGGTTTTTTATTTCATTGAAAATACGACTTACAATTTCTTCACAATTTTAATCACTTACAGTTCTTGAAATTGGCGACACATCCCTGCATCGCTGGAAACTCAAGATTAAGCAAACAAACTCAAAATTTTGATTGCAAGATACGCAATAAACGCTATCATTTTGCCATGAATGAAAAACACATTATAAAAATATCCAAATTTTTAAGCTTAATCCTCAGACACAATCCCCAAAAAATAAACCTCACGCTCGATGCCAACGGATGGGCGAACATCGACGATATTATTGCCAATACCAAACATCTTACTCTCACAAAAGAGCTAATTTTATTGGTTGTCGAACGTAACGATAAAAAACGCTTTGCATTAAATGATGATCATACCAAAATTCGTGCAAGCCAAGGCCATTCAATTGCCATTGAATTAGGTTTGGCCGCCAAAGAGCCGCCTGAAATTCTCTACCACGGCACTACCGAACGATTTGTCGATAGCATTAAACAACAAGGACTTATCAAGAAAAATCGACAACATGTACACCTATCCAGTGACAAAAATACGGCAATTAATGTCGGCCAAAGATACGGAAAACCACAGGTTTTAGTCATTAATACTAAAGCAATGAGACAAGATGGAATTGAATTTTATTTATCTGAAAACAATGTTTGGCTGGTAGATTCTGTGGCAGTCAAATACATTTCTTTTTAATTACAAACTTTTCAATCACAGGCATTTAACTTTTTGCGGTTTTTATAGCCTGAAAAATTTCTTCTCGCCTAAATTTCTAACCGAATATAGGTTCTGAAAAATCATACACATAAAAAAGCACCTTCAAAAGGTGCTTTTTAGAAACGGAACAATCAAGATTTTATTCGCCAACCATCATCTTCATAAATTCTTCACCGGTGAACTTAGGAGTATCTTCGGCAAAGCAGTAATAATTTGGCTTTTCATCAATAAAAATTTGCGCTGCCATGACTGCATCATCCGATAGATTTAAAAAGCCGGCGGTCATCATATACTGATCTTTTGGTTTCAAGTAGTAATACAGATGCGTTCCGCATTTTGAACAAAATGCGCGATCAGCCCACTGCGAAGAGTTATAGGCAGTAATGTTTTCTTTACCGTCAATAACCACATCACTTTGGCAATCTACCGCAAGATAAGGGCCACCGCCCCAGGTTCTGCACATGCTGCAATGACAAACACCGACTACCTTAGCCGCAGAAGGCGCTTCAATAGACACTGCACCACACAAACAACTGCCAGATACCTTCTCTGTATCAGCCATTGAAATCTCCTTACTTTGTAATGAAAATAGTTCAACAATAGGCACCTCCGATTAATTCATGAAGGAGTTAGTCAGAGGTTACTAAAAAGTCTGTATTCTTTCTTCAAGCTTACAATAATAGAATTTGAAAATCCGTGCTATTACCCTATTTTCAACCAATAAAACAAATTATTTGAGCAGATCTGTTTAACTACAAGAAACTGCAATTAAACCAGAGCTCTCTGTAATTATTGATTTAATGCGTTAAATATAAAACCCAAAACTAAATTACCGTTATGCAGTTAAATCTGACTCAATGAGCTAATGACTTTTTACGGTTGATCATATTAACAACCAACAAAATAACTGCACCAGCAACAATTCCGGTAACTGCATTAATGAGCACGTGTGCTAAACCACTCCAAAAACTCGCCGCGTAAACGCCATGAAACATTTCATCAATCCAATGAATTAATTCATGGGAAATGGGTAATCCGTGCAACAAGATGCCGCCACCCACCAAAAACATCGCAGCTGTACCAACAATGGTTAATGTTTTTAAAATATAAGGGCAAATCGCCAAAATAGCTTTACCAACAGATCGTTTAAACGAAAACTCCGAGCTAGTCTGATCAGCCTTTTTAATTAAAAATAAGCCTAAATCGTCTAATTTAACAATACCAGCAACAACACCGTAGACACCGATGGTCATCACCAAAGCGATACCCGCAACAACACCTATTTGTATAGCAAGAGAAGATTCTTGAACAGTTCCCAAAGTAATTACTACGATTTCTGCGGATAAAATAAAATCAGTACGAATTGCACCTTTAATTTTATCTTTTTCAAATTCTTCCAAACTGATGTTAGGATCATGAAGTGCTGTTAAAACCTCCTTTTTGTGCTCGTCGTCTTTGGTGAATTTATGCACTAATTTCTCAAAGCCTTCGAAACATAAAAAAGCGCCACCTAACATTAATAAAGGAATAATTAGCCACGGTATAAAAGCACTGATCAATAGTGCCGCGGGAACCAATATACATTTGTTTTTTAATGATCCCAGTGCAACTGCCCAAACCACCGGCAACTCTCTATCGGCACGAACCCCAGTGACCTGCTCGGCATTAAGTGCCAAATCATCGCCCAAAACACCTGCGGTTTTTTTGGCAGCCACCTTAGTCATTAAAGCAACATCATCCAAAATAGTGGCGATATCATCCAACAACGCTAATAGACCTGTTGCCATTTCAACTCCTTCAACTCGAAAACTACGCCAGTACAATTCACTAACATCTGACTAATCCATCCTGAATTCACCAGACAATAGAAAAAATTGATTTCAATTACTTTACATCCCAATCAAGATCATTGTTGGAACATCCTTGCTTCACCAAAAACTTCTTTTCAATCGGAGTTTCTCTAAAACTATCGATTAACAGAGTGTAACACTCTTACTGCGACAAATTAGCGATTACGATTCGTTGGCTCACAACTTCTAATGTAAATAACCTAAGAACCGCAAGACAATTTTACGAGTGTTGAATTATAAGAAACTTTGATCAACCCAGAGCTTCAAGCGACACTAGAGGTTTATCACCAAATGTAAGAATGGTAAGTGGTTGAAATTGTGAGAAAGTGGAAATCACCAGTCAACTTTCGACTCTGATGAAATCATAAATAAATTAATCATTATCCCCTATAGAAACGCTACTCGATTAACAGAAACCCTAATCGATTAACTTAGGTACATTATCTAAGACTAATAAAAATCGAACTACATTAATAAGAGACTAATCAAGACCCTGTTTCGCCCCACCGGAAGTCATTTTTCAAAAATAAATACGTTTATGACCCAATATTGAACAATAATACTAATTAAATTGCCAAAATATACGCACATAATTAATGCATAAAACATAAAAATGATTAAATCTATGTCATTTTTACGTTATTTTCATATTTATCAACGCACCAAATAAAATTGGTTCAAATTGTGCTGCACCCATTAAGTACAAAACCTAACTCTTCGATTAGTTTCCGTACTCTTTTCATTTAATTTAGGAGCAACTTAATGAAGAAAACTCTTCTCGTTTTCATTTTGATGTTTTTTGCCCAAGATATCTTCGCGATAACCATGGGGGACGCGATTAACATTGCGGGAAGACAAAGGATGTTGTCGCAACGTATTACCCAGTATTTTATTCTTTCTGGTATTCAGCCCGATCAAGCGCGTTACAAAGAACAACTGCAACGTTGTACTTTGGAGTTTCAAGAAAATCTCGATACATTGGAATCACTTTCTGAAGCAGATGCCATTAAAACTGATTTATTTGCGGTGCGAAATTTATGGCGTGAATTTAAGTTAATTGCTGAGGGTGAAATTAGTAAAGAGGCCGCCGCCCTGCTCTATCAAAAAAGTGATGATCTACTGCAAGCAGCTCATCATTACGTGGGTAATTTAGAGAAAATTTCGGGTCAATCCGGCGCCGAAATTGTAAATCTATCGGGCCGTCAACGAATGCTGTCTCAGCGTATTGCCAAGAATTATCTAGCCTATTACTGGGGTGTTTCTGAGCAGGGTTTAGAAAATTTACAGGCCGATCTTAATGAGTATGAACTCACTTTAAAATATTTAAAAAATAACCGCTTTAATAGCGATGAAATCACGCGAAAAATTAAAAAAACCGAAGGCCACCTAGAATATGCCACGCGTGGTTTTGAAGGCGATATGCACCTGAAAGGCGAAAGATTAGTATTTGTAATCACCGGAACTACCGATATTATGCTCAAAAATATGGATGAAATTACCAAGCTCTACGCCAATTTATTGGATCAACAAACTTTGGCGCAACGCTGATCATCAATTGATTTCAGCAAGGTCTCGCGCAAGATTTTTCAACCGCAGCCAATTAATTTCGACATTTCCCAAATATCGCAGCACCCAGCTGTAATACAATAAGAACCTCTGATTAACTCCTGCATGATTTAATCAGAGGACAGAAATTGACAATAAGATTTCCAATTTCTTCACAGCTTCAATCATTTACTATTCTTGGAATTGGCGATACACCCTTGTATCGCTGAAAACTTTATACTACTTACAGTTTCTAATAAAGTAATGCAAACGATGCCATTCAAAATTCTATCTAAGCAAACACAATTAGCATTAGAAATTTTTACTCAATAACTGCCTTATTTATTTAAAAATTGTTATTTGCTCTAAATTGTTATTCGTTCTAAATTGTTATTCGTTCTAAAAAGTCGTTGATTATTAAATAACAGGAATTTCAATTAACGAACCAACAAAACCTGTAATCAACATTGCCAAACACCCCCAAATAACCACGCGTATTGTTGCCTTTAGCATTTTTGCACCGCCTAAATACGCCGATAACGCCCCGAGTGATCCCAACGTTAATAAAGATGATAATGCTGTTACCCAGGTAATAAAGTCTATCGGCACTATCCACGCAGAAATCAACGGCAAAATAGAACCTAAAACAAATGCCGCAGCCGAAGAAAATGCCGCCATTAATGGATTAGCTTTCGTTGTTTCGGTTATGCCAATTTCATCCCTGGCGTGTGCTTCTAAAGCATTGTGCTCGGTAAGTTGCAGCGCAACCTCCTTGGCTAATTCGGGTTTTAATCCTCGGGCACAATATATTTCAGTAAGTTCTTTGAGTTCTAACTCAGTATTTTTCGCGAGAGATTCACTTTCCATCTGTAAATCAGCCTGTTCAATATCGGCTTGCGAACTTACAGAAACAAATTCCCCCGCGGCCATAGACACGGCTCCGGCGATAAGCGTTAAAAATCCGGCTAATAAAATAGTCTCTTGGGTCGCGCCACTGGCATGGACACCAATAATAAAACTGGCGGTTGAAACAATACCGTCATTTGCGCCAAGAACCGCCGCTCTTAACCAACCGGCTCTATCTGAATAATGTTTATGAGCGTGATACGACAAAGAAATATTTACCATATAATGTCCGATTCTTAACCAAACAGTCATTCACTCGCGTTTTGCGCTGAGTATTGTCAGTTTCTTCAACGCGGCTTTTAGACACCAAAATTAGGCGAGAATGTTCAATAACACTGGTACCAGCACTCGCTTCCAATACGATAACTCGTTGAAATTATATAAAAATCTGAATTCACATTTGCAACTGCTACTCACAAAATACCTCTACAAAACCATGTTCAGAGATTCCTATAGGAACCTCTGATTAACTCATCCATGATTTAATCAGAGGACAGAAATTGACAATGCGATTTCCAATTTCTTCACAATTTCAATCACTTACCGTTCTTGAAATTGGCGACACATCCTTGTGTCGCGAGAAACTCTGGTTAATCAGAGTTTCCTATAATCAATGGTCTTATGTTAGCGCATAAATATGACACCCTTTTCTAGACGTAATTTAACCGCGCCGTTGGATACAATTGTGCAAAGGTAAAGTTTTAATAAATTAAAGCGGTAAAATGGGTGATTTATAGATACAGGTCTAAAATTATCCATAGAACAACCGTATTTTAATAATTTTTTAGCACACTTTTTTATTTTTAACTTTTTGCGCCGAGTTATCTATGTCTTATCGCAACCAAAATCAGTTAAAACTCGACAATATCAGTATTAGCCACAACACCAGAAAAATTGTTTTTGTCGATGAGACTATAAAAAATTCGGAAGTACTAACGATTGTCGGCGATCAAAACTGCGGTAAGTCTGCATTGCTTGCGTTTATTGCCGGATTTCTTCCCAACGATTTTGCCGCGACGGGTGGGATATTTTTAAACCACGCCAACATCGCTCAACTCGCTCCACATAAACGTCGTTTAGGTTGCTTGTACCGCTGCCCTTTGTTGTTCCCTTACTTATCCGTAGAAGGCAACTTAAAGGTTAATATGAGCAAAGCTGAAAAAAATTCCAATGAAATTATTTGGCAAGCGCTAGAGGCGTTCAAATTAGATAAGGTAAGACGATTCGGCCCAGAAAGTTTATCGAAAGAACAAAAGTTCAAAGTGGCATTACTTAAGGTTTTACTCGCTAAACCTCAAGCTGTTTTGTTGGATGAGCCTTTCTCAATTTTTGAAGGCCAACGGCGCATAAATATGAAAGAGTTTTTATTTCAACAGCTAACGGCTGCTAATCTACCCAGCATTTTGGTAACCCATGAACCAGCCGACGCTCCAGATAGTAGCCAAAAGCTGATTCATTTGTGCAGTTAACGGCTATTAGTCGATAGCAGCACAGGTTAGGTTTCTGTAGTTAATACAAAAGTTTCTGAAGGATCAACCAGTACTTGTTTGCCCATCCCTTCACGACCCAATAACATCAGAAAGGTCATGTCAGAGCGATTCGTCAAGGTGAGTTCAATGGGCCAGCTGTGTTGACCCATTTCCATTAAAGTTCTAATTACGTAGCGTTCTTCCGCCACGCCATTAGATGACTTAATGTTTCTAATGTCGGAAATTTTTGCTTCGCACTCAACAACTGTCTCAACATTGTACATATCTGGATGAATATCAAACCGAACCCAAGGTCGTCCTGATTTGGTAAAACGGCGCAGATTATCTACATGTAATGACGATGTTTTCGCACCTGTATCTATTCGGACCTGTAAATCGTAAATTGAAAGCTCCGGCAGATTACAAACCTCTAAGGCGCCAATAATAAACTTTCCTTCAAGAACTTGAGTCATGATTCATCTCCTGAGTGGCGGGAGGTCGGCCTTTTTTATTCAAAATTTTAACAGCCCGCTGAAAGACCATGGCATTTGGATACGTATACAAATCATTTTCTGGTGTTTTTAAGATGACGTGAAATAAGGTAATTTCGTACACCTCACCCCCAAATGAATTATCGCCGTCGAGAATTTCAATAAAATCGCCAACTCGATACGGAAAGAAAAAGAAGACAATAACACTGGAGGTCACGTTACTCAGTATCGACCATTGGGCAAACAAAGCAACGCCAATAACCGCGAACGCTGAACCTAAAAATACGCTAATATCACTGTAGCCATAGCCAACAATAACGCACAAAGCGATTGCCACTATCAATGCAAATAGAATTTGTAAGGTGGCGTTTACGTAACGAACGCGCTTAGTGGGAATATTTTTTTCTTTTCCAATTCTCTCGACAATTTTGCGCAGATTTTTACGCACAATCCAATAGGCTAACAAAACCCCAAGCGTTAAAAAAATTTCACGAGATGACATTCAACTAACAATCCAAACAACAATAAATAATTCAGTTAACTATAAGAACCTCCGATTTATTCATCCGTGATTTATCGGAGGACAGAAATTGAAAATTGGATTTACAATTTCTTTACAATTTCAATTGCTTGTCGCTCTTGAAATTGACGACACATCTTTGTGTCGCAAGAAACCTTGGGTTAATCGAGGTCTCCTATGTGTTAATTACAGCACACGGAATCTCAACCTTTACCCTTTGTACGAGTATTAATTGGCTGCTGCGCCTGTGACTCTATATATTCGTAAATTAAGCCAGCAACATTTTTACCCGTTGCTACTTCAATACCTTCTAATCCTGGAGAAGAGTTAACCTCCATCACCAACGGACCGCGGTTTGATTGCAAAATATCCACACCACATACACCTAAACCCATTACCTTGGCGGCGTTTAGAGCTGTAGCACGTTCTTCTTTGGTAAGCTTAACCAGAGTTGCGGTTCCACCACGATGTAAATTAGAGCGAAATTCTCCTTCTGCACCCTTGCGCTTCATCGCAGCAACTACTTTATTACCTACAACAAAACACCGAATATCGGCACCACCGGCTTCAGAAATAAATTCTTGCACTAAAATGTTAGCTTTTAAACCCATAAAAGCTTCTATGATGCTCTCGGCCGCTTTGTTGCTGTCGGCCAAGACCACACCAATCCCCTGAGTTCCCTCAAGTAACTTGATCACCAGTGGAGCACCGCCAACGTGCCTGATTAAGTCTTTTACATCGTCGGGCTTGCTAGCAAAACCGGTTCTCGGTAAGCCTACGCCTCTTCGAGACAATAATTGCAAAGAACGTAACTTGTCCCGAGAACGGCTAATTGCGACGGACTCATTTAAACAAAACGTTCCCATCATCTCAAACTGGCGAACAACCGCCGAGCCATAAAAAGTAATCGAGGCGCCGATTCTTGGAATTACGGCATCGAATTTTGGTAAAGGCTTACCGTCGTATCTTACCGACGGAGACGAGGTTGTAATATCCATGTAACAATGCAAGGTATCGATAATTTGAACCTCATGCCCTCGCAAACGACCTTCTTCAGCCAATCTATTGGTAGAGTACAACGACTCATTGCGAGAAAGTATCGCTATTCTCATTAAAAATCCTGTAAAAAATATGAAATGTTTTGGGTAACAACGTGCCGTTTTTCGATGTCAGCGCTTATTTAGCTGTCGAAAATTTCTACGTTACATCGGGAAGAGCAGCTCTTAAAATTGGCCGCGACAGTAGGGTTAAAAGTCTAAAAAGTAAAGCACAAAAAAACCCTTGGGAGCTCTTAATATTAGTAGTACTTAGTCAAAAATTATCAGTACTGATTCAAGAATTATCAGTACTTAGTCAAAAAATCAGCCAGTACGGGTAATGCAATCCAACAAAACGATGAAGTAACAGGACTCCGCAAGAGAACTTGAAATGACCACCATACCGATTCGAATCAATATCTGCAAATTCATCGGTAAGAGACAAGATCTAATTGCAAAAAGCTAGAAATACCAGCGAAATATTGATCGGCAACTCAAGCAAGTATTTACTAAACTGATAACCAGACTGACGTTCAATATTTAATTGTGTATGTAAGATACCCGTACTAGCAAATAACCCTTTGCTCTTAAACTCTGGGCCATTAACCAAAAGCGTGTGATCGATTACTTTTATAAAAACGGCCATCAAACCAAGGAACCGTGTTACGGGTGCAAACAGTACAAAACCTATATGCAAACTCAGAAGACACCGATTAACCTTGAGCTTACAGCCACACAAAGACCTATCGCCAATTTTACTGATGGTAAGTGATTGAGTTTGTGCAAAAATTGAATCATAAAAGAATCAATCCCGAGGTTCCTATAGGAACCTCTGATTAACTCATCCCTGATTTAATCAGAGGACAGAAATTGAAAATGCGATTTCCAATTTCTTCACAATTTCAATCACTTACCGTTCTTGAAATTGGCGACACATCCTTGTGTCGCGAGAAACTCTAGGTTAATCAGAGTTTCCTATAGTATCCATGGAAGATTACCGATAGATGTAGGATCTGAGGCAAGGTCCAGAAATCAGAAAAATTACTACAATAAAAGAATATTGAATTGCATAACGGCTGACTCTGCTCTCGGCAACGCTCAAGTGAGTTCACTCATTTATGGTAGAGAACTCATTTATGCTAGAGAAAACGCTGATTTGCTCATTGCTATTGGATTTGCGCACCTTTAAGCAAGAGCAAAGTCTGAGCTAAGCTTGACGGTTGATAACTGATCGATAGCTTAAAGCAATCAAAATCATAGAGAACTCTGGTTGCACTGAAGCGAGAAAACCGAACCAAAGTCTTCTGGAAACAAGCCAAACCATCGATCTATCACGCAGTTGGAACAACGCACAGCGAAATAGGTCTCTAGATTCGCACAACAACTGGATATTTTTTCAGTAATCCGTGGCGTTAGGTTGACACCTTTTAGCCTAGTGATTAGTTTGAACACTCAGATGGAATCATCGTTAGAAAGCATTTCACAGGTTTAAGAAATATGCATCGAATTCTAAAAACGGCCGCAATCGTTCTTGTTACACTACCAACGGCCTTTGCTTGGAGCAAAGCCGAAGACATCGAAATATCTACAGCTCAGTCTCGCACGCTTTTAGAAGTGGTTAACACACTATCTACCAAGCATTATCGCACTCAGCCCGTTAACGATGACTTATCAAAAAGCTATTTCAACAACCTGCTGGATAATCTAGACCCGAGTCGTTCGGTGTTTTTAGAAGAAGACATCAAACGTTTTTCGAAATACGAAACCAAATTTGACGATTATTTGCGCCGTGGCGAAATATCACCAGGCTACGAAATCTACAATGTTTACCGTCAGCGCCTATCAGATCGCCTTGAGAAATTGCTCGCACAACTCCAAAGCTCTGAAAGCAACTTTGATTTCTCCCGCAATGAAAGCATTGAAATCGAGCGTGATGAGAACACACCCTGGTTGAAAGACATCAAAGAAGCGGACGAGTACTGGTATAAGCGCCTTAAATCAGCATCACTTAACCTTGTTTTGGCTGGTAAAACCCAAGAAGAAGCCAAAGAAACTCTGATTCGTCGCTACACCAACCAACTAAAACGCATCGAGCAACAAGATCAGCAGGATGTATTCGAGTCTTTGGTTAATTCCTTAACCGAAATCTACGATCCTCACACCAGCTACTTTTCACCACGCACTGAAGAAAACTTCAATATCAACATGTCGTTGTCGTTAGAAGGTATTGGAGCTGTTTTACAAACCGAGGACGAATACACCAAGGTTGTGCGAATCGTTACCGCCGGTCCTGCCGATAAGCAAGGCGAGCTGAAAGCCGCTGACAAGATCATTGGTGTTGGTCAAGGCCAAAACGGCGAAATCGTCGATGTGATTGGTTGGCGCTTGGAAGAAGTTGTCGACAAAATTCGCGGCAACAAAGGCTCTACCGTTCGCTTACAAGTAATTCCTTCCGATTCAACCAACGAAAGCGAAACCAAAATCATCGCTATTAAACGCGACAAGGTAAAACTGGAAGAGCAAGCAGCCAAGAGCGCTGTGTTTGAAGTTGATGATGGCGCCGAAGGTAAATTTAAGTTTGGTGTAATCGATGTGCCCGCGTTTTATCTAGATTTCGAAGGCTATCGCCGCCGCGATCCCGACTACAAAAGCACCACCAACGATGTTAGAAAATTACTTGCCGAGCTCGAACAAGAAGGGGTAGACGGCATTATTCTCGATTTGCGTAACAACGGTGGCGGCTCTTTATCCGAAGCAACCGCACTTACCGATCTGTTTATTGATACCGGCCCGGTTGTACAAATTCGAGAAACCAACCAAGAAATCTCAAGACGTAACCGCAGCCGCCGCAAAGCGAGCTACCGTGGCCCATTGGTTGTTTTAATTAACCGCCTAAGTGCTAGCGCCTCTGAAATTTTTGCAGGAGCTATTCAAGACTATAACCGTGGTCTGATTGTTGGCACTCAATCGTTCGGCAAAGGCACAGTACAAACATTAACCAGTGTTCACGAAGGCCAATTAAAGATTACCGAGTCAAAATTCTACCGTGTATCGGGCGACAGCACCCAACACCGTGGCGTTCTGCCCGATATCATGATGCCTCAAGTTATCGATCCTGAAGCTGTGGGTGAAAGCACCTACGACACGGCGCTAGAGTGGGATCAAATTCATCCTGTTCGCCATGATAAATACATCGATTTCTCGCAGGTTTTACCTGCATTGAAAGAGCTTCATGACAACCGTGTAACTTCCGATCCAGACCTACGCTTTATTATCGATTCATACAAGCTTGCGCAAGATAATAAAGACCAAAAAGAGCTTTCGCTGAATATCGAAACGCGCAAAAAAGAAAAAGCCGATCGCGAGCTTGCGGTCTTAAATATTGAAAACAAACGACGCGCTGCCAAAGGTGAAAAACCTTTTGAGAACTTCGACGAGCTTAAGAAAAATGACGACGAAGAACGTGAAGAAGGTGATACCAGTACCGAAATCAACACTGACGATGATGCATTATTGCAAGAAAGCGGTAAAATCCTAGCTGACTTTATTAATTTGCGGAATAAAACCAGAACCGCAGCTAACGATCAATTCGGCAACGGGTTTCAATGAAAGTAGTCTCTTTTAACGTTAACAGTATCAGAATGCGCCTCCACCAGTTGGAGGCCATTATTCAAAATCACCAACCTGACATCATTGGTTTGCAAGAAACCAAAGTCCAAGACCAAGAATTCCCATTAAGTGAGATAGAAGCACTTGGTTATCATGCGGTCTTTCATGGACAAAAGACTCACTACGGTGTCGCCCTACTCTCTAAACAAACTCCCATAAACCCACAAAAGGGATTTGCAACAGATAACGAAGATAGCCAACGCCGCCTTGTAACCGCCGATTATGAAATCAATGGTAAGCGCGTCAGCGTGATTAACGGTTATTTCCCCCAAGGCGAAAGCCAAGATCACCCGATAAAATTCCCAAACAAACGGGAATTTTACGCCAACCTTCAAACTCTACTCGAAACTCACCATAAACCCACCGACAATATTATTGTTATGGGTGATATGAATATTTCGCCGGAAGACATTGATATTGGTATTGGCGAAGACAACCGTAAGCGCTGGTTACGCACTGGTAAGTGCAGCTTTTTACCGGAAGAGCGTGAATGGCTGGGTAAGTTGAAAAGTTGGGGCCTACAAGACAGTTTTAGAACACTGAACCCTACGAACTCAGAAACCTACAGCTGGTTTGATTACCGCAGTAAAGGGTTTGAGCGCGAACCCAGACGCGGCCTACGCATCGATTTAATTATGGCGACTGAACCCTTGATGACAAACTGTGTTGATACCGGTGTTGATTACGAAGTGCGCGCCATGGACAAGCCTTCGGATCACTGTCCAATTTGGGCGGAATTTACGCTTTAGAACACCGTTAATTAATCTTCTGCAACTATCCAATCTAACTTCCTATTTTGGCAACACCGCATTAATATCTAAACGCTTCTATTGAAGCGTTTTTTCAAACAATTAATGGAATAATTCAATGAAGTCTCCGGTTTTTGCTTTAGCACTTCTACTAATAACTCTGGTCGGTTGCTCGACAAATTATGTGACTCCAGGAGCCGCAGTTAATATCAACGATATTACAGATAAAGAAATTAGCGACATTTTATCCATAAAACCGGCGGCAACCTTCCCAACCAATTTAGCCACCGTGCGTGTACAAGCTTCGGGATATTCCAACCATCAAACAACCAGTTACGGCCAGGGTCGTTACAGCGTCGTAACTGTACGCGAAGTTGAAGCCGATTCTGACTACGATCAATTAAAATCATTACCACAAGTTCGCGGCGTTGCACCAATCAACAAAATATTGTTGCCACAAGACTTAGATACCATCAAAACCCTGCGCGAAGCCTCCGCTAAATTAAAATCCGACATTTTAATGGTTTATACTTTTGATACTTATTTTCACGCCAATGGACAAAAATTTATTCCACTGAACGTTATCGCTCTGGGCTTTTTAAATAATAAAGAAGTTTCAGTAACTACTACCGTGTCAGCTGCTTTTTTTGATGTACGCACCGAATACTTATACGGCATCGCCGAAGCGACCAGCTCAAAAAGCAAATTCACCAGCGTGTGGGGTGAAAGTGGTGTGGTTGATGATTTGCGACTAGAAACCGAAAAATCGGCTTTTAAAAGTTTGATTCCAGAAATCAAAAATACTTGGAATGGGATTATCCAAGAATACGCGAATCCTACCCAGTAATACCGCAATTAGCCTGAAATTAAGCAAAAAATGTAATTTAAAAATTCTAGTCAACATAATGCAGCTAAAAATACTTTCGCAAACTTATTCACCCAAAACTCAGTTAACAACACGTTGAAACTAACGGCGGTAAACTCTATGAAAGAAATCATCAACGATTTAAGCCAAATGCCACCGTGGTTAATAATAAGTATTGGCGTTATTTGCGCATTTATTGTGCTAATGATCATCAAACAGATTTTATTAGCTCGCATTTCTTCGTTAATTGATAAAACTAAATTCGAACTTGATACCATTTTTATCAACGCCGCAAAAAAACCTGCCACCTTATTAGTCATTGCCCTGACGATTTTTATTTTTGAGGGCTTACTAAATTTTTACCAAATCGACATCACTCGTTTAGAACGCATTACTGTTTTTTCGGAACGTCTACTTATTATTCTCGCCTTGGTTATATTCTGTGAAAGATTGTGCAGCGGATTTATTGCTCACTATGCAAAACAAAGCGCCGTTTTAAACAACAGTAAAAGCTTAGCGTCAGGCATCGCACGGGTAATTATTTTAAGCTTAGGCATATTAATCGTCTTAAGTTCGGCGGGAGTGTCTATTACACCAATTATTGCATCGCTAGGTATTACTTCCCTAGCCGTAGCATTAGCACTGCAACCAACACTGGAAAACTTTTTCTCAGGTCTACAAATCATTGCAGACAAACCCATTCGTGTAGGCGACTTTATTGAATTAGAGTCAAAAGAACAGGGTTACGTAGAAAAAATTGGCTGGCGCTCAACCTGGGTACGAATGCTGCCAAACAACATGATTGTTATACCCAACAGCAAAATTGCGGGCTCCAAAATCATTAACTACTACTACCCTGAAAAAGAACTCTCGGTACCGGTAGAAGTAGGCGTACATTACAGTTCCGACCTAGAAAAAGTCGAACAAATAACCTTAGAAGTTGCCCGCGAAATACTACAGACACATGAATTCGGTGTAAAAACCTACGAAACCTTTATCGTTTATCACACCTTTGACTCCAGCAGCATCAACTTCACCGTAATGCTGCGCGCCAAAGAATACGCAAACCGATTCTTCATACGCTCTGCATTTATTAAAGCACTGCACAAACGTTACGCCCTAGAAGGCATCGTAATCCCATACCCAATTCGCGCGATCAATACCGACCAAGAATCCGCCATATTAGAACTGAAAAAAAACCAGTCAGCTTAATTGGCTGTTTTTTTAATTGGATAACGTCTACAAGCGTAAAATTACAAAAAATTTTACGCTCTTTAATAAAACATGGCGCTTTGCAAAACTGCATACTCCTGAGCAGCAGCTCTTACGGCCGATTAAAAATCGATACAGTCTATTCTTCTCAATACCTACATTAATATTTCCATATTTAAAACCAAGTAATCTTAGATACTTTAATGTCATTAACAGGCGCGACCAGTTTGGATTTGAGCAACAAACAACCACATAAACAAGCAAGACAAGACTTTACACAACAGTATGAGCGCACTATCGAACGCAATCGAGAGCATAAACATAATTGGGACTGGGATTTTTAGCGCATTATTTATATTAATGGGCGTTATTTTAACTTAAATCTTCAAACTCAATAATTTCGTCTTCGCGCGCAAATTTTTTACTTAGAAGACATTCTTTTACCTTTGATACATCTGATGTATAAATCACATGAGCAAGACTACTCTTCGCTCGTGTGGATGTAACATAGAACAATCTTCGCGTACGATCCAAACCGATCTCTTCTCCAGCATTTAGTTTTTTCTGACTTGCTACAGAAATTTCTTTCGCACCGAAATACTGCTCATAAGAGAATAAAAAACCTCCCGCCTCATCATCATCCATGACCACCATAACGCGCTCAAATTCGTTACCTTTTACGCCTTGATGGGTTCGAAAAATTGAGTTTCCATCGGCATAATCCTTGTAGTTTCGGATTTGAAAGAAATCAGTCTCTAATGCCTCCGCCCAAGCGACAATTTCGCTGTCATCTTCCTCAGATGTTTCTTCTTTAAACCCATTATCTCCAGAACCCGATACAAACGACTGTAACTTCTCTGGAATCCTAAGCAGCTTTTGCTGAGAAAGCACTTCAAGAACTTCGCGAAAACTAACATCATCATTTGAAATCACACCTCTAAACGCGTGCTCCGCAGCTCTAGCAGGCGAGAGTGGATCATCCTTGTTATCATTAAGTACGCTGGGTTCCAAAAGTGGCGACTTATTGTTTCTCAAGATAGACATAAGGTCGGCACGTCGCTTTTCGCGGCTCGCATCAACCAGAGGAAAAACAATATCAGAGAAAAAGTTCAGCTCGGCATTATCGCCTTCAGAAATTCGGTCTTTAATTTTGGGGGATTCTGACAACCTATCCCAAAGTTCATCAAACCTGAGCCGACGACTAGCCATTTTGTGTTCCAATAATAGGATAGCTGTTTCTTTAGATTCAGTATCTGTCCAACCCACATCTCCCGTAAGCTCAGCCATAGTATTACGGATTTTTTCTTCAACGTCTGGTTTGACTAGATTATCACGTGGAAGTAGGAAGTATCTTACGTAACCTTCTGCAGATCCGTCTTTCGCATACTGATAGCGCCCGTCATCTTCGCTTCGAATTTGATTGCCTAAACCAACGATACGCCGAGCTGAGCGATGATTCATTTCCTTGTTAAAAGTTTTCCAACCGTTTGGCTTGGTCTTACCTAGCTCGACTTCGCCTCCACCAAAGATACGCTGCATTGTATCTCCGAACAAACCAATAACAATTTTTTCAGATTTTGCCTTTTGTAGTTCAAAAAATGAGTTCACTACGTCTTTGTTTGTATCTTGGCTTTCGTCAATGAATATGAAAGGAAACTTATTCACTATCACTTCGGCCATCATTGGTTTTGTAGTGAGAAAGTTTGAGAAAATTTTTAATACGTCCGCGTGTGATAGTGAGTTTTGAGATGAGTTTACGCCGTTTGGATCGTAAACAAATGTACGCGGTTCTGCTAACCACTCAATTTTTTCAATTAAACGGATAATTGTTCTTTTTCGAGCATCAGAAGCCTTGCCAGCACGGCCACGTCTCTCTTCATCTTCAACCTGCGCAAGATCATAGGGAATCGTTTCCAAGTACCACTTGCGAATATCCTCATTAAAGCCAGCAATAGTCGACCAACAAAAACTATGAATCGTTGAAACGGCAAAGATTGGATTCTGCTCGATTCGATCCTTGATTTCGTCCGCTGCGTTGTTTGTAAAGGTAACAACCGCGATTTTCTTTCCTTGCCGAGAAAAGTCCGCACAATAATGAACTCTTAGAAAATCGAGAGCTTTTTTTAAAGAATAGGTTTTTCCTGATCCCGCCCCTGCAAAGGTGATAAAGCTTTTCCTCGACCCCATGTAAAGGCATTCTTGAATACTTGAATCAACGCTATTGTCATGATCTTCAGATTTGGTTTCTGCCAAGAAATATTCTTCAGACATAAATCTCCCCTATGCTTTTAGTGAAAGTTGCTTTTCCAGCCACGCGAGGCCATCGCTAATATATTCGGGGGGATTAAAGCTGTTCGCCTCATTGTCCGCGAGATGGAAGAGGCAGTCGAACGCAAAGTCGCCTTTTTTCAAATCTTTCACATAGTTAAAAAGTGACTCTGACAGGGTTTTACTATCATTTTCATGGGCGGCTTTTGCATCTTTCAGTCTGGATTTTTTCTGGAAATATTCATTCTCGAAATTTTCTAAAATCAATGCATCTTCAAAAGTTCGAGATAAAACTTCTTTGTCAGAAATATTTGTTGGCTTTTGATAGGCAATGTATAACGGCGTACCTTGGCTCGTTGTAGCGTGTTTATCTTTGGACAAGTCCACCAAGTCATCTATAGCTTCTTCCTTTGGGTGCCACTTTTTCAAGGTATCATTATTGGTTTTTCGATTTAAGTTTCTTTGTGGGAAACAAGACTTTCCTTGTTCATCAACAGAGTCGAGATCTGTCAGGACTAAGGTTGTTACCCCTAGCATCTCTATTAAATCTTTGTATTTATGCGTGTGCGCACCATTTACTTCGAGCATGGATACATATCGCTTTGAAAGTTGAGGAAAATTTTTAGAGATAAATTCGGGCACTAGAAGACGTTCTGCTTGTCCTTCAACAAAGATCACTCCGTCGGCAAAAAAGATATCACAATGAGTAAGTTTCAAGTGCTTTCTGACAAACTGGAGCTCTTCTTTAGGCTTCGCAAACAATTCTGACATATTAGCGATTGATGTGTAATCCATCGCAATGGATGCGTCTGCAATATTTCGTCGGAAATACCGTAAATCTTTGAAATCAATATTATCAATAATGTGGCTAGAGTGTGTACTGATAACTAGTTGTGTTTGATATTCAGGTCTATCTACTTTAGTTTCTGAATCACGTAAATCCGCATGATTTCGTAATGTGTTATACGCTTTTGAAACAAATACGCGCTGGACTTGTGCATGAAGATTTACTTCCGGCTCTTCGAGTAAAACTAAGTGAATTGGCTCAATTCCCTCTTCAATATCGCTTTCTGAAAATGCCGATTTTCCAACGCGCATCCATTTGTCACGAAACTCTAAAAGCCTGAATGTTAGATATATGAGATTTTGGTACCCAAGCCCTAGATAACTTTCAGGAAGAAACTCTTCTTCAGTCTTGTCAAAACGATATCGAACTGATGAGGACTTTTGCAATGCATCTGTCCCGCTAATTTTCGCAGAAATTTCAACAGTTGGATTGCCACCAATACCCGGATACCCCATGTCCTCCAGCTCTTTTAAAGGCGCTTCAAACTGAGTGTTTAATCTATCGGTGAAATCTGTTTCTAACTTCTGTTGTTGTCCCAATACTTTGAGATCATCAGCTTCTGGGAAATCATCTGGGTTCAAAATACGTTCGTAATATTCACGAAGTAATTTGTTGAGCCGATGCTTTTCTGAATATGGCCCTTTTTGATCTGTATTATCTTCCGTCCCCAATCCCCGTTGCTCGGATATCACATCTACTCGAATTAATTTTTTTAAAGTATCGGATTTAAGGGGCTGTAGGATTTCTCTGATAACAGGCTCTGTTTCTGTAGCAGGTTCTGCTTCTTTGCTCAAAATGTAGTGCTTTTGTTTAATATATTTACTGAAATTTCGACCTTTTTCCAAAAAATCATTTAGGTCTTTAGGCCACAAGCTTGCCTCGCCCCCGTGCTTTGACACTACGCCTCTCACATCAGTAAACTCACGACATAATTTGATAATATCGACCGCTTCGTAAGTTATACGAACCAACAGAGCGCCGCCGCACCATTCCAGGTCTGGCAAGATGTCACGAACTTTGTACGCCTCACTTGCTTCAGCTGTAATCTCGATGTCTAGACTAGGCAATAACTTTGTAAGAGTACTCGATAGCTCCTCTATTTCTTCGCTATCAGGAAATTTGCCTTCGACCTGTTCACCCAGCTTTCGGATTTCCTTCCAATTCCGTTTCGATATGTCTCTAAATTTTAGGTTATCTGGACTTTTTAAGAATGTGTGTAGTGCCCCAATGCAGGACGTTTTTCCACTGTTGTTCGCGCCAACAAGAACAGTTTTTTTATCATCAAGCACCAAGGCAACTTCGGCTAGTCGACGGTAGTTTTTTAATACGAAAGACGTAATTTTCATCTATCAAAACCTTTAGAAAGTACCCTTGTTTATTGATTTAGAATTTTCCAAGACATCTATAATATTCTTCAATGCTGACAATTTCTGAGTTAAGACTCCAATGTCCGCTTTGGGTCAAAAACGGTGGTTAAAATTCTAATTTTTTCATCTACCATTTATACATTTATGAACTTACATCAAACAACAAAAAAATCGCTACGTTAGTCAACTAACGACTTCTTTTATTCTTATTTCCCAATCTCGTACTTGTCGAGTGATAGCTTCTACATTATGACGTGCTGCAACCCAAAAAGAGCGACTATGGCAAATACTAAAGGCGATTATAAACACAAATTTTCAAGTCCTATTGTACACCTTCCAAACTTACCGTTGGGCACCTCAAAATACCGCTTGCACCTAGTAGAAGACTCAGGTTGTAGTGGTCAATTATTTTCATACCACCCTGTAGGAGGTTTTTATCATTTAAATGCTTTCTCAACTTCAGCTGGTGTTGCGTAGTTGTTGTAGCTGTGTCCGCGTATAAAATTGT
>NZ_BAAGIE010000029.1:0-46930 GCF_054658275.1 Sessilibacter sp. MAH3 | reverse complement strand
CGTAGAAGGGGTGCCAGGTTAAAACGTAACGCCAATTTTTGAGCATTGCGAAAAAATGGCGTCACGTTTATCTGACTTAAAAACTTCCCTGCGCAGCAGGGTCCGGTATAGTGATACCGGACTTTTGTCTCAATATGAGACTTCAAACGATTAAATCACTTCGAAATAAAATCTTGTGCTCGACGTAAAAACCGCGTTAACTAACTCAATTCTTTCCTCGTCAAGGATTAAATCGAGGGGGCCCCATGGTTATTTATGGGGTTCCGATTTAATACTTGATGACACTTCAAAAACAAGCTCGTACGGGTGCTGGAGTTAAGCGTAGCGTCTCCAGCTCCCGAGCTCTCGGCGGTGAGAGCGGGGTTTTTAGGGGCAGAGCCCCTAAGCCTGCGGAGCATGCCTAAAGTTTAAAATCCACATACTTAGCTTCGATAAATGAGCCGATGCCGCGTCATTAGTGACTTTGCGAGCCCATATCTCTAATTGGGGTGCTAGCCACTTCTTATCACTTTATTTCGTGAAACAGTTTGTGAAACATTTCTTGAGGCGTAGAGCCATCTAATGTGATGTTATCACTAGCTTTTCCTTGATTTATCAGCCGCATATCGCTGTTTTTTCCACATTTGCTTTATACAATTCGTGATCTCATAGGTCGACACGCTTCAGGGTAGTCCTAATGCGGTATCCAATATTGATTTGGTTGTGTATTGTGAAAATCCTAACAGAAGAAGAAATCGCCGATTACCACGCCTCCCCAATAATCAGCTCCGAGAGCCAAGATTATGAATTTTCGTTAAATGACAAAGAGCAGTCCTTCATCAAGAAGCGCGAGTCGGAGGACATTCAAATTTACTATCGGCTATTACTAAGCTATTTCAGAATAAAACCCATTAAAATTCGGTTTGATCCAATTAGGTCCGAACTGGATCTGAAATTTATCGTTGGGAAATATTTTCCAAATTTGAAGCGAGAACTTATACCACTCACTTCGCTAAGAAAATCGAATATTTACAGCCGGATATTTGCAGCGGTAGGAGTTAAGCCTTTTAATACAAACGTAGAAGAACAACTAAAGAAATACCTTTACCAGGAGGTTAGGACCAAGTTGGATCCACGTGAGTTGCTTGATCAAGCATTAGACTGGCTTGATCACCGCAATATCGAAAGGCCGTCCTACAGAATCATTAGCCAGGTTATCGCAAGCGTTATCTATTCAGAAAATTCCCGAGTAAAAGAGTTAGTAAAAAATATTCTTTCGGATAACACGAAGGACATATTGACGAGCCTGCTCCAGGACGCAAAATCAAAAGATGTTTTCGATGCGATTCGATATCAATCGACCGACTTTAGACCGTCCCAGGTTAACAAAGAGACGAGAGCTTATCTCTGTCTAAGCGAAATATACGCAGAAATTAAAGATATGGTCAGTCAACTTAAGTTGCCGAAGTCCGTTGTTGAATATTATGCCACTTTGTTCAACTACCATGATGCGTGGGAGCATAAAAGATCTGACCCTCTGAATTTCTACCTGTATTTTTCGTGTTTTATATACTTGAGATTTACGGAAATTACGGACTATTTCGTATTGGCTTTCGATTACCACTATAAGAATACGCATGCGTCTGCGAAGGAATTTGTAAAAAAAAGAATTATTAGCGAGCGGGAGGGGATGGCTGAGTTATTAATCAAGGTGGGCGAAGTGTTGGATCTTCACGGCAGTGCAAAGGTATCCGATTTAGATCTAAGAAAAAAATCAGAAGATATTTTGCCATCCGATCAGAGAGTAATCGTTGCCAAATATCTTAAGTCAATAAATGTTGACGAAGAGGCCTATTACTGGGAGTACATTGATTCGATAAAAGACAGCAACCTTAAGCTTCTTAGAAAAGTCTTCAGGTTCCTTAAATTTGTGGAACCGTCCAGTAAGTTGTCATTGTTTGTTCAAGCGATGAAATTGAAATCAGAGTTGGACGCAGATGGGATATGTCAAACGTTTGACGATAGACTAATTTACAAGAAAAACAGAGTACATCTATACGACGAGGAGAAATCTTTAATATCCCATAGGGCTGAATATTATATCTATCGTTTAATCTCTGGTCGCCTCAGCAAAACACATTGGGGAGTTGAAAACAGTTCCGAATTCTCTCCACTGGAGGAATCCCTCGTAGGCATTGATGTGTTTGAAAAAGACGGTGACACCATGATAGAGGCGATTAACTCCGTCAATTTGGACATGCCTATAGAAACGCTCTTGGCTCTGAAGCATGAGCAATTTAGCAAATTGAAGAAGAGGGTAGTGGAGCGAATCATCAGCAGGGAAAACGAATCGGTTATTTTATCCACCACAAGTGGTAAGAAAACTTGGACCGTAAAACAAATGAAGGGAAACGCTGAGGTTAATGACCGTATCTTTTTAAACCTGCCCAAGCGCGGTATTTCATCGGTTATTGCTATCGTCGCAAGAGAAACTGGTTTTTACGAACGAATTCGACACATTAAATATCGACAAAAAGATCCAAATTTTTCAGGAAAGCTTATATCGTGTCTAATTGCTAATGCGACCCGGCTCGGTGTGCATAAAATGGCAGACCTTTGCCCTTTTTCGTATGATCAACTCAAAAATTTCGAATCCAATTACTTGAGAGCGTCTGCCCTCGAAAATGCGGCTGATTGCATCAGCGATGAAATTGCAAAATTAGGAATTTTCAAGTATTACAATTTTCGACCAGATGTTATTCACGGGAGTATTGATGGTCAAAAATTTCGATCCAAAAGAAATACTGTAAGAACCCGTTATTCAAGTAAAGACTTTGGCAAGGGGAAAGGATTGTCAGCACTCACACTATCAATAAATCACGTGCCGGTAAACGTTGAAATAATGCCTCTTAATCATCATGAGTCTCATTATACATTTGATCTTCTCTACAATAATACCAGCCAGTTACAACCTGATATAGTCTCTACGGATACCCATGGCACTAATAAGTGTAACTTCGCTTTATTGGATTTGTTTAGTTGGGTTTTCGCGCCGCGATACCGGGATGTTGCTAGTGAGCTGGACAAAATGTTTTTCGTTTCTGAATCAAAAAAAGGGCTTTCAATTGAGCTATCAAAACCCATTGATGATCACAAGATTATTGATGGTTGGAAGCATACTCAAAGGATTTGTGTGTCATTGCATCAAAAAGAAGTAAAGCAATACGAAATCGTCAAGAAGATTTCGCGCTCTACTGAATCTGATAAGATGCTGGATGCGCTGCGTGAGTATGACAGGCTGGTCAAGGCGATTTATCTCTTGGAGTATGTTGATGATGACAACCTAAAGCGCTATGTGCAAAGGGCGCTTAATAGGGGAGAGGCCTATCATCAATTGCAAAAAGCCATTTCTAAAGTAAATGGTCCATCGAGCTTTCGCGGCAAAAGCGACAGGGAGATTGACATATGGTATTCGTGTGCCCGGCTTCTTGCGAACTGTACTATCTTCTATAATTCTGCACTCATGTCTAATGCGCTCAGTAGATTGGAGGAACAAAATAAAGGACCTTTGGCAGATGCTCTAAAAAAGATTTCACCGGTTGCATGGGAGCATCTTGTTTTTAATGGGGAGTATCCACTTGACGATATTGTTGAACTGCCCTCAATTTTGGATTTGTCTCTAAACATTCTAAACGAGTAAAGGCATTCATTAGTTATCTTGTATGAAGGGCTTGATACATGTCCCGCAGACAATTTTTAAACCCGGTTTTCCCCAGACTTGGGAAAAGCAGCTTGAACAGTAGTACTTGGTCTTGCTTGAAGGCTTCTGTGGTCGAGAAGTCACATTTTCAGACGGAAAGTTATCGAGCAAAGATGCCTCAATCGCTGCGGTGAAGGCATCCATATCCACGCCCAAATCGATTTCTTTCACCAGGCTGGAGCTAACACTCAATGTTTCTGACGTTGAGGCAGACATGGGAACATTTTTTGAAGACAGTGTTGCTGATGGTTTTGGCGAAATGGAAATGGTGTCAAACCAAATCAACTCAAAACCTTGTTGAATAATGTCTTCGACAGCCGATTCAAATGGCCCACCTTCGATAACATAGTCCATCATTCGTTGGCCAACGGTGTTTCCACCTGGTTTGCCTGTGGACGATGGCATTAGACCAATGGCTATCATTTTTTGGCTCCACTCCTGATTGTGGTAGCCGTTTCGCGTGGGTGAGCCAAAGTGAGCTTGCCAAATATGGACCATTTCATGGCATAATGTTTGGAGTATGTCCGTCAATGGGAAGTTTGCAAAATATTCCGGGTTGATCGCAAGCTCATCGATTGATTCGTTACGCTTGTTTTTCCATCGATTAAAGGAGACGTAGCCCATTAGTCGGCTTTGTCTCTGGAAAGTGATGAGACATTTGGGCAAAGCATTTTCAAACAGCCGCGCATTAAAAAACGCGTAGGCCACTTCGAATATTTTATACGTTTCTTCGCTGATCTCAGCCATTGGTTAAAATTTGTGCGTATCGTACGATACACAAATCTCCAATTTTGGTTATAAAAAAAATATATTTATTCCTTTCGGAAATATCACACTGATTTCAGTACGATGATACATAAAGTTTACTAAGAACTATGTGCTTAATAGTACTCATTGATTCATATTCGTACCAAAAAGATTTGTTACTCATAAACGCAAGTTACAAGAACGGACCAACAGGACCTCGCTGGCTTAGTGCCGGTGCGAGTGGTTGTCTGTTTTCAATGAAGGAAGGAAAACGGGATGCTAAATCAGGTTGTTCTTCAGAGTTGATGACGAGGGACGATGAGTGTTTGGGCAAACGTTCCATCAGAGAGCCCCTGAAGCACGTGTAACGAAAGGTCGTGTCCGGACTCTTCTTTTGTCCAGCTTCCACTTCGAATCGCAGCGAACGTCAAACTGGCGATCCTGCGCTTCTGCTCAAAGGCCATTCGAGTCATTAGTTCACGGTACGTGGTGGTGCTCATCCATTCACCGGCGAAAAGTTGATCATGCGTTTTCGAAAACGACCGAATAAGCCCAGAGTCGACTCGTAAGCTTCCGCTAACGTGGTGAAGGGCAAAGCGGTAATGTCTTCTTCAGGTTCCCCCAGAGATAGCAGGCCAGGCTGATGCTCTTGATCTTCACCAGAATCGTTCGTTTTAATTGTATCTATCTCATTGGTGCCGGATTCGACCTCTGCTTCTACTTGGTCGGTCAACAGCGGTTGCAGACTTCCCTCCATTGTCTTGAGTGATACGGTATTGGCAGAAGGAATATCTTCAGCGACCCGATGTGCATATTCGATTAATTTGGGCTCGGCTGGCATGATGAGTAGCGCTTCCTCATTGCCACTATTTTGTACCCTCAAAATCCTGCCTAGTACTTGTCGAAAATACAATTCCGTTTTAACGCGAGTGAGGTGACAACATACCTGTAAACGAGGAATATCGGTGCCTTCGCTGATCATGCCGACCGAGACGATCCATCGGGTCTGTCCATCACGAAAATGTTGAATTGCCTGTTGAGACTTGTCATGCAGATATGTCACCACCGTCGGAGATTCTCCACAAATGCGTTCTAATATTGTGGCGATAAGAACCGCATGTTCCACTGAAGCTGCGACGATGAGTCCGCCTGCATTTGGTTGAACCCGTCTTAACGTGTTGAGGGCTTTGTGGCTTTGCTCAACCAAATATCGAATGAGTGTGAGGTTTTCAAGGAGTTGCTGGTATGTGCACCGAGAGGACTTCAGTAGATCACCAATGGATCCATAGACCTTTTCTTTCCCATTATTTTGTACGGTGATTTTTTCATTGTCTATTACGGTGATTTTGGGCGTACGGCAAACGCCATCTTTGATGGCTTGAGCCAAACCATAGCTGTAGTCGCAATGAACTTTTCCTTCCCGGCAATACGACGTCAATGCGATGGGAATCCGATCCGAGCGCCAGGGTGTGCCGGTTAAAGCGAGACTATAGGTCGCCTTACCTTGAATGTGCTGAATGATCTTTTGACCCCAGGCGTTGGCATTGCCGAGATGATCGCCGGAGCAATGGTGGATTTCATCAAAGATTACCAAGGTGCGATGTGTCTTCATCAATAACCAGAATGATCGGCCAAGATTGAGCATGGATTGGTACGTTATTACATTGCCTTTCGCACCGAGCAGTCCGTTTAAACGAACCCCAAGTACAGACTCCAATGTGGACTGAAAGGAAAGAGAGACGTTTAGCGATGGGGAAAAGCAGAAAACAAAATCAATATCTCCGTTTTCAAGCAACCTTTTGGCAACGGTAGACGCCATGTACGTTTTACCGGCACCAGGAGTGGCCAAGCATAGAAAATGGCTTTGGCCGTTGCGAAAACGGGATATACAGCGTGACACAGCTTCGCGCTGCCAGCGTCGCAGTTCCATGTCTATTTCCTGGAGCCGCGGGATGACAGAAGACTTTCCAGCGCTTTGATTTTTCCCAACAGTAAAGCACTCCGTTCTCTGGCTTCCGAATAGAGAGCTTGTGCTTCCTCGCTAAGTTCAGGCAACTCCTTACATAGAGACTCGTATTCCTCCGCCTCACCCAACGCACATAACATGTCGGATCGGTGTTTATTGAGCCGCTCTCTTAACGCGGTGATGGGCTTGCTGGGGGGAGCCGATTGAATTTTGACGCTTGTATTCGGCTTGGAGGGAAGGGAGGTGAGTGCCTCTTTTTCGGTTAATCCAGAGCGATGCGATCTGAACTTCTGGGTGAGTCGGTACTTTGGCCACCCACCATTGTCAGGCAGTTTCTCCATGAATCCCGTATTTATCATCCGTACTATATTCCGGTAGATGAATTGCCTCGCTGGCTTTTTACCTTTATGCAGGCTTTCCGGATGTTCCAAATAGTGTGTCGTTAATTCGGCAACGGTGAAAGACTCTCCTTGGATTTCGTTAAGTGCGTGAAGGAGTTCGGGTTTTATATGGATCATGCTCATGACGTAAATTGACGCGTATATTGTCTCGAATTTCGCGACATTCTACCTTGTCTCTATCATCGAGACAATGAAGCCATCCTCATACTCACCTCACTACGACAAACTGCGCACCTGGATGAAGCAAAAACGGGAGGAGAGCGGTTTGTCTTTAAGGGCGGTGGCAAATATCGTAGGTCGCCATCACTCAGTGGTAGGTAAAATGGAACAAGATCGGCGGAAAATTGAATTGATGGAGTTCGTTATATACTGTGAGGCTATTGGCGCTGACCCGCATGAGGGGCTCGGTCTTATCATTTCAAAGAAGTAATCTTATTATAAACAAGACAGTGCAAACTACGGTAAGCTCTATTTGAATACCGAATCTATAATTCAGAGGTATTCCACCCCACCAAAATAATGCTCATCCCAAATAAGTGTGACAAATGCATCTATCCAATCCATAGTGAAACACCCACAACACGCAGCCAAACCTAAGACTTGGACATTGTCGCAACGACGCCAACTCAAGCGACTGAAGGACTTTCTTTTTGCAGCAAGCTGGTAGAATTATACTTCAGCCCCTCATCGATAGATCAAACTTATGGAACTATATTCTTAACCTTCGCTCTGAGTGTCGATTAAATTGCAGAGCATAAATAACAGTTAAACTAGATGTGAATAAGTTACGATCTACTCATTGGGCCAAAAGGGCTCTAACCGTATTGATGCTTTGCGCGTTATTGCTGCAGGTACAGTCGGTTTTTGCTTGCCAAATGATGGATCACAGCGGCCCTATTGAGCAGTGCTGCTGTGACAATGAAAGCTCACCTGCGGCAGTAGGTGAAAATCAAAATTCTGCGATGCAATGCTGCGATTATGGACTGGAAGTTTCCATGGACGTGGATATTGATGAAGAGCACCCCGTTCTTCTCACTTCGCATTCCTCTCTCGATCCACCGCCGATCTCTGTCTATTTTATACTGGCCGCCTTATGGCCCGAGCTTGAACAAACCTCTCCGGCCCCAGCCCTTTGGGATCTGGACTCTCAACCCGCCCATCCAGGAACCGAAACCTGGATGTCTACCTTGCGCTTACGTATCTAAGACACTCCTCCAATCCTGACTCGCTCGGGATAAAAATTCAGCGTTTTTGTTAACACCGTCAGCTTTGAATGGCTGACGCTTAAACCTTGATTTTTAGAGGAGTTCCTCGTGAATTTTTACACATTTCTGGTGCCATTTGGATTGGCACTACTAGTGGCCGGGGTCTGGCCCGTTCCTGCTACAGCTTCGGAAGAAGCTGAGTGCAGCATCCCCACAATTGTGAGAATCGAAGATCTCGTGAGGCATTCGCTGGCATGTAACGGCACTCAACAGGCCATAGATGCCCGTTGGGAAGCACAACTGCTTCGCGCCGAGGTGGTTGGCTACCTGGATGACCCAAAACTTTCGGTGGGCGTTGCCCCACAAACCCTGGGCGATGAGCGATTTGACGATGGATATATCGTTGAACTCAGCCAACCGTTGCCCTGGCCGGGCGTTTTGTCTTTGCGAAAACAAGCGGCAGGCGCCCAGGCCGATGCTCTAGGGGCCATGCAACTGCAGGGGCGGGTAAATCTCGCCAAACAGGTCCGACTGGCCTACGCCCAATGGCAATACCACCTGCAATTATTGTTGATTAATCAACGCCATCAGGCGCTCTGGCAGGAGTTTCTTACCGTCGTGCGCGCAAAGTACGCGGCGGGCACAGCCGCCAAGTCCGATGTCTTGCATGCGACGCATGAATATCATTTGTTGTTGCAGGAAGCCATTGAACTGAAAGCACGTGTTGAGCGTGATCTCAGTGAAATGAAGCGATTGGGCAATCTGGATCAAGGTACGCCCATTGAGTTGAACATCCTCCTACCGCTGACAGATTTTCCAGACGAGCAATGGCGGAGTTCTATGGCCAAGCTCGAGCAGCAGCCGCGTATGCAGATGCTAAACGCGCAACAGCAGCAAAAAAACGTCGAACTCTCTTTAGCCGAAAAAGATCGCTATCCCTCGTTCAACGCCATGGCCCGCTATAACAGTTTATGGATCAATGAGGAGAAGCGTTGGGTAGTCGGTGTAGGTGTGAGCTTGCCGTTTACGTTTAGCAAGCGCAGTCGGCGCGAAGATAGCCTGCGGGCCGAACAACTTGCCTTACGTTGGGAACAACAGGATCTGCATACCCAGCTACGAGAAGTGTTGATTCAAACGCACAGCCACTGGCAGCAAGCACAAGATGTCTATGCCTTGTACCAGCAAGAACTTCTGCCGCTTGCCGAAGAAACTCACACCACCGCACAAGACGAATACCGATCGGGAAGCGGTGATTTTTTAACAATACTCACGGCCCAACGTCAGCTGCTTTCCACTCGACGTGCGGCTGAAAAAGCCCTGCGCGATCAATATGTGCAATTTTCCCAGCTTTTGGCCGCATCTGGCGTGGTTTTCAAAACCGAGCTAAATGCCGACGATCTGGAGGTCAGTCATCATGATTAATCCATCAAACGGAATAACAAAAGAATATGTCATTGGCATATCCGCGCTGGTCGCTATCTTGGTCGTTGTCCTTGTGGCCGTGCAGGTTGATTGGGGTTCAAAGTTTTCCTCTTCAGGTCATTCGATATCATCAGCGAATCCGGACTTTGTTCAAGCGGGGCCTTGGCAGGTTGCGGTGAGCGTGGAACCTGAAACCCCTCAAGTGGGTGAAAACCGCATCACCGTCCAGGTGAAAGATCAGGAAGGCAAGCCGGTGTCAGGCGCTAAGGTTCGGGCCGTTGGCGAGATGCTCGCAATGGGTACTATGCCTGCCATGTACGCCCAGGCCGACATTCAAGAAAACGCTCCGGGCGTCTACCAGGGTGATTTTGAACTGATAATGGCCGGCAGCTGGCCCCTGGCGGTCGATGTGGCGATGGATGAGGCGCACCACGTGGATTTGGCTTTTGATATGGCAACCGGGCGTAGGGGTATCCAACTCACAACAGCTACCCCTTCGGGAGATGTGGCCTACCACACCTGCTCAATGCACCCCTCAGTGAAATCGGCAGCACCCGGCACCTGTCCCATTTGCGGAATGAACTTAGTACCGGTTACCCGCGAAGAGTTGCAAAGCGGTAGCGTAATGGTTGACGAAGGACGCAGGCAAACGATAGGCGTCAAAACCGGCAAAGTAATTCGCGCCCCCTTTGCGGTTCCCATCCGCTTGCAAGGGCAAATCACCTACGACGAAACACGCTTGATGGCGATCAGCCTGCGCTTTGACGGCTGGATCGGTGAACTGTATGCAGACTTTGAAGGTAAACCCGTTCGTAAGGGCGACAAGCTTTTTACCGTTTACAGCCCGGACTTGCTATCCCTGCAGGAAGAATACCTGGAAACCGTGAAGCGCAGTCGTCAAGACGCGGTAGGCAACCAGCGCCAGGCGTTGGTCAGCGCCAGTCGCAAGCGTTTAACTTTGTGGGGGCTTAACAACGCGCAAATTGACTGGCTGGAAAAGCAAGGCCAAGCTCAGGACTATGTTCCCTTGTTTGCGCCCGTCGATGGGGTGGTCATACAGAAAAATATCATTGCCGGTGCCGCCTTTAGCCAAGGACAAACCCTCCTTAAAATTGCGGATCTGTCTTCCTTATGGATAGAGGCATTCGCCTACGAACAGGATTTACCGTTAATCGAATCGGGCATGTCAGCTTCGGTGCGTCTCACCAATATTCCAGGTGACGAATGTACGGCGACGGTGATGCAGGTCGATCCTTTTCTCGGTGAAAACACCCGTACCGCCCGTGTTCGGCTTCAGGTGGACAATGCCGAAGGTCAGTTAAAACCGGGGTTATTTGCGCGCGTCACACTGAAGTCGGAGTTTGGAGAGATGCGCCTGATTCCCAAAGATGCCGTCCTGGTTTCCGGCGAAAAACGCATCGTATTTAAAGATTTAGGAGAAGGCCGATTAAAACCGGTAACGGTGCGCACGGGTTACAGTGACGATGAGTATGTGGTGGTGCGGAGAGGATTAGAGGAAGGCGACAAGATTGTCACCTCTGGCAATTTCCTGATTGCGGCGGAAAGTAAACTCAAGGCGGGGATTGATCAATGGTAGATTCAAACGAAGCCACGCGAGTTGACGATGCCGAGACAAAGCCGCCAGAGCATCAACAACCCAGCAGTTGGGTGGCGCGGCTGATTTCCTATTGTGCTCACAAACCCGGCATTACGATTCTGTTGGTGCTGATCGCCGCCGTGTGGGGCTATCGCAGTTTTTTCCAGGCCCCACTGGACGCCATTCCGGATTTGTCGGATGCCCAGGTCATTGTCTATACCCAATGGCAAGGCCGCAGTCCCGATCTGGTAGAAGATCAAATTACCTATCCGCTCACCACGGCCTTACTCTCCGCCCCTAACGTGCGTTTTGTGCGTGGCCAGAGTTTTCTGGGGTCGAGCTTCGTATATGTGATCTTCGAGGATGGTACCGATATTTATTGGGCGCGTTCCCGAGTATTGGAATATTTGAATACCGTGTCCAGTCAGCTCCCCGATAATGTCCAGCCCACCCTGGGGCCGGATGCCACAGGCGTGGGTTGGGTGTTTCAGTATGCACTGGTGGACAAAACAGGCCAGCATGACCTGTCCGAGTTAAGAGCCATCCAGGACTTCAAACTGCGTTACTGGCTAACGGCTATAGATGGTGTTGCCGAAGTCGCGTCTATTGGAGGGTTCGTCAAGGAATATCAGGTACAGGTCGATCCACACCGCCTGGCGAGCTTTGGTATTGACCTCCCCAAGGTCATTGAAGCGATACGCCGTTCCAATAACGATGTCGGCGGTCGGGTGCTGGAAATCGCAGGCCACGAACATTTCATACGCGGCCGCGGCTACCTGAAATCCCCGGCGGATTTGGAAAAAGTCGTCATCGGCGTGGATGACAACCATGTTCCGATCAAACTGTCCCAGGTGGCGGATGTGACGCTGGGCCCTGCCATGCAGCGAGGCTTGGCTGAACTGGATGGCGAAGGTCAGACGGTCGGAGGCATCGTGGTCATGCGTTACGGTGAGAACGCCCTTGACGTGATCGACCGAGTCAAACAACGCCTGAAGGACGTCGAAGCTGGTTTACCGGACGGGGTGGAAGTGGTGATCACCTATGACCGTTCCGATTTAATTTTACGGGCCATCAATGCCCTAAAAAACACCTTGATCGAAGAAATGGTGGTGGTGACGCTGATTATCATGGCGTTCCTACTACATGTCCGGTCGGCGCTGGTGGCCTGCATCACCTTACCGATTGCCATTCTGTTGTCATTTATCCCTATGGCGTTCCAAGGGCTTACGGCCAACATCATGTCCCTGGGCGGTATTGCGGTAGCGATCGGGGCAATGGTGGATGCCGCCGTGGTGATGATGGACAACATTCACAAACGGCTGGATAAAAATGGCGATAGTGGCAACCGAAAAGCCGTGATCATCCGTGCGATGCAGGACGTCGGACCCAGTATTTTCTTTTCTCTGGTGATTATCACTATCTCGTTCATCCCGGTGTTTGCCTTAGAAGCCACCGAAGGCCGACTCTTCAAACCGCTGGCTTTCACCAAGACCTACAGCATGGCCTTTGCCGCAATTTTATCGGTGACCTTGATCCCGGCACTCGCCGTCTTGTTAGTGCGGGGCAAAATTCACGCCGAGCGCAATCCACTGAACCGATGGCTGCTCGCTCTCTTCCTGCCCATGATCCGCTTTTGCATTCGCTTTCGTTGGCCGGTCGTCGCGGTGGCCGTGGTGTCTCTGGTACTGACCTGGCCGGTGGCCCGGCAGTTGGGCAATGAGTTTATGCCCCCTTTAAATGAGGGCAGTATTCTTTACATGCCCACAGCGCTGCCGGGAATGTCCATCACTGAAGCCGGCAAGGTACTGCAAAGCATGGATGCGCAGCTCAAAAGCTTTCCCGAAGTGGAGCGGGTCTTTGGCAAAGTCGGCCGTTCGACCAGCGCGACCGACCCGGCGCCGCTGTCTATGGTGGAAACCGTCATCACCCTGAAGCCCAAGGATCAATGGCGTGAGGGGCTGACCTGGGATGACCTGATTGCCGAGATGGATGAAAAGCTGCGCTATCCCGGCATGCCCAATATCTGGTGGATGCCGATCCAGACACGCACCGAGATGCTGGCGACCGGGATTCGCAGCACCCTTGGTATCAAGGTCTTTGGTGACGATCTCAGCCAGATTGAAGAAACCGCCGTGGCGATAGAGAAGGCCTTGCAAGCGGATTCACGCACCGCACCCTATACCCGCAGCGCGTTCGCCGAGCGTTCGACCGGGGGTTATTTTTTGGATTTTGATATCAATCGGGACGCCGCTGCGCGTTATGGCTTGAATGTGATGGATGTCGAAGAGGTATTGATGACGGCTGTGGGTGGTATGCCCGCCACGCAAACAGTGGAGGGACGTGAACGCTATGAGGTGATGGTGCGTTACGCACGGGACTATCGTGACTCCATTGAAGCACTAGAGAAGGTACTGGTGCCCACCAAAACCGGCACGCAGGTACCAATTACGGAGGTGGCGGATATCGAATTTCGCTCCGGGGCGCCCATGATCCGCAACGAGGACGGCCAATTAGTTGGTTTCGTGTTCGTTGACCTTAAAGGCGACTTGGGTGTAGCCGACTACGTCACGCAAGCCAAGCAGGTCGTTTCCGAACAGGTGGCATTGCCGGCAGGTTACCGCCTGGGATGGGCGGGCCAGTTCCAGTATTTCGAGCGGGCCAAGGCCAAATTGCAGTGGGTGATACCGGCAACCTTATTGGCTGTCTTTCTATTGCTCTATCTACACCGTGGTCGTTTCAGTGACACGATGTTTGTACTGTCGGCCATGCCCTTTGCCTTGATGGGCTCGATCTGGCTGCTGTTTCTGCTCAATTACAAACTCAGTGTGGCGGTATGGGTCGGCATGATTGCGATGGCCGGTCTGGCGGCGGAGTTGGGTTTATTGATGCTGCACTACCTGGACGATGCGTTGCAAAAACCGGAAGCACTGGATTCAAAAAACCGACTGGATGAGTTTCACGAAAAAGTCGCGCAAAGCGCCGCGCAACGTATTCGGCCGATGCTAATGACCAGCCTAACTTTACTGATTTCGTTGATTCCCATTTTAATTAGCGATGGCACCGGAGCCGATGTCATGAAACGTATTGCCGCGCCCATGATTGGGGGGACGGCTTCGGCGCTAATTGGCGTGTTATTGGTCTTTCCTGCGTTGTTTGTTGTGTGGAAGCGTCCCATCATTGAAACATCACCTGAAAACTGATTGCTGCTGTGAAGACACAGATGATTTTATCTGTGTCTTCTAACCCTTTGCTTTCGAACAGCAAGCTTTATCTTGTTGTATTGGAGGACATGGAACAGTTCCAAAGGAACAAAATACACAGCAGTCTTCTGGCTTAGGCCGCAGCACGGTTTGGCAGCTTTCACACTGATAAAACCATTGGCAGGCATCAGTTGGCATTGTTTCCTGTTTTTCATGTCCGCACTCTGGGCAAGTAAGTACAGATTCTAATACGACAGCCTTACTCATTCGTGTCGCTCAACCCTAACTTCGAAGGGTAACCTGCGTTGGTAGTGGCTTCTATCAATGAGGCAACTTCCGTTTTTTCATCATCAAAAATCACAATTGCCAACTTGGTTTTATAGCTCACATCTGCAGATATAACACCATCTACCCTTTTAAGCGCCTTTTTGACCGTAATTGGACAGGTCGCACAATTCATCGTCGGTACACTCAAAGTGACTTGTTGCTCCCCAGCAAACGCGAAACTGGTATACAGGAAACAGAGTATCAATAGCATTGCTCTTTTCATGACTTTACCTCTATGCAAAAAATAATATCCAATACGGGCTGAAAATTAAGATTGCTGCTACTAGCACTGCAACACAGTACAGCAGCTTACGGTTTCGCTGCACCGTGGGGTCTGCGCAGGCTTCTCCTGTTATACAGGAATCTCGACCTGTCAGTTCAGGCTTAAATATTCGCCATCCACTCCACCCGAACACAGCAATGACAACGGCAATAAAGAGTGGCCGGTAGGGCTCAAGCTCGGTCAGATTGGCTATCCAGGCGCCACTGATGCCAACACTCAAAAGTATGAGGGGGCCAGCGCAACAAAGGCTCGCTCCAATAGCGGCAACAATACCAGCAATAAGTGACCATGATGTTTTTGGCACAGTACACCTCAAGAAAAGCGAAAGATAGCTGAAGTATAAACTCCGTACCAAGGTACGGAGTCAAGGCTAAGTATCACTTCGGTTGTAGCGAATTGATGATTGGACAGTGAGCTTGATTTTCATTCTCGTTGCATTGGGCCAGCAAAGCTTTGAGTGCGTTTTCTAATCGCCTCAAGTCCTTCATCTTTGCTTGGACAGCCTCGAGTTTATTTTCAGCAAGTTCTTGTACTTCACTGCATGGGGAATCCTCAAGGCTGAGCAAGCGTGACACTTCGTCCAGTGTAAAACCAAGCTCTTGTGCGCGCTTGATAAAATGGATTCGGTCTACCGTTTCATCAGGGTAATGCCGGTAACCATCCTTCGGTTTCGGAGGCTGTTCGATTAAAGATTTTCGCTCATAGAAGCGAATGGTTTCTACATTTACGTTAAGCTCTTTAGCTACGCGGCTGATGGTTCTTTTCATGTCTTTTGTTTCGATCAGCGTTAGTTATGCATTGTATAAAGTAAAAATCCCGATCCCGACAAACCCAACTCCAGCGATATAATGAAGATACTTTTCGTTTATATACTCGGATATTAAACTTCCTGCCAAAACGCCGATTGCAGATGCTACGATAAGTGCCGCAGAAGTAGCGAGGAATACAGTATATTTACTGACTTCTTTATCTGCTGCAAAAAGCATGGTTGCTAACTGAGTTTTGTCGCCCAGCTCCGCAATAAATACTGAGGCAAAAATTGTTACAAAAATCTTCCAGTCCACCATTTTACCTGTTGTCAAAAAGTGTATTTAATTTTTCGTCTACAGCCAGCGCCTAACCTGCTGGCAATACTCACGATATTCCTGTTTGTGTTGCCGTGTTAGATAATCTTCCTCCATCGCAACTTGTATTTGAATCAATGCGATATTAAGAACCAAAATAGCGAATGTGATCGAATTAGGTAACACCAATAAATATCCCAAAGACATAAAAATCACACCAACAAATATTGGGTTTCTTGAATATTTAAATAACCCTCTTTGTACAAATTCCGTTTTTTGATCGTGATCAATACCTATCCGCCAAGAGGCGCCCATTTGTGATTGAGCAGTTACCACCCAAACTAGAGCAACCAACATTATTCCCGTGCCTGAATATTGAATCAGAGCATAAGTAAGAAGTTTGATGGGGCCCAGCAATAGATACACATTTGGAAAAAGCGCAAAAACAACAAACACCAAAATTGATACCAAGGGCAAGCACTTGAAATACACACCTGTGATCGCTTCAGGTCCCGTTTTCTGATTCAGCTTAAAGGCGTTAATGCCAGTGCGCTCTGCGACAGAATAATTTCGCCAAATAACGGCAACACCGAAAAACAGAACAAAATAAATTAGCAAAAAATTGTTAATCAATTGATTCATATTGTTTGCCCCTCCCAGCTAAGAGGGGCTCCTCCTTAAGGCTGTGTTGTATCTCGTTTATGAACCCATTGATACAGCACTGGCAGCACAAACAAAGTCAAAATTGTTGACGAAATAATGCCACCAATCACGACCGTGGCGAGCGGGCGCTGTACTTCTGCGCCAGTGCCTGTGTTCAATGCCATTGGCACGAAGCCGAGGCTCGCCACCAGCGCTGTCATCAGAACGGGCCGTAAACGAATCATTGCGCCTTCAATAATCGACTCGTTAAATTGCCCGGTCTCATGCCAGAGCTGACGAATAAAAGCGAGCATCACCAAGCCATTGAGCACCGCCACCCCGGAAAGTGCGATAAAGCCAATCCCCGCCGAAATGGACAGTGGCATATCGCGCAAATACAACGACAACACACCGCCGGTGAGCGCCAACGGCACACCACTGAAAATAATCAGCGCATCCTTGAAGGATGAAAATGCCATCACCAATATGCCGAGGATCACCAGTAGCGTGAGCGGCACGACGAGGGATAATCGCTGGCTGGCTGACTCCAATTGTTCGAAGGTGCCGCCGTAATCCAGCCAATAGCCGGGAGGAATATCGGCTTTCTCGCGAATCGTTTCTTGAACTTCTTTGACGAAGCTACCCAAATCTCGACCCCGCACATTCGCCGTAACCACCATTCTACGTTTACCATTTTCTCGACTGATTTGCGCAGGCGCGGGTGAAATATCCAGGGTTGCGACTTCTTCCAGAGGAACGTAGTCACCGTTTTTTAGTGGCACCGGCAGAAATTTCAGCCGGTCAATATCACGGCGAGTCGTTTCGGGTAAACGTACAATCAGCTCAAAACGGCGGTCGCCTTCATAAATAATGCCCGCCGATTCACCGCCGATGGCTGCGGACACCCAGTCCTGCAATTCAGCCACGTTCAATCCGTATCTCCCCAAAGCCGTGCGATTTGGAATGACCGAGAGTGTGGGCAAACCTGTGACTTGTTCGACACGTGCATCGGCTGCACCGTCGATGGCATTCACCACGTTGAGGACTTCATTCGCCGTCAGAACCAGCTGATCCAGGTCATCACCAAAAACTTTGATCCCCAACTCGGCACGTACTCCTGAAATCAATTCGTTAAAACGCATTTGAATTGGCTGGGTAAACTCGTAGTTGTTTCCCGGTAATTCTTCCAACGCGAGTTCCATCTCTTCAACGAGTTTAGCTTTTGTCTTAGACGAATCTGGCCATTCGCTTCGTGGCTTCAGGATGACAAAGTTGTCCGCGACATTCGGTGGCATTGGATCGGTTGCGACTTCGGCCGTACCAATGCGCGCAAAGACTTTTTCTACTTCCGGAAACGCTTTGATTCGCTGCTCCAGTATTTCCTGCATTTCCACCGCTTGCTCTAAACCGGTTCCTGGAATACGGATGGCGTGAAGCGCAATATCGCCTTCGTTAAGCTGTGGAATAAATTCCGAACCCAACGTAGAGGCCAGCCACAAACAAAGACCCACCAGTACCGACGTAAAGCCCATCACGGCGTAGCGAAATCTAAGTGCTAACTTCAGTAGAGGTCGATAGGCGGATTTTGCCTTGGCAATTACCACACTTTCTTTCTCGCTGATTTTTCCGTTCATGAACACTGCGACGGCTGCCGGTACAACGGTAAGTGATAGCACCATCGCCGAGAGTAAGGCCATGACGACTGTGGCGGCCATCGGGTGGAACATTTTTCCTTCCACGCCCGTCAAGGTGAAGACTGGAATGTAGACGATGGTGATAATGGCCACACCGAACAAACTCGGACGAATCACTTCCGACGTTGCGTCGAATACGGTATTCAATCGTTCGCGTGAATCCTGCTGCCCGTTTTTATGTTGATGCTCCGCCAGCCGACGAACACAATTTTCAACGATAATCACTGCGCCATCGACAATCAAACCAAAATCCAGGGCGCCGAGGCTCATTAAATTTGCGGAGACACCGGTTTTTACCATACCGGTAATCGTCATCAACATGGATAAAGGAATCACGGCTGCCGTGATCAGCGCAGCGCGGAAATTGCCCAGTAAAAGAAACAGTACAACGATCACCAACAGTGCGCCTTCCAACAAATTCTTGGAAACAGTGGCAATGGCTTTATCCACCAATGCGGTGCGATCGTAAACGGCTTCGGCAATTACACCGTCTGGTAAAGAGGCCTGAATGTCCACCAATTTGTCAGCCACATCCTGAGCCACGGTCCGTGAATTGGCGCCGATTAGCATCATGGCGGTGCCCAACACGGTTTCCACCCCATCCCGTGTCGCCGCGCCGGTACGCAGCTCTTTGCCAATACCAATGTCCGCGACATCCTTCACTTTAATCGGAACAGAATCGTGTTCCGTGATGATGACATTACCGATATCATCGACGGTGCCAAGCTGCCCGGGTGAGCGCACAAGCAGTTGTTGACCGTTGCGTTCGATGTAGCCTGCACCGCGATTGTCGTTATTCGCTTGCAGCGCTAGCACCACGTCTTCGACACTGACTTGGTAGACCAGTAATTTTGCGGGGTCTGGCATGACGTGGTATTGCTTGTTGTAACCGCCAATACTGTTGACCTCGATCACACCTTTTACTTGCGCAAGCTGGGGTTTGATAATCCAGTCCTGGATTTCGCGCAAGGCCGTAGCTGTATAGGGTTCGCCATTGGCCATGCGCACATCCGCTTTCGCCTGTACCGTGTACATAAAAATTTCACCCAAGCCGGTCGAGATGGGGCCCATCTCCGGTTCAAGTCCGGGCGGTAAAACACTTTTAATCGCGCCCAGCCTGGCGTTAATCAGGTTGCGCGCAAAATAAATGTTAGTACCTTCTTCAAATACTACGGTGACCTGAGACAAGCCATAGCGTGACAAGGAGCGTGTGTAAGACAGATTGGGCAAACCAGCCAGAGCGGTTTCTACAGGGTAGGTAATGCGTTGCTCCGACTCTAGGGGCGAGTAGCCTGGTGCAGCGGTATTGATTTGTACCTGGACGTTTGTGATATCAGGTACGGCATCAATGGGAAGCTTTTGGTAACTCCATATACCCACACCGACAATGATAAAAATAAAACATAAGATCAGTAAGCGCCGCTCCATAGCAAGACGCAAAATAGAATCAATCATAGTGCGCCTCGATTAGTGTTCGTGTTCAGCTTCGGATTTTTCGATATCGGCTTTAATCAGGTAACTGTTTTGACTGACATAATCGCTGTCCATCTCAAGCCCCTCAACGACCTCATAAAAATGGTCGTCACTGCGGCCTAATACCAACGGCGTAAACCGATATACATCGCCTTGTTTCACAAACACGCCTTGGCGGCCACCCAATGTTTGTACGGCATTTTTCTCTACGGCCAAAGCCACTGAAAAGCGACCCACTTCAATACGGGCTTCTGTCATCAAACCGGGCGGCAGGGATTGCTTATCATTGGCCAACTTGACCCGTGCGATTTGATACGGTGCACCTATCGACGGCAGAATATGATCCACGGTGGACGCCACACTTCCGGTACTGGTTAATACATGGGCGGATTGTCCTTCACTGACCGACGACCGTTGCGCGGGATAGACACGCAGTTCAGCCCATACCGTGTCAAAGTTGGCAATAGAAAATAAAATTTGGTCCTGGGTCACTTCGCCGGTATTGGCATGGCGCTGGACAACACGACCCGTAATGGGAGAACGGATGGTGTAGGTTTTCAGGCTTTCGTTGGACTCAATTTCAGCCAATACATCGCCGGTTTTCACGCGATCACCCAGGGTGACCTTGACTGCTTTGACCAAGCCTTCAAAACGTGCCCGTACATGGCTCAGTTGTTCCGGCGCTAAAACAATGGAACCAAATACTGTTATCGTTTGGTGAAGCTCCTGTGGTCCGGATACTGAAGTGACGATACCCACCTGACTCGCCATTTTATCTTCAATGCGGCTGCTGGTTTCTTCTCCGTGCTCATGCTCATGCTCATGCTCATGCTCATCGTGATCATGTCCGTCTTCGTCGTGGTCGACAAGATCTGAATGTTCGTCATGATCACCTTCTTCATGATGAGGGGCATGTTGTTCGGACGCTTCATGCTCGTGGTCATAATCGTTTGCGGAAAACGCGGGTGTGTTCGAGAGAAAAACCACACTCGAAATAACCAATAAGTAATAATTCTTCATCGATATAAACTCCGGAGGCCAGACCTGGTCCGGCCAACAAAAATTAAGGGTTAAGGGCTTCGCCGGTGAGCTGTTCAATCAGAGCCTGGCTAATTAGCGCTGTGGTGGCGGCATCAATAAGCGACTGTTTACTGGCAAGCAATTCTTCCTGGGCGGCGATGAGATCAAGATAGCGATAACGCCCGTTGTCAAAACCTTCGTTGGTGAGCTTGAGCGCTTTTTCCAACGCGGGGATGGCGACATTTTGGGTAAGATTGGCAGCCGCGATACTTTGTTTTCTGAGCGACCATGCTTCAAAAAGTCGTGCGTGCAACACCAGGAGCAAATCCTGTTGGGCGTAATCCACGGCATTGCGATTGGATAACGCGGCTTTGACGTCGCCACTGCTACGTTTATCGGCGAACAAGGGGAAGGAGATATCGGCAGTGAAGGCAGAATCCCCGGTTTCTTCAAAACGTCTAATGCCTGCGCGCCAGCTTAAGTCGCTGCGGCCACCGGCGCGAGCCAGAGTGACTTCGGCATCTCGAATACGGGCTTCACTGGCGAGCACTTGAAGGGCCGGTGAGCTTTGAACACGAGTGTACAGCTGATCGAAATCTTGGGTGGGGCCGAAGTCAAACAGACTGCCTGTTAGTGATTGAAAGCCGGGTATTGTTTCACCCCAAAATCGTGCGATTAATACTTTCTGACGTTCAAGCTGCGCTTGAAGTGCCGCCAAACGAATTTCAGCACGTGTGAGTGCTGCCCGAGCCCGCATCACTTCCGCTTCAGCCGTAGCCCCACGAGCGGAGCGTGCTTTGATGGTTTTAAGAATGGATTGGGACAATTCCAGCGACTCTTCTGCCAGTTGAAGGTTTGCCTGAGTCGCTAAACCTTCGATATACACTCCGGTGACCTTGCCGAGCGTATCCAGAGTCACTGCTTGTTGTTCCCATTCCGCCTGATTGAGTCGGGCATCTGCGTAACGCATGCGTGCCTGGCGCTTGCCTCCAAGCTCGATCACAGAAGAGAGCGCAAGAGTCGTTTCGGCGGCATCAAAGCCTTCATTGGTTCCCGAGCCAGCAAAGTTTTCGACCTCCAGCTCAAGTGCTAGCGCCGGGCGCAAGGCACTGGTTTGCCTTTGGGCACTCAACGCTTCTGCGGTGAAGCGGTATTGGTACAGCTGAGGGTTTTGTGCGAGCGTCGAAGCCAACGCTTTTTTTAACGTGAGTGAGGACTCGACGTTTTCTGCAAGCGCTGATGGCGCCGTGCTGCATAGTAGAAACGCAAGCCACAGCCAGGTGCATTTACACCTGAAAAATAGGGTATTTCGCATGAAAAAATCCTGCATTAAGTCGTGTTTCCGCGCGTGCGGGTGTTACTGCATAGAACTTAAAGGGACTTAGGCTTTGGGAGGGCGCAGGAAGGTTTCGTAGGTTTCGGGAAACGTACTTTCAGCGTAATCGGAGACCGGAGAAGACAACTTGGCTACATGAACATACTCGATGGAAATCAGGATTGCGGGACAAAGATGGCCATGACAATGACAACAGTGATGGCAATCCCATTTTTCGGAAGCTGGTAATTCTGGGTTCAAGTTTTGATCGTCCAATGTGCTGGAAACGTGCTCGTCATCGTGTTGATGGACGTCATCAAATACAAGATGCTCAGCGCCGGACTGGTGCAACTGATGTGCATCGCCCATGGCTACAGAAAACTGCAGCACAACCAGCGACAGCACAAAGTATGTCAGGACACGTTTCAGCATTGAAGTCTATTTATCTATTTTCTGAGTCATGGCGATCACACTACCTTAACATAAGAATACGTCGAGCGCCGTTTAACACCACAAGCCCAATAATAACACCAATGACCAGATCCGGAATTTGCGATCCCGTGAGCGCGACCAGACCTCCGGCAAGAATAACCCCCGCGTTGGCGAGCACGTCATTAGCCGAAAAAATCATACTGGCCCTCATATGAGTGCCATGATTTCGCACCTGGTAAATCAACAGGAGACACGCGACGTTAGCCACTAATGCCAGACTGCCAACCCCCATCATAATCAGGGAGGCCGGTTCACTTCCCATAAAGGTGCGCCTGATCACTTCAATTAAAAGACCCATTGCCAGGGCGGCTTCGAGCCAGCCGGATAAATGCGCGGCTTTAAGCTTGGCTTGTGCCGCTTTGCCCACTGCATAGAGCGCTACGATGTAGACCGCAGCATCGGCAAACATGTCCATTGAATCCGCTATCAGCCCCGCAGATTGGGCCACAACGCCCACAGCAAGCTCAAAGAAAAACATCATGGCATTAATTCCGAGCAACCACTTCAGAACCCAGGCTTCTCGTGAATCGTTAAGCTTTGTCTCTTCTCGTATTTTCTTCGCACTTTCAACATCCACCTGTTCAAGCGATAAGCGACGTGCTCCGAGCCCCACGGATTTCATGGTGATTTCGATCAAGTTAGGCGAATCGGCGTGATAAACATGCACTTTCCGATTCGGGGTATCGAACTCGAAGGTGACTGATTCCCCAAAGCTTGCGAATGCTGTGCGGATGAGAGTCTCCTCAGAAGGGCAGTCCATCTGAGGCACTTCGAACGTGCTCATGGTATTCAGAGTTGTCGAAGCGCTATTGGATTTCGGGTTTGATGGAGAAAACGGTGCGCCCGCCTCATTGCTCTGGCAACCACAGCGTTGTGAGAAGTCAGATGTCATAGAATAGCCCTTGAATTATCGAAGAAGGCAAGCGTACACTCTATAGTAACTATAGAGTCAAGGGGCGGCGCCAATGAAAATTGGTGAACTTGCAAAACGCAGTGGGTGTTCCATTCAAACCATCCGATATTATGAAAGGGAAGGGTTGTTGAGTTCTCCCACACGGAGTGGTGGCAACTTTCGCCTGTACGACCATCACGCAGAAGAGCGCTTAATGTTCATAAAGCGTTGTCGTAGTCTTGATCTTTCTCTGTCCGAAGTGAGATATTTACTCACGCTCAGCCAAGCACCCGGGTCCAGGTGTGGTAAGGTCAATGAGATGGTTGATCAGCATATTCAACAGGCCGAAGAAAGGATAGATGAACTTCAAAGCCTCCATCGCCAACTACACGACCTCCGGAACAACTGCTCGGAAAACCGAACCGTAGAGGATTGCGGCATCATCAGGAGTCTGGCGCAGAAAAAAGGTTTGAACTAATCGGTCGATCATGCCTTTCGAATGTGTAACTCCAATTTTTCCATTATCGTTGGAGAAAGCAAATACTTCAGGGTCACTTAGTACAGCTGCGGGCCTCCCTCGGAACTTGCAAATGATTTTATTTCACGATCATATAAACCAAACGACCAGAGTGTTACACTGTTTATACATACAGTGTAACGTGGAGGGTTAGCAATGGCTACTAAAAGTAAAATTGAATGGACAGAACAAACCTGGAATCCAGTCACAGGCTGCACCAAGGTGTCACCGGGGTGTAAGTATTGTTACGCTGAAGTCATGAGTAAGCGTCTGCAAGCAATGAGTGTAAGTGGCTATGAGCGAGGGTTCTCGACTATATCCCTGATGAGAGAGCGACTTGACCAGCCTCTGCAGAGAAAAAAGCCCACAGTATATTTCGTCAATTCAATGAGTGACTTATTTCATGAAGACGTGCCCTTCGACTATATAGATGAAGTGATGGCGGTTATTGACCAAGCCACTCAACATGCGTTTCAAATTTTGACTAAAAGAGCTGAACGCATGAGGGAGTATTTTGACACGAGGCGAGCACCAGATAATGCTTGGCTAGGCGTATCAGTTGAGGACAAACAATACGGGAAACCGAGGATAGCTCAGCTACAGCGGATTAGAGCTAAGACCCGGTTTCTGTCAATCGAACCACTTTTGGAAGATGTTGGAAGAATTAGTCTTCGAGGTATTCACTGGGTTATAGTTGGCGGCGAGTCCGGGGGCAAAGCTAGGCCCATGGAGGAATCTTGGGTTCTCAAAATAAAATCACAATGCGAACGCGCTGGAACCAGTTTTTTCTTCAAGCAGTGGGGCGCCTGGGGTGAGGATGGGATCAAAAGATCAAAACAAGCAAACGGAAGAACCCTACAAGGCAAAACCTGGAATCAAATACCTGCTATAGCTATATAAATTCTAAAATAACAAAAGGGAAACAACGTGCCCAAAAAGAAAAAGGAAAAATATACATGGGCTATCGGTAAGCAGTTACCTTATTTAGACGAACATAGCCAGGCGAAGCACCGTATTATTTCGGACTACATTCAGCGCTATGTTGAAGTGTACATGAGCAACACTTCGATTGAAGGTTTGAGACTATCAATTGTTGATGGTTTTTCTGGTGGTGGAAAGTACCGGGATATTTTAACCAATGAGACTATTGATGGTTCACCATTTGTCATTCTAAATGCAATTAAGGAAGTCGAGGAGCGCATTAATAAAAATCGCATTAAGCGACGCTCCATCGATGCTCACTACTTTTTTATTGATTATATCAAGCAACATACTGAATTTCTGAAACATGAAATTCAGCAGTCGGCCTTCAAAAAAGAGCTAGACGAAAACATATTCTTGCACACAGATATCTTTGCCCGCGCAGCACCCTCCGTAATTGACGCAATTCATAAAAGAAATAAAGCCCAGAGATGTCTCTTTATACTTGACCAGTATGCTTATAAAGATGTTCCTTTTAATACGGTACGTTACATATTGGAAAAATTAAAAGGTAGTGAAGTAATTTTGACGTTTAACGTAAACGCTCTTATGAATTACTTTTCAGAATGCGATGCTAACCGAAAAGCATTGGAGAATATTCACCTTGATCAATACATAGATTGGAAGCGCATAGCTGCTCTGAAGGAAGCCGGAAAAGGCAGGGCGGCTGTTCAAGAGCAGCTTGCAAACGCAATTTATAGAGCATCAGGGGCAAAGCATATTACTCTTTTTTTTGTGACGCCCAAAAGCGGACTCACATACTGGCTTGTCCATCTATCTAAGGTCTACAGGGCACGCGATGTTATGATGTCACTACACTGGAAGCATTCAAACTCATCTTTTTCACATCACATGGCAGAGGGAATTTTTTCACTCGGGTATACCTCCACGGAAACACCCGGTCAGAGTAGTTTCGACTTGGTTACTGAATTTGATTTTAGTACCGATGCCGAAACGAGGTGTATTAGGCGTTTATCCGAAGATATACCGCGGCACATTTTCAATTTGAATGAACCAATCTCGCTCTCTTGTTTGGTTGATCAGATCGGTAGCTACACTCCTGCCGCCGAAAATCAGATACGACAAGCACTTACTAGCAGCCTAAAGAATAAAGAGCTAAAAATATTGAACTCATCGGGAAAATACCTTAACTCTGCTAATCAAGCAAAATCAGGAGACCTGATCTCTTACAATCAAAAATCAATTTTTGTTCTTTAAAAGGATGAAAATATGAAAGACGAAAGATTCTTTGATGAAACCCGGGAGCAGTCGTTGGTTAAAGCGACCATCGTAGAAAAATATTTTGGAGCTTGGTCGCAGATTATTACCGGGGCACAAAAGCGCTACCAGCAACATGTTCAGAAGATAGGTTATGTTGACTTATTTGCTGGCCCTGGCCGATACAAAGATGGCGTCATATCAACTCCTCTACGAGTTTTAAACACCGCATTACAGAATGAGCAACTGCATGATCGCCTCGTCACAATATTTAATGACAAAGACGAAAACCATGCAAGAACGTTGTCCGAAGCAATTGAAGATTTAGATCAAATCAAGCTGTTGAAGCACACTCCTCAGATCTGGAATGAAGAAGTAGGGGACAATATTGCACTCCAGTTCGAGAAGATGAGCGTCATACCTATACTCGCCTTCATCGACCCATGGGGGTACAAAGGGTTATCACTTAGGCTTGTAAATGCTTTTTTAAAAGATTGGGGCTGTGACTGCCTTTTTTTCTTTAACTACGCTCGAGTTAATGCGGGTCTTTCGAATCCAAAAGTTCGAAGTCACATGGATGCGTTGTTCGAATCGCATACACAAACTTTAATTGATCAAATTACAGGTTTGCCCCCCGATGAACGAGAATCACAGATTGTTGAAAGCATCGCAAATGCGCTAAAAACCTACGGGCACCGTTATGTTTTGCCATTTTGTTTTAAAAATGAAAGTGGCAAGAGGACAACGCATCACCTCGTATTTGTGACAAAACACTTTAAAGGGTATGAGGTGATGAAGGAAATCATGGCAAAAGAAAGTTCTAGCGACTGTCAGGGAGTAGCATCCTTTCAGTACATGCCTGCAGCAACCCTTTCACAAGGACTTCTTTTTGAGCTTAATCGGCCATTGGATTCACTGAAAGATCAGCTCTTGTTGGACTTTGCTGGCCAGTCATTAACGATGATAGATATTTATCGTAAACACAGCATTGATAAGCCATTTCTAAATAAACATTATAAAACCGTATTAAAGGAAATGGAGGAAGAAGGTTTGATAATAACAAGTGGCAGGAATTCGAAAAGAGGCTTTGCGGACAATATTTTGTGCGTATTCACGTGAGTTTAACTTACTGACACTACACTGACAGACAGATTGAAAACTATTTTTACCCCAATCTGTTAGTTAGTTAGCTAAGCGTTCACGATCAACTCATTAAAAAATGGTCATATTTAATAGGGAAATTCTAAACAAAACCTCAAAATTCTCTATAGCAGAGGTACTTGCCTTGTCTAAATAAGAGTAAGTCTATTTGTATGTTGTTTGTTTTTATAGGATTGCCATTTAATATATTTACGTTACGAAAAGCTCTCGAGGGTTTTCCGTAACGCAAGCCAAATTAGTTGGGCGTCATCAAGCGCTCTATGTATCGTAAAATCATCCGTTTTTTCCAGCTTATTTTTAAAATCAAAATAAGATTCCAAGCGACATTCTGGAGTCTTAATAAGTTCCTTGATGTCCTGTATTTCAAATCGTTGATGTATGCCGTTATCTGAAAAAAGTATTTTGCACCAAAATTCATCCCATTGGATGGAGTCGCAGTAGGCAGTTTGTCCAGATAAAAAATCGTTTAAAGTGTGAGCCACTTGCTTCGATTCCAGCCCATTCAATTTCAGTTGGGCTCGGGATATCCCATGAATTGCCTCAGCTTCACGAGACCAGTGTTGCCAGTAAGGCATTGGTTTAATTAGCGAGTGATAATTTATAAGCCCGTTTGTTATGCCAACCTTTATGGGGTAGCTACATTTGGACAGGCCGCTTGCTTCAAAATCTATAACCCACATACTTCAGAATAAGATTCCGTTAAAGCTAGCCAGTATATACGTATAAACGTTATATGTAATCGCAGCTAATAACTTATTACTTCCGAAGACTAACTGAAAGCTTTAGCGCAAAAAACTGAAGACTTCAGGGAGTCGTCCAAACCGATAGGTGCTAGCATGACCATTAATTAACACCAATTTATTTCACATACGCTTCAGTATTCGACATAACATATCAAAGCGGCTAAACTAAGTTTATTCCAATAATATCGGTACTTCGTATGGCCACAAACAATCCAAAGCCAGTCGCCTTATTTCCAGCGTTCTCAGAGCTAACGTCACTGAATTTCGGTGAATACAAGGACCTCAAGCAGTTTTTGGACTCCGGAGAAAGCTGGTGGCTGACTCATTGGAACTGGGGTCTAGAATTCCTCAGTTATATCGGCCGAAACAAATCCGAACACACATTCACACGATTCAGGAACGAAACCGAGCGATTCTTGTTGTGGGTTTTTCTGTTCAAAACCATGCCTATGGAGCAACTGCGCAAGGCTGATATTCTGGAATACGCTGACTTTTGTTGGCAGCCGCCAGTTTCTTGGATCTGCACGGCGAACCATGAAAAGTTTGTTTTCCATAGTGGGTATTACACGCAGAATAAGTTATGGGCACCATTCAAGCTACAGCTGCCTAAGGATGCGTCGGACGACCAGGTTCTCGATAAAAAGAAATACAAGCCATCTCAGCAAACACTTGCTGCTATGTTCACGGCAGTGATTGCGTTTTACAAATATTTAATGAACGAAGAGCATTTATACGGTAACCCGGCTCAAATCGCCAAACCTGATTGCCGTCATTTCATAAAAGACGTGCAGGTCAAGGAAATTCGGCGTTTATCCGAGTCTCAATGGCAATACGTCTTTAATGTTGCACTTGAGCTTGCGAATCAAGACAGAATTTACGAGCGCAGTCTGTTTGTCATAACTGCGCTGAAAACGCTGTTTTTACGCATTTCTGAATTGTCTGACCGCCCAAACTGGACGCCTGTGATGAGCCATTTTTGGCAGGATTCTGAGGGCAACTGGTGGCTAAAGATATTTGGCAAAGGTCGAAAACTTCGAGACATCACAGTCCCGAACAGCTTTATCGATTATCTCAAAAGATACCGCCAATTTCGCGGCCTTAGCCCCCTACCGTCTTCAGGTGAAAACCATCCAATAGTCGAAAAAATTCGTGGACAAGGCGGGATGACATCCAGGCAGCTTATTCGCATTGTCCAACAAGTTTTTGATTTGGCTTACGACAAAATGAAGGAAGCTGAAGGCGAAGACAATGCGCGTAAGCTGCGAGAAGCCTCTTCCCATTGGCTGAGACACACTGGTGCGAGTATGGAAATTGAACGTGGTCGCGCTCTGAAGGATCTGTCCGAAGATCTGGGGCATTCTAGTATGGCGACGACTGATACCGTCTATGTCCAAACAGAAAATCGTGTTCGTGCTGAAAGCGGGAAAAATAGGAAAGTGAATTAATGACTTGTTGTTCTCAATCTCTGCAGTCTATTTGCTCTTATAACTGGCCACCTCGGGCGCTTAGCAAATTCTATTACTGTTTTACATGAGGATGAACTCATATCCGGTCGCCAGGCCTAATATTAAAACCATTCCAGTAATTCGAGTTTGAACATCATTTGCTAGCAAAATATGTAACAAAATCAATACGATGATGCCAGCCATGGTTTTACATGCTTGTTTCACGAAATAAAGTTATAAGAAGTAGCTAGCACCCCTAATACGTACCAAGCCCGGCGGCCGCGAACAGGGGCAAGACATTGGTCCAGATCGACATTTCACATCCTCATTCGGGTCGAAGGATCGTCAGGCCAGCACTCTCAAACTTCATGCCCGAACATGGCGCTCAGTGTTCCCCTGGCCGGTTTCAGTAACTGCGCGTAGGTGGTACCGAACTCTTCCAGCAGCTCACGTCGTGTCACAGGAAACTCATGGGCCTGCGCTGCCAGGATTGCCTGCGTCATAGGGCGCTCCGCCATGGCCTGGTAAAACCTGCTCAGCTCCTTGTTGCCCTCCACCAAGTTCATGAAGGGAATCTCGAAAAGCTCGGAAAAGGTACGGCTGAGTTCCAGCACATGAAACAGATGAAAGTCCGGAAGGTAGGGTTCCTCTCCCAGCAGGAAAGGCTGCAGACGCGAGCGTCCCACGAGCCGCGTCAGAGCGCCTTTGATCATCAGCATCGACCAGACACTGAACACCCCGGACTCACGTTCGGTCTGGAAGCCCAACGTCTTGGGGAAGTAGCCACCCACGAAGAGCCAGTTGAAGAAGGGCCCGCTCAGCGAGAAGGTGATGTAGTCGTTCAGTGTGTCGATTTCGGCACAGCGCTGCGCATCGTCACAGGGGTAGAACTTGGCCGCCTGCGGATAGGTTCTGGCCAGATAGCGACAGATTGCCTGGCTCTCCGAGATACACACGCCATTGACGTCCGTTAGTGACGGAATCTTCCCCAACGGGTTACGGCGCTGGTATTCGGTCGAGAGCGTCTCACCGATGAAGGGAGACACGCGTTGATACTGAAACTCAAGGCCTGCCTCCTTCAGCATTTGTGCCACCAGCGCCATGAAAGGCGAAAGCCAGAAACCATAGAGGTTCCGCGGCTCGCTAACTTCTGCAACGTTATTGGAAAACATCGAACTTACTCCTGATTATAAACGCGTTAGCAATGCCCTCCCCACAACGCGGAGGAGGTAGTCGGACATGCATCGCGCAGAGATTGAAAAAAACGGGATGACCGAGCTTGGGATTAAGCCACCCCGCAAGGCCGGGAAATGAAGTGAGCTGTGCTGACGGGCTCACCGAAGCCTTCCCCGAAACTCCTTCAGCGCTGCCAATTCATGGAGCCGGACTTTGCGAATTGGACAGCGACAGGATGTAGCCAAGCTGTGGGTTCGCCTGTCCCTTGAGCATAGCCGCGTAGACTCGCCCGACGGCTTCGTGGCCATGCCCTTCCTCAAAGCTCAGCCAGTGACCAACACCACTGAGAAAATCACTCCAGTGCTCGATCATGCTGCTCTGAAAGCGCTCTCCACCCCATTCTTTCAAGCGCTTCTCCGCCTGTGCGGGAGCGAAAAATAGTTTCGGTGCAGGCCCAGGTAGATCGCTTGGTAGTCCACCCCGCTGATCCCAGTGGGCTGCGCCGACCAGGCAGCTGTACTGCAGCTGTGGGCCGAGAGTGCGATGCAGGCGCTCCAGTAGCTCGGAATTGCCGGAGAAGTCGACGACTAACGTGGGTGTGGCAGAGTCGAGATCGACCAACTGCGAATACGCGAGAACGTGGTCGTAGCAACCCAGTCCCTCGACGAACGCCCTATGCCCCGGCGAAGTCAGGCCGACAACTTCATAGTCCAGGCCACGCTTGCCTCGCTGACTCTTCAGCAGAGTCGCCGTAGCAATGGCCGTCTTGCTTGATGCACTGGTCATCAGCAAACGCCCGGCACCGAAGAAACCGTTGCTGGCGAGGAAATCATCAAGCACGAATGCGGTGGTGAATAGCGGCCGCAACAGTATCTGTGCCGCTTCGCTTTCGACGGTGTAGAGCACATCCTTAGACGTGCGCAGGTACTGGTTGTAGAGCAACGGCAGAGACTGCCGATGCGTCGTAGCATCAATAAAGCTACCCGCCTTCAGCTGTGTCGGCTCGACCAGTAGATGGCTGGACATGGGGTAATAGCCATACCAGCGCTCGCCCGGTTCGACACCCGGACAGCGCGACGCCTGTACCTCGGCAAAACCCCAAACGGGCAGAATCCCCCAGCCCTCAGGGGCCGGGAAAAACTGCCAGTAACGCAGTGCATCACCCAAAACGGCGTAGGTGATGTTGTTGGCGCTCAGGCCGAACCGATCGACCCGCAGCAGCACCTGGCCTGGAGCCAGGGCGTCCATGTCGAGCGTACTCTCCTGCAGTTCGTAGCGGGACCAGTCGCTACGGTCGATCTGGAAGTCCAAGACGGGAATGCCTAACATGATCTGCTCCTCCCTACTTCTGTGCGCTTATGCGCCATAGGCGAACGGAATACAGCTTTGGCGTCGAGTATTTCGGGCAAAGCACTGAGGTCGCGAGTAGCGACCATCGCATACCACCGCTGCAGGCTGGCAGCAGCCAGGGGAAAAAATTTCAGTTCAGACATTTGGCTTTCCTCGTGGAAATAATTCATTACAGTACTGCTAGCCGCGACCCCTAGTTAATCGCGCGCTTGGCATCCAGTTCAGCAGCCACATCAGCACCACCGATCAGATGCACGTTCTGACCGGCAGCACCTGCGGCTCACCCTCGGCGGTGTGTATGTGCAAGCCAGTGCGGTGAATCCAGCCGGTGGTCTTGCCCAGACCATCGCCGACCCTGGCCTTGCTTGTGCTGCAGCAGGAATACTTCGCGAGCCACTCGCTCTCCACTTTCTTGTTGTAGGTGTGGGCGCGCCCCAACTGGGTGGCGTGCCGCATGCTTCGTCAAAGCTGGATTTCGATATCGCCGAGCGGGAAGGCCACGCAGGAGTAGATCCAGTTGAAGTCGCGGTCGGACTTGCGCAGATGGGCCTCCTGCGGGTTGAACACGCTTCCCGAGACCAGCTTGACCCGGCACAGGCTGCATTCGCCGGAGCGACAGGCGTTCTCGGCGAAGTATCCATGGCGTTCCAAGGCATTGAGCAACGGCTCACCGACCTTGCTGCGGAAGCTGCCGCGCCCACGCACGGTGATCTGCACCTCGTCGTCCAACGCCACGCCCACTGGCCAGCCCCGCTGCTGATCCGGTGCCTTGGGCGCGCCGTTGGCTTCGACGCGGATGCGCCGCCGCGGCACGCCCAGCGCGGTGAGCAACTCCACGCAGCTATCGTTGAAGGGCGTCGGCCCGCAGATGTAGAACATCTTGCCGTCCAGCTCACCGAGTTCCTGCTGCAGCAGCTCACGCGTCAACCGACCACTGCGCCCGCTGTAGCCCTCAGGCGGACGAGTGATCAGCTCGGCTAGTCTGAAGTTCGAGTGCCGGCTGGCCAGGGCGCGGAACTTCTCGGCGAAGATCACGTCGTCGACATGGCTGTTTACGTAGATCAGGTGAAAACGCCGTGGCAGCTCACGGTCGAGGATGTCCAGCAGCAGGCTGCGCGCCGGTGCCGAGCCCGAGCCACCGGCGAGGAATACCAGGTCATCGCCGTGGAACAGCGGGTTGTGGTGAAAGGTGCCCATGGGCCCGGAGCTCTGCAGGCGCTGGCCGACCTCGACGCGGTCCAGCAAATGGCCGGAGACGAATCCGCCTCGGGCCCGCTTCACGGTCAGGTCGTAGAAGAAGCACTGCGTGGGCGAGGACGAGATGGCATAGGGCCGCGCCGTCTTCACTCCGTCGATCTCGACGAACAGGTTGATGTACTGGCCGGCCTGGAACGGTGGCAGCGCGCTTCCCTAACCTCTACTCTGAATCCACACCCAACAGGTGATTTCAGAGTATGGCCAAACCCCTTGTAATCAGTTTACTTGTCCTCTGCCTTATTAGCGGCTGCGCCAGCCACGGCGGGCGGGAGGCGGATTATTCTGTTCAGGCCGGTGAGCTGGCCGCCAGCGTAGATTGGCCGCAACAGGCCAGTGCAGAAACCGCGCCCGGTAGCGACACGCTGGCGATGACCGATTTAATCGACAGCCCCGAGCTGCAGCAACTGGTGGCCGAAGCCCTGGCCCATAACCCCAGCCTGCAGCAAACTTTCTTCGCCCTTCAGCAAAGCCAGCAGCGGCTGCAGCAGGCCAAAGGCAGCCGTTACCCCAGTGTGGATGCCACCATCAGCGGCAGTAAACGCGAGCAAGCCGATAGCCAGTACAGCGGTTCGCTAAATGTGAGCTGGCAATACATTAGATGGCTCTACGCCTCAAGAAATGTTTCACAAACTGTTTCACGAAATAAAGTGATAAGAAGTGGCTAGCACCCCTAATTCCTATACTGTTTAGTATTCGACATAGTGATTTTAGCGAAATATAACGGTTTTACACGGTGTTTTGTTCTTCTTTTACAAAACCTTGATCAATCTAGATTTCCAGTAATCCCATAAGCTTTCGTAAACCTACGGTTTTTAGCAATCCCAGAGTTAATCAAAAGCTCCTGTTGAAGTTAGATAACCGGAGTTTCTGGCTCCGGTTATCTTGTCCTTGTCTATGCTGATTCAAGTTGTAGTAAATCCAGTAAGTCACAACTGAATTGGTCTGTATGCTTATTGAATTAGCTGTCGGCTTCATTAGTTGTTCACCAACGTAAGCAACTCATTTGGCGCGAATTCGGTTGATACCAGCTCAGCTAGTATCAGATCAAAACCGCAGAGGCATTGATCAAATCATCTGGTTTGTTTTCAAACACAATTCATAAATCCCAACTAATAACGCGCTGGTATTTATATTTAAGCGAGCTCAAGCCTAACCAGCAATTAGACAGCCTTGCTGTGTATCAGTCTTCAATAACTAATTGCACGTCGATGTTGTTTTGCGTTGCGTTTGAATACGGGCAAACTACATGTGCTTTATCAACCAACTCTTTAGCGATATCTTTTTCAAGACCATTAAGTTGAATAAATAACGTAACTTGCAAACCAAATCCGGTTTCATTCGGACCGATAGCTACCTCGGCGGTTACCGATGAATCTGTTGATAATTTGATCTTTTGTTGCTGGGCAACATAGTTCAGTGCACTTAAAAAGCAGGCCGCGTAACCACCGGCGAACATCTGCTCGGGGTTAGTACCAGGGCCACCGGCGCCACCCAAGGCTTGTGGTGTTGAAAGCTTAACCGACAGTGCTTTATCTTCTGATACCGAGGCGCCCTCTCTTCCGCCGGTTGACGTAACTTTTGTGCTGTACAAAATCTTTTCTAATTTCACAATAATCTCCGAATTTGTTCATGTTTGTGTGTGAGTCATTGTTTGACGGTAGAGATTATATTGGTCAATTCAATACCTTTTGCTACTATTAATATCATATTCATTGCAGATCGTATTTTATGGTTGATCGACTAGCGGCGCTGTTCGAACATTTTCATGTAAAAGCCCACACATTTCAGACTGGTCATATTTGTGGCAGTAATGTCGTTAATCCGCAAAGCGGGTGTGGGCAACTGCATTTAATAAGAACGGGCAAGGTAGTTGTTTGGCATGGTAAGAAAAAAGCCTATACCGTCACCCAACCCAGTCTTTTGTTTTATCCGCGGCCATTAGCACGACATTTCGTTGTTGAAAACGATCAACAAGCACTGTTGTTATGCGCTCATGTTGCTTTTGTGGGTAACGAAGCCAATCCCATCGCGAACGCGCTACCCGAAAGCCTGTGTTTGCCGCTAAGCTCACTTGTACATTGTGAAAAAATCTTAGCCATCTTATTTGAAGAAGCTGAAGCGGCCTATTGCGGCAGGCAAGTCGTATTAGATCGGCTTTTTGAGGTGTTGTTAGTACAATTACTCAGAGAGCTTATGGAAAGTGGTAGAACCCAGGTCGGAATGCTCGCCGGACTTGCCGACTTCAATTTGAGAAAAGCTTTAGTCGCGATGCATGACAATCCTCAAGAAGACTGGACTGTAGAACGCCTTGCAACAAAAGCCGGTATGTCACGCAGTGTTTTTTCAAATTTATTTCGCGAAACGCTCGGCACCACGCCCATGAAATATCTTCAAAATTGGCGAATTGGTCTGGTGCAAAAATGGCTCAAAAACGGACAATCAATTAAATTAATTGCTGAAGAAGCCGGTTATCAGAGTGAATCTGCCTTATCGCGAGCATTTAAGGCCCAGGTTGGCTTATCTCCACGAGAGTGGTTGGCACGAGAAGCCTAATAAGTAAATTTACAAATATTTCGTCCAACTATTTTTATGCATTTTTTTATACTGCGAAAACCTTTTCGTAGGAAAGTATAAAATCACCATTAAACCGAGCGCTATGATCCAAACCCAGGTTATATTACTGACGCTAATATAATCACCGTAATTTGGCTCCATAAATAGTCCAACCAATTTATACATTAATAATAAAACGTATAAATGCAGCAAATAAAAAAACATAGGTGCCGATCCAAAATTCACCAAAACTGCCTGCAGTTTGGTGCCCAAATTCGACATCCACAATTTGCATTCAAAAAGTCTTAATACTAAGAAAGTTCCCGTTAACGTTAGTAATAAAAAATTCAGTGAAGGAGGATATTTGGTTAGATTAACCATTGCCTTTAAGCTTTCTAAAGCGGTTTCACCTGTGTGCCACACATAATCTTCGCCGTAGAGGTTAAAACCTCTAAGAATGAGAAACGAAAGCAATGTTAAACCGGCCATGGCTAACAAGTATTTTTGGCGAGATTGCGGTTTGGTATTTTTGCCGTACAAAGCTCCACAGCCGTATCCAATAAAGATTAAACCAATCCATGGTAATGACGGATAACTTACTTTTATGTTAATAAATCCGTCTTTAAGTAGATATCCTCGATCATGCAAAATAGTCCATATCGAATAAAGCGACTGGTTTTCGTTAAAACTAATAAACGATAAAGCATTGTGCGTACAAACGATTATCAAACCAATAACAAGTACAGGCACCCTACCCAACGGATGCATAACGGCCAGCGCAATCATCGATAAACCTATTGCCCAGATAACCTGCAAATAGATTGTGTGATAGCCGCCAAACCAAGAAAAGGTCACCAAGGTAATTTCAAGTACGATTAAAAATAGACCTCGCGTAAATAAAAATTTCTGCAAAGGGCGCGTTGTGTTACCAGAATTCTGATACAACCAAGCCGACAAACCCGTTAAAAATACAAATGTGGGCGCGCAAAAATGTGCAGCGATACGACTCCAAAACAATCCGTCACCCGTTTCCTGAATATTCATAGGATCAGTAACTTGTTGGTGGAGGAAAAAACGTTCACGCACATGATCGACAAGCATGATGAGCATGACTAGGCCACGTAGCGCATCAATACTGTTAATACGACTTTTAAGGGATGTCGCTAATTCAGAGTGTTGGTACTTAAGATCTGTTGCAGAATTCATTTAAGGTTCGTTACGCTATCAAGACCGTGCCATTACCGACTAGGGCTCAATAATTAGAAATCAATGGGTTTAATAAAATTAAAGGAAACTCTAATGAACCTAGAGTTTCCTGCGATTAACTCATGGATCAGTTAATCACAGGCTCCAAAAGTTTGTTATAGCTCGAATTTGATCGAAATATTCGCGTTTACACCGTTGCCGGGAGAATGAATGGTATCAACGCCGCTATTACCTAAATCAAACACATACTCTATGTCTTCATCGGTAAGATTATTGAGCTGCAATTTAATATTAGCGTAATTAAGTTGATAATCTGCGCTTATATTTAACGTTTCATAACCACCGAATTTACCACCAATATTGGCTTCGTTCACGTAATAATCACCTTGAGCGTCAACATGAATGCGAGTTATTAGTTTGGAATTCACTTGGTAATTAACACCGATTGATGCCGTATATTCAGGAATACTTCTAAGTTCATTACCGGTGAAATTTGTGTCGGAATCTGAACTTTTAAGAATTTCGGTATCGATAAACGCAATATTACTCCAATAATTTAGCGTTTGTGTAAGCTCGCCATTAAACGACACATCAATGCCCTGCCGTTTAGTTTCGCCAACGTTTTGCGCTATACCATCTACCAACACAAATTCATCGGTAGCTTTTTGCTGCCAGTAGGAAATACGAGTTTGTAAATAGGTGCTTAAATTCCATTGAAAACCCAATTCGGCACCATCGTTGTAAGAAACGTCTCTGGCATTACGATCGCCAGAGGTAAACGCAGCAGAACCAAACGGATGCTGAAAACTTCGACCAAGATTAGCGAAAACATCCACATCGTCAGTAATCGCGTAGATCACATTAAAATTGGGCTGAATAATGGTACCAAACTTATAAATATCGCTTTGCGCTGCGGTATTTTTATTAGTAAAGTCGCCGTCAAGTCGATCGGCTCTAAGCGCCAGATTCCAACGCAGCGTATCACCAATATCTTGTTGAATTTTTATAAAACCGCCGTAATTTTCAAATGTATAATCAAAATTACGAAGAACATTTGCGGTATCGCGAGTTCGTGTTTGTCCAACAGTACCAAAACGTTGTTCGATAATATCTTGTTGCTCGTAATCAGCGCCCCAAGTTAATAACCATTGCGGCGTTAAAAACCATTCAAATTCGGATCGAAACCCAAATTGATCTTGATCGTCAAAACGATTTTGCAAGCTACTGCTCTCGCTAAATCGCACCCAACGCTCACGCTCAAAGTGTTGATAATAGGTTTTTAGGTTGTAATTAAACGTATCGGATATTGCAGAACTAAAATGAAAACTAAGATGTTCGGTGTCTTTTTCACCACCATCTTGATTGGCATAGGGTTCTGATCGCGTAGGATTACTCTCGGCAACGGATTGCGATAAGTAACCGGGAGCATCGGCGTCATAACTGCTTTTACGAGCAATTATTTTAAACTCACTGTTGGACAACAACTGCCAAGCCCATTGGCCGGTAAGGGAATATTTTTCAAGATTGGTGTGGTCCCGATAGCCGCCAGATTCCCTGTACCCCAAAGAGAAACTTTGTTTCAACAACCCAGAATCAAAACCAAAATAACCGCTTAATTCTTTTGCGTCGTAGCTGCCGCCAGAAATTTCGATTTCTTTTGCAGCATCATTGCGAGTGTTTATTTCGTAGTTACCGGCAATATTGTACAAGCCATAACTTGCATCACTAGTGCCTTTAAACACCTGTAACGAATCTATCGCCAGTGGAAAAAGTTGATCGAGCTCGCCGTAACCGTTGTGCAAATTACTGGGAATACCATCAATGATCAGTTTTGCATGGGGCGTGCTGCCATCACCGGCAAATCCACGAATGGCCACATCGGTATTAATAATGCCTTGGTTGTATCTCGCCAAATACGCACCCGGAACCTTGTTAAATAATTCTAAGGTGTCATTAACGTGTTCATAGTTAAGCTCGTCCTTGCCAATAATATCCACAGAACCTGCCAAGCCAGTATTTAGTGATTGTGTTGCTTGACCAACCACTACCACCGTTTCTAATGCTGGTTTTTCATTTGATATTTGGGTTTGTGCATTGATACTGGTCGAACTCAATATAAGCGCGTAAGCAATAACGCTTTTAGAAGAATAAGTCACTGCAAAAATCCCTAGATCAAGTTAAGCATACAAAGATGAGAATGATATACATTTCGGTAATTTTTTTGGAAGTGACACTTTGCCGCACCTAACTATTAACCAAGCTCTTCACCATCAACCAAAATCCTTGCGAGTGACCCAGTTTTTGTATTGAACAATCAAGCTAAGTTTGTCCGTTTTTGCAGCTATTACGTCTTTGAAGACAGAAACGACACTTGCTAGACTTTACGAAATACTGATTCGGCCCACCATGATTTGATCGATAGCTCCCCTGGTGGGATTGGAACTAAAAAAATAAAAAGCCAAGAATAAAGAGCTAGAAAATAAAAAAGGCATAAATTGATATGCAGACAATAAATATTGGCATCATAATTTTTCCTTGTGCGCAATCTTTGGATATCACAGGCCCCCACGAGGTTTTTTCGTCTGCACAAATTTTTCAGGCAAAGGGCCAGTCATCGCTGCAATACCGCGTTTTTCTCATTGCCAAAGATCTAAATCCCGTAAAAATGTCTTCGGGGCTAACCCTTGTCCCCGACTACACGTTTGCAAACTGTCCAAGTTCATTGGACACATTAATTGTGCCGGGCTCAGAAACGGTTCACGAAGCGTTGGCTGATCTTAATATTTTAAATTTTATAAAATCTAAACATAAAAAAGTACGAAGATTAGTGTCGATTTGTACGGGCGCTTTTTTTCTGGCGAAGCTTGGATTATTGGACGGCAAAAATGTAACTACACACTGGGCGTATTGCTCAGAGATGAAATCTACTTTCCCACAATTATGTATTGATCCAGACTCGCTATACATTAAACAAGATCATATCTATACCTCCGCCGGTGTCACTTCAGGCATGGATCTCTCTCTGGCATTGGTCGAAGAAGACTCTGGGAAAAACATCGCCATGAGCGTGGCAAGAAAGCTTGTTATTTTTTACAAAAGGCCCGGCGGGCAAAAACAATTCAGTGAATTCATCTTATCGCAATCACACAGTAATTTTTGCGAATTAATAGATTGGATTTTAGATAATTTATCTACCGACATTTCCGTTGAAACATTGGCGCAGCACGAAAACATGAGCGCCAGAAACTTTTCTCGAAAATTTAAGCAAGAATTCAATAAAACACCGGCAAAATTTATTGAAAACTTACGCCTGCAACAGGCCAGAGTATTATTAGAAAACGAAGCTTTGGCGTTAAAGTCGATTGCAAGAGCGTGTGGATTTAAAAGCGAAGAAAAAATGCGTCGTGCATTTCAAAGAGAACTGAATATCACACCCAATGATTATCGCGCACATTTTTAGCCCATAATTAAAAGCAAAAAATCAATAACATATAAATTACACAGCCCAAATATTAGCGTAAATGTTTGGACAGTCTCTTACTGTTTTAAAAACACTAGACACATTTTTTGAAAGAGTCAGTAATCCATTATTCACGATTAAATCAGGCATTAATAATAAATCTGTAAAAGCGTCAATTGGATTTAATAAACCAAATTTCGCCAACATTCTTAATTTGAATCTTCACGTAAAGCACTAATCATTAAATCACACAGGATACAATACTCATGCAATTATCAGAAATCGCTGGCCTCAGACCCGACAAACTCGATAGAAAAGTGGTTAAACCTGCCATTACCAAAACTGTGGGCGTATTAATTTTTCCCGGTTTTGAATTATTAGACTTCTATGGCCCCATGGACATGTGGTCCAATATCAACCTAGTTCCAGCCCAGCTCTGGGGAGATGACAAAAATATTGTTGGCGTTGAATTAATTACTGTTGCGGCAAAAAATGAGCAAATACCTGCGCACGGCGGCATTAAAACTGTTGCTGATTACAGCTACGAGACTGCTCCCCATATTGATTATCTGATAGTACCTGGCGGTTGGGGCGCAGTGCCTTTGGTGGAAGATCAAGCTACCTTAGATTGGATACGCGCGCAGGCACAAAGCGCCGAGATTGTTATGTCTGTTTGTAACGGAGCATCATTACTGGCCGCAGCCGGTGTTTTAGATGGCTTACAGGCCACTACCAATAAACTGCTTTGGCGCGAAGCTACAGCTCCCGGACCCAAGGTAGATTGGGTTAAAAAAGCACGCTGGATTGATTTGGGTAAGATTATTACCTCATCTGGCATTGCTGCCGGTTTAGATATGACTCATGCGGTAATTTCGCGGCTTTATGGCGAAGACGTAGGAACATGGCTAGAGCTGTGGACTGAATATAAACCCAATCAAGATTGCAAATGGGACCCTTACGCAGAAAAGGCGGGCATATTGTAGCAGGCCAAACTGAATTCTCTTGCAACCACAATAGTATGAATAACTAACTCTATCTCTACGACTAGGGGTCTTCATCAGAGTTATTCCTCGATTGACCCTGAATCTGCCCCAGCAAGAGCAGTATTCAGCGACACAGGGAGGTGTCATGGATTTCATCAGACGCACCATAATAGATCGTAAAATTTGATAAATTTAAATTTTTTGCGGTACATCTGTCTAAATAACGCATCAAAATAAATCATTTAGATGAAAAATTTAAAAATAAATCGATGGAAAAATTATTTTACTAGTTATTATTTGGCGCCAATAATTATCACTAAACTTATAAACGCCCACTTTAAGGTCATAATAACAGCATAAACTTAACTCCATTTTGGTGCAAAATATATTAAATCATTAAATATCAATAAGTTATAAAAATAGGCTCAATTTTTGATTGTACAATATCAATTGTAATTCAAAATTATTGGGTAGCTAACATGAGCCAATCATCAGGACTGAATCTCTTTTCCTTCTCCGGGAAGATGAAAATTCTCCACCTCAGCTGGATCGCTTTCTTCATTACCTTTGCAGTTTGGTTTAACTTTGCTCCGTTGCTTCAAGCCGTTAAAGCATCTTTAGGTTTAACAACAGAAGAAGTTAAAACCTTATTGATATTAAACGTAGCATTTACGATTCCGGCGCGAATTGTGATTGGTATGCTCACTGATAAATACGGCCCACGTATCACCTACACCGCACTGCTTGTGGTCTGTTCTATTCCCTGCTTTATGTTCGCCGTTGCCGACAACTTTGTACAAGCAGCAATTGCTCGTTTTGCCTTAGGTTTAATCGGCGCAGGTTTCGTTATCGGCATTCGCTTAGTGTCTGAATGGTTCCCACACAACGAATTAGGTACCGCAGAAGGCATTTACGGCGGCTGGGGTAACTTTGGCTCGGCGGCGGCGGCATTCACATTACCAACCGTTGCGGTAATGTTCGGCGGCGATGACGGCTGGCGTTACGCGATGGGCATTACCGGTTTCATCAGTTTATTTTATGCCTTTATTTTCTGGGCAAATATTTCTGATACACCTAAAGGCTCAACTTATTTCCGCCCTAAAAACTTAGGCGCTATGGAAGTCACGTCAAAAGGCGACTTTTTCTTTTTAATTATCATGAAGCTACCCATGTACTTTGCGCTAGCGGTACTTACTTGGAAGCTTTCGCCAACGGGCGTAAAACTCTTGTCTCAAAATGTGGTTACTGCCATTTATGTTGGCCTTGCCATTTTGTATGTGTATGAATTAATTCAGGTATGGAAAGTTAACGGCCATATCTTCAAAGAACCCGTACCAGAAATTCATCGCTACAGCTTCAAGCAGGTTGCTGTATTGAATATCTTATACTTTGCTACCTTTGGCTCTGAATTAGCCGTAGTTTCTATGTTGCCGCTGTTCTTCTCAGAAACCTTCGAGCTAGACCCTGTAAAAGCGGGCTTGGTTGCCTCGGCGTATGCCTTCATGAACTTAATGTCGCGCCCAGGTGGTGGTTGGTTATCCGATAAATTTGGCCGCAAACCAACGCTTTTAATTCTTACCGCCGGTTTAGCCGTTGGTTACTTCTTGATGGGTAGCGTTGATAGCACCTGGCCACTTTGGTTAGCGGTTGTTGCAGCAATGACCTGTTCTTTCTTTGTACAGTCTGGCGAAGGCGCTGTGTTTGCGGTGGTTCCTTTAATTAAACGCAGACTTACTGGCCAAATTGCCGGTATGACTGGCGCTTACGGCAACGTGGGTGCTGTTATTTACTTAACCGTGTTAACCCTTGTAGATTACAGCCAATTTTTCTACGTAATTGCTGCTACAGCGGTATTAGGTTTTGTTGCCTTATTGTTCCTAGACGAACCTAAAGGACAAATTACCGAAGTTGCAGAAGACGGTAGCATCACCATGATTGATGTTGCTAAAAGTTAATTCGGCATGGCCAGCACCTTTATGGGTGCTGGCAATAATTCTTTATGGCACTGTTCTCAGAATCACTTCAACTAAAACAACTCAAAGTTGAATACGCAGGCGTTACCAAAGCCGGTATTAAACCCCACAACCAAGATGCTTTTGCGGCATTTACACCCAGTTATAACGATCAAACTGTAAAAGGTACCGTGCTTTGCATTGCCGACGGCGTAAGCGCCAGTAAACGCGCTAGAGAGGCCGCAAACGTTAGCGTTAACGGATTTATTAACGATTATTACAGCACCCCACCTTCTTGGTCGGTTAAAAAAAGTGCCGCTCAAGTATTACTTTCGTTAAATGCTTGGCTCAATCATCAAGGACGTAACTGTTCCCCCGATGAAAGCAGTTTAGTTACAACCTTCAGCTCAATTATTCTAAAATCAACCACTGCGTATATTTTTCACATTGGTGACAGCCGTGTGTATCGCATCCGCAACCAAGAAATTGAGCAACTAACGCGCGACCATACACATCGATATCAGAGCCGAAAGCATGTTCTTTACCGAGCAATGGGTATGGACCCAATGCTAGAAGTGGATTATTTAACGACCGATATTAAAGCAAATGATTATTTTTTGTTGACCACTGACGGCGTTACCGGGTTTTTAGAAGATCAGCAAATTCTGAATTTGGTAAATACCCAACACCTATCATTAAACGCGTGTGTAGCCAACATTATTGCGCAGGCTTTAGAACAAGGCAGCGACGACAATTGCACCTGCTTATTGGTGAAGGTGAACGAGGTTCCCACCGAAACCCAAGAAGAACTGCAAAAAAAGCTGTCGGCTCTGGTAATTCCACCCGCCATGCACAAGGGCAATAAAATTGATCAATATTACATTGAAGAGATTTTGCATTCCGGCAGCAGAAGTCATGTTTATTGGGCACGGGATTTAGAAACAAAACGACAGGTTGTGCTAAAAGCACCGTCACAGAATTTTGCCGAGGACACTCTTTATCTTCAGGGTTTTATGCTGGAGCGATGGATTGGCCAAAAGGTTAACCACTCTTCCGTGATGAAAATTCATAATCCGTCACAAGAGAGTCGATTTTTATATCACGTTTGCGAGGCAATTCACGGCATCACATTACGCCAATGGATGCGAGAAAATCCCAATCCAAGTTTAGCGAAAATACGTCCAATTATTATTGAATTAGTAGAAAGTATTCGCGCCCTGCAACGGCTGAACATTATTCATCGTGATTTAAAACCCGAAAACATCATGATCGACGAAAATCATAAAGTGAAACTAATTGATTTTGGCGCGGCAAAAGTCGATAGCATTTCCGAATTAAATCAAGATGTAGCCGAAGACGTTCCCGTCGGCACCGTGGGTTATGTTGCACCTGAATCATTACTGCATAACGTTAGCAACCATCAATCGGATATTTTTTCGCTGGGCGTAATTATCTATGAGTTATTAACCGGAAAATTACCTTACCAAGGCAACGAATATCAGCTAAAAGCTCGCACACGATATTCAGACTGGGAGTACATTCCATTAATTAAATGGATTCCCGATTCACCCAAATGGTTAGATTTAACCTTGCAAAAGGCATGTAATGCCAATCCAGCCAATCGCTACTGTGCAATGTCGGAAATAATTCGTGACCTTAAAAACCCCAATCAAGAATTTATCGTCCAACACCAACAACAACCATTACTGGAGAGAAATCCAATACTTTTCTGGCAAATATGCAGCGCTCTTTTTGCGATACTTGCGCTTGCAGAATGGGTTTGGATTACACAAAACACCTAGTAGTACATGCATATAAAGAAAGAATACGCTGATTAAACTCGACCCACAAATACGGTAAAAACTAATCCGCCTAGAAAATGTAAATGTGTTACGCCAACGAAAAACAGCTTGGGTGTTTCCAAGCTGTTTTTAGCAAAAACTCGAACGACATTAATACCAAGCAGACATTAATGTCGAACAAAATTAATATCGACTACACTCAATAACAATCGTAAACCGCAAGTTTAAACAACCACAATCTCAGACTTGTGTTTATCGCATTGAATTACGTGCATACATTGGCCACCCGGTAATTCAATATTCAAGTTATCTTGCGGCGCAATTTGAATCACAAGCTTCATTGCGCTGCCACACTGGCTGCATTTTGGATACTTAATACCCTGCACCCAATTTGGCCACCCCATTAACTTGTCTTGAACCTTTGGAAAACCTTTTTCGGTTAGCAACGCTGCCTGATCGACTTTTAAGTCGCAACCTAAACTCTTTAATTTGGCGGTATTTGGATAATCAACGCTCTCTTCCCAGCCGTCAATAGGCTTTTCCGGAGTAGAAAAGGTTTTTGGTAAAGACTCTACACCGGTTAAATCTTGAGTTTTCGGATCAAGCACGCGCACCAAACTGATCTCAGGGAGTTCTTTAATGTCTTCTAAACTTTTAGAACATTGATCACAACAGAATAATTGCAAAATGCCCTCGCCAAATGGTGATTTCATCTCAGCAGGAAATTGTTTTGCATTTAGCTGTACCAACAACTGCATAGGTGATTTACAGCGTTTACAGGCAGGCCAAGTTTCTTTAGCAACCAAAGCGGCTTTACCCGAAAACTTAGAAAAGAGATAACTCACCTCACTATTGCCAACTTTCGGCGCCCACATTGGTTTCTCGTAAGGCTTTAACAACATTTCGGTTTCTTGCCAAAGCTCAGATGGATCTTTGGTTTTTTTTCTAAAAATATTAAAAATATTGACCATGATAAAAAATTCCTAAATACAACTTAATGTACCCAACAGCTTCATCACAATGCTGTAAAAAACGGTTGAATATCAACAAATAAACCTGACCGTTTTCTGTAGCAACTTTTAGACAAACATACACAATGCCGCCAACACTAGGTTTATTACAGCTCTAATTGGGATAGCTCAGAAAGATTTACCTGATCCATCTTACAGCTGATAATAAAGTTATTAGCTATCAAAAAACACTTTTAAATAAATTTTAAATATTCTACTACGAAACTGTATTTATCTAAAAGGCTCACAGATTGGCAGTATGTCGCACAAAGAATTACACAAAGCCAGAAATGGCGCGGCTTGTAGAGAACCCCAGAAAGGCTTATAAAAACTATAGTGAAATTAAATCAGGCTCTGAACCATATCAGATAGCATTCTTGCACAATTTGCCAAGAAATTAATTCAATTGTGACTAATTTTTCAAACACATTTTATTTGATTATTTCAAGCATTAAGACAGGAAATAAAATCCTGCTCCACAGAATTTTTTATATTGCTCAAAAAAATAGATTTTTATAATGTAAAAATAAAAATAATTAGAAATTATGAAAGTTTAATTATACGCGGTTTCAAGTAATAACTGCAATTTCATAACGCAGCGAGTAAATCAACTCGCTGTCCCATAAATAATTCATTA
>NZ_BAAGIE010000028.1:0-54681 GCF_054658275.1 Sessilibacter sp. MAH3 | reverse complement strand
TCACTTACCGTTCTTGAAATTGGCGACACATCCTTGTGTCGCGAGAAACTCTAGGTTAATCAGAGTTTCCTATAAACTATACTCAGACTTCGCGCGTGAGTGACTACCTTTGATGAATCAAGACGAAATAGATTATTTAAACAAGTACGATTCAAGTAAGTACCAAACTCCCATCACCACCGTTGATATCGCGATAGTTACGCTGCACGAGCAGCAATTAAAGGTGATGTTGGCGAAGCGTGATAAACACCCTTTTAAAGGCGCTTGGGCGTTACCCGGTGGCTTTGTGGATGTTAAGCAAGACGCAACTCTTGAAAATACTGCACATAGAAAGCTGTTTGAAAAGACCGGCGTTAAAACACCCTATTTGGAGCAGATTTATACGGTTGGTAACAACAGCCGAGACCCGCGCAGCTGGTCGATTACGGTGGTGTATATGGCGTTGGTGTCGGCGGATTTATTAAATCTTCATACACAAAATGCGTCTGAGCAGATTCAATGGTTTGGCATTGATGAGTTAACTCAAACAGACGAACTCGCTTTTGATCATTTAGATATTATTAATGCCTGTAAAGATCGCCTGCGCAGTAAGGTTGAATATACCTCTCTGCCGGTGCATCTATTGGCAGAATCTTTCACGCTCACAGAATTACAGCAAGCCTTTGAAATTATTCTGGGAACAACGTTAGAGAAAAAATCCTTTCGGCGCAGAATATTAGACGCAGGAATTCTGAAAGAGACTGGAGAAATGAAAACCGGTAATAATCGCCCGGCAAAACTGTATCGATATAACGGCAATAAAAACAATCATTTTTTTAACCGTAATATTGAAGGCGCTCGATAAATAATTAAGCCTTCTTTTTTGTGTGCAAATCACTCATGCATTTTAAAAAAATATAACGGTGAATTATTTGTTTAGGAATCTCTGATTTATTTAGACGACAGAAATCGACAATGTGATTTCCAAGTTTTTCTCTATTTCAATTACGTACAGCTCTTGAAACTGTTATTGAAATAGCTCTTGAAATTGACGACACATCCTTGTGCCGTTGGAAACTCTAGGCTAATCAGAGCTTCTTTTAAAAATTTCCCTTAAGAGACAAGACGTTCCGCTAGGTTTTTATGGCCTGCAATCATTTGCTTTGCTAATTCCATATCGGGTACGGTGCTGTATGCACCGCGAATTGTGGTTCCGCCTAACACTATGGCGCCCTTACGTGGAAACATGTACAAAAAGCCCGTGTCTGTTGGTACTACGTAAGAGTAATTAATTTCTGGTTGCGGCAACAAGTGCGTTAACTGCCCTTGCAGAGGCATCAACTTTTCGTCATTAAATAAGGTTTTTGCACCTAATCCGGTACAATTTACCACGGTTTTTTCTGCCAACGCTAAGATATCGGTTTGACTATCGAATTTTTTGGGTACAAATTTTACACCTGCAATTAAGGCGTCGTTTTTAATTTCTTCTAAATAAAAATTGGGGTCGATAATTAAACCTTGGCAGCTACGGTCAAAGGGCATTCCAAATAAAGTATCTGTTGTGGTTTCTTTAAGCTCCGGGTATAGATCATTGCCACCGGGTAATTGCACGGGTTGTTCGGGCTTGTTTTGCAATACCAAATGGTATCGATTCCAATAAACGCCGTAATCAGGTCGGTTTGTATAGGGTAAAAACCCTTTAAAGGCCTCACGCGATATATTTTTATCTGCTGCTAAAAATGCATCGCTAACCTCAGATTTGTCGTAATAACTCGTGGGCAACCAAAGTGCAGCGGCGATGTTTGAGGTGGTATTGGGCAGAAATTTATCGGAATACACGGTTACCGACATACCTTTTCTCGCCAAAATTAACGCGGTGGTTAACCCCATCACACCGGCACCTAGCACTGCTACGGATTTTGGCTTTTGTTGCAGTACCATATCGGCAGCTTGTCGAGATGTACCCCACGATAAGCTAATACCACCACCACCGTGACCATAGTTGTGTACGATAAACGTATCACCCAACTGTTCCGCTTCAAGACGATAACCTGTTGTTCTGAATGGACGCAAACCTACTACGGTATTTATCACTCGGTCCATTGACGCCTTTACCGGAAAATATCCGTAGGGATTATTTTTGCTGATATTAGTGTTGGGTTTTTCTTGAATGCTGCCCGCACAGCCAACTAAACCTGCGTTTGCTCCTGCCACCGCCAAACCGATTTTTGTGGATTGACGAATAAACTGACGCCGTTGCATAACCTTGCCTCTAATGATTAAATCGGTTTTTTGATAAGAAACTCTTGGAACCTCTAAGTTAGTCAGAGATTCCTATACCATATTTATTGAAGATTTATTCTTTCATAAAACTTCAGCACTACTACCAGTTTTTTTAATTTTTCTCTCTTAAATTTGATCTATTCGAAGGCAAAAATAAAAACTTATTCTCATTTCAAAAAATTGTTTTTGTATTTTTTGTGGCAACTGCACCGAATAAATAAACAGGGTTTTAACGCTTCCGACAAAATCACGATGTATTTCTTACATTGTTGTATTTATCTCTTTTTTAGTTTTGTCTTTCGCGTTAGATAACAAACGGTTACTGATTTTTAGATTTGGCTGACTCGTTGCTCCAAAGCTTTTGCTTGATCATAAAACTACTTTGGAGATTAGATCGTGGCTATTTTATATTTTTCTTCCCCAATAATGTCGCGCAACATGAAAGTTGAAGCGGTTGCAGGTAAACGCACCACGCTTTTAGGTGTTGCCAAAGAAAACAACGTTAAAATTCCCTTTGAGTGCGGTGATGGCAAATGTGGCTCTTGCCTAGTAAAAGTTACCCATTTAGACGGTTTTCGCGTTAAAGGCATGGCTCTTACAGACAAGGAGCGTAATGTTCTTAAGTCTATTGGTAAATTACCTGTCAACGAAGAAGAACGCGCCGCAGTGCGTGATATTCCGCCAACTTATCGTCTTGCTTGCCAAACCATTGTTACCGACGAAGATCTTTTGATTGACTTCACCGGCGAACCTGGCGGCGCATAATATAACTGTGCCCGGCTTTTGCCGGGTATTTTTTGGTTGGCGACCCGTTCTACCTATTAAATTGTAAGTATTAATTTCCATCCAGAAAACTAATTGCCTCGCCATAATTTTTAGCACTCGGTATTTCATGGCCCATGCGGCTGATAATTTTTAAATCTATATTTTTAATGCCTTCTTTTTTGTACACACGATAAATCTTTTTAGTATCGTTTAAATTAAAATCTTCACGACCGGCAATAAATACATAGCGATTTGATTGCATCAACGCAAGTTTTTCGTCGGTCATATTACCCCACTTGTTCACGCCGCTATTATAGATAGCACCCTTAAATATTTGTGGATAATCCGCGGCCAATAAACTCGCTACACGGCCACCACCTGAGAAACCCGACAAATAAATACGTGACGCATCAACTGAATATTGTTTACCAATCATATTGGTTGCGAATAGCGCATAGGTCATTCGCTTAAAGGTATCAATTTTATTACCCGATTCGTTAGCACCCACCCAAATTAAATTATTATTATCCATTAACTCTTGCCATTCTATGGGTAACTCACCACTGTTTCTTGGGCTGATATAAACCAATAAGCCCGGTGGATTCTCTGTGGAATAATTTTTAGGCACATAAACTTCCCAAGATATAGGCTCGTCTAGATTCAAAATATTTTCGTAGCGCTTAGCGGTCTCAACTCCCAGCAACTCATTGGTTGTCAGTACAATGTGTAAGCTTTTACCTTGATTACTTTCTTCCACGGTAAGCTCACTAACATCTTGGGCATACGCCAGATTGCATAAAAACAACACATTGACGGTTAGCAATATTATTTGTAAAAAAGCTCGTTTAATTTTTTTTGTTAACTTATAAAGTGTTATCAAGTAAAGTGTTATCAAGTTCTATTCACCTTTTACGTTCTTATAAAATCGTGTTATTTGCCACGACCTTATATTTAATTTCTTTTCGGGTTTTCTCGTCTATTTCAGATTTTCACAACGAAACGATTAGCTATCTACCCAAAAATGTTAAATTTATTTAGGAAACTCTTTTAGGAAATTCTTTTAGGAACCCCTGATTAACTCATGGAGTTCTTCGGTTGACCAAGCGAATTGTTTGCCAGTATTTTTACTCGTTATTTAACTGTTTTTTTGTTTTTCAGTTTATTTAAAGCGCATTGTCTTTGAATTTGCACCACGGCTGCGCAATTCACTTCCTGTATAAAAAGCGTATAAATATATAACTCAAAGTTTAAAAGTGTTAAGAAATTGTAAGTCAGCATTAAAAAATTAGAGAGGTGTGAACTGGTTAATAAAAACTGAGATCTAAGGCTTCAGAAGGACACTAAGTTATGTTGTTAACTTAACGATTTAATCTTTTAAATACCGTAGTTCTGTCAAAGCGATGTCATACTTGACAGGCTTTATTATTAAAAACCTAAGCATATTTTTTTAATTTTTTGAATGCTTGATATTTGTAGGTTGATACCTATTTGTACCTATGTGATTCAAAAAATTGTTATGCTAGAATCAAAGTCATTTTCCAATCTTATTAACCGTTCTCTAATAAATAGGAGGTCTATCTTGAGTTATCCTTCGATAGCAATTGCTAATGCCTTCCTTGAGGTCGGCCGCAAAGAAGGTGCTCCTACACCCCTAACACCCATGAAGCTGTTAAAGCTGGTGTATTTTGCCCATGGTTGGTATTTAGCATTAAGAAACGAACCCTTGATCGACGAAACCGTTGAGGCATGGCGTTACGGCCCTGTGGTACCAAGCATTTACCACGCGTCTAAACACTTTGGTAACACCAATATTGTTGGTGATTTGAGTGACGAAGAGGGCAATATACAGCGCGTTGACTTAACCAGCATGCGCAATGCCGATCTTAACGATCTTGTGCACTGGATATGGAAGCAATACAGCCGTTACGATGGCGTACAGCTCTCTAATCAAACCCATGAGCCCGGCACACCATGGACAGAAACCATGGAGCGTTACGGCGGTGTTAGCCGTATGCCCAAGGGTATTGATATAGAAGAAAACATGATTAAGCAGTACTTTGCTAATCAACTTAAAGATGTTCTGCCCGCAGGCATTTAGATCGGCTAGTTAGCCTAAGGCGCAGAATGTCTCTGTTCAACGACGATTCAAAATCTGGTTCTCGATTGCCTGTCAGTTTTAACAATCTTAAAGACATTCCACCGCTGGCAAGCTCGTCAGAGCCAGATGCCTACACCCGCCAGCACAAAGAAGATCTGGAGCACCAACACCACGCGCAGAAAATTAAGCACGAGCGTGACGAGCATCAAGAGCGAATTAAATACGCCAATAAAATTTATCGCCTAAGTGTTATTTGGCTTGCCGTGGTTATTTTAATGGTGATCGCAAACGGCATAGCTATTATTCCGTTCTCGTTGGATAACTCCGTAGTTATTACCCTATTAACAACCACCACTGCTACGGTTTTAGGTTTGTTTATTTCGGTACTAAATTATTTGTTTTATCGAAAAAAATAATTTAATCTGAAACATCTATAGCATCAAATAACAATCCAGAAATTCCATTTTTATCGATTTTTTCTTTAAAATTTTCTATGCAATACAGATAGATGCCGCCATCAATTTCGAGAGTAAATATAGGCGATGTGATCCCGTGATCTGTTTTAAAAACTAAATTTTTTATGCAATCAACGGAGCCGTCATCAAAATATTCGTAAGTAGTTTTATCTAAATTTATAGCTTCATTTCCGTAGCGTTTTATCGGATTAATATACAAGTAATCTTTTGCTTCACCTTTTAGAGGATATGTTTCACATATATCTTTTGACAACACATCACTCAGAATAGCAAAAGCACCTGATTCAATCACAAGATCATTCAACCCCCAACAACAAACTTGAGGCAATACAGTAGAACCGGAGTCGCTTTTCAAAAAATTTGATTTTGGAGCCACCCACTCGAATTCGAAAGGAAGTCCTATATTATCCGGATCGAAATCTTCCATTTCGGAAAATAAAGACTCTTCATCAAATATAAAATACATGAAATTATCTAAATCGATTTTTATTTTATAAATAGATGTCATTTTTATATCTCAAGACAGCAAATCCTTTTTTCCTTTTTTAGTCAGTAAATTAGCTATAATTTCGTTATCTCTCGCTGATAACAATTGCTTCTCTAACTTTTTAAGAGACTGTGACATCGCGCTTTTATTCCTTGCAGGACCAACAGTCTCCAATACATGCTCCGCATACTTTTTTGTATGCAAATATTTATGGCCAACTGCTGAAGGATATAAGGAACCCTTCGCAGATTTATGATCCACAGGAAGCCAACATCCGTTACTTGGATCATTAATACCCATCCCGTTCTTAAACAACCTTAATTTTGATCGTAGATGAGAGGCATGCTTGCTGCAAATGATATGATGAGCTTCCCACTCGCCAGACGGAGGACGAACCTTACCAATAGAATACATAAACTTAGCCAACATAGTGGAGTTATTTTTTTTCAACGCCTCCTGTCTTTTAAGTTTAACTATGTCTTGATTAGATCCGGAGTTGTCAAGTCTATATTTTAATAGCTTTTCTTCCAAATCAAACATAGCTGTTAGCCGAGTGGTTTGTTTGGCGACAAATTCTCGTTCCTTTTCGGCTCTGACATCAACACTTTCTGCGACATTCGCACGAATTGAATTCAGTTCCGCTATGACCTTATCCAACTCTCTATCTGCAACACTTTGATCTATATAGTAATTAACTTCCTTTTTCATTATTAATCACCTTAGAAAAGTTCAAATTAATGATTCAGCTGGAACATATATTACTAAAGTTACTCTGTCAAAATACCAACTAGATATTTTACATATTCGGATAATTTGGTCCGCCGGAGCCTTCTGGTACAACCCAGCGAATATTTTGTGACGGATCTTTAATATCACAGGTTTTACAGTGTAAGCAGTTCTGTGCGTTAATTTGCAAACGCGGATTACCCGATTCGTCGTCAACCACTTCGTATACACCTGCCGGGCAATAACGCTGCGCGGGTTCTGCGTATTTGGGTAAATTCACATTTATCGGAATGTGGTCATTTTGTAGTTGTAAATGGCAGGGCTGATTTTCTTCGTGGTTGGTATTGGATAAAAATACCGACGTTAATTTATCAAAACTAATTACGCCGTCGGGTTTTGGGTAGTGAATTTTTACACTTTCGTTCGCAGGTTTTAGTTGCTCGTAATCTTCTTTAGTATCGCGCAAGGTTACCGGAATTTTACCACCAAATAAATTTTGGTCGATAAAATTAAAGGCGCCACCCACAATTGGACCAAACTTATGCATTGCTGGGCCAAAATTGCGCGCACTGAATAACTCGTCGTACAACCAAGAATTTTTGAATTTATCGTGAAAGCTCGTTAATTCTTTTTCGGCTGATTCTGGGTTTTGCAAGGCCTCAAAAATGGCTTCTCCCGCAAGCATTCCCGATTTCATGGCCGTGTGCGTACCTTTAATTTTTGCGAAATTTAAGGTACCCGCGTTACAGCCAGAAATAATTCCACCCGGAAAGGTCATTTTGGGCAAGGAATTAAATCCACCTTTGGTAATTGCACGCGCGCCATAAGAAACACGTTTACCACCGTCTAAATATTGCTTAAGTACGGGATGATGTTTTAAGCGTTGGAATTCATCAAACGGACTTAAATACGGGTTTTCGTAATTTAAATCGATAATTAAACCTACAACCACTTGATTGTCTTCACCGTGATACAAAAAGAAACCACCGCTGGTGCCTTGGCTTAATGGCCAACCCGATCCGTGCACAACCAAACCGGGCTGATGTTTTGCAGGATCAATATCCCACAATTCTTTGATACCAATACCATAGTGTTGAGCATCGGCTTTTTCATCTAGGTTGAATTTTTGAATTAATTCTTTACCCAAATGACCGCGACAACCTTCTGAAAATATCGTGTATTTTGCGCGCAATTCCATGCCCGGCATGTAGCCGTCTTTCTGATTACCTTCACTGTCGATACCCATATCGCCGGTAACAATACCGGCAACACTACCATCGTCGTTGTAAAGAACACTGGCAGCACTAAAACCCGGAAATATTTCTACGCCTAGGCCTTCTGCCTGCTCGGCCAACCAGCGGCACAAATTACCAAGGCTCACAATGTAGTTGCCGTGGTTGTGCATGGTTTTCGGCACTAATGCATTGGGCAGTAATTTAGCGCTTTGTTCGTTTTTCAGTAGATAAATTTGATCTTCTTTAACCGGCACATTTAACGGCGCCCCCAATTCTTTCCAATTGGGAAACAGCTCATCAAGGGCGCGCGGCTCAACCACGGCACCCGATAAAATGTGCGCGCCAACTTCCGAGCCTTTTTCTACCACACAAACGGTTATTTCTTGGTCGTTATCTTGGGCCTGCTGCATAAGCCGACACGCTGCCGCTAAACCACTGGGCCCCGCACCAACAATAACAACATCAAACTCCATGGATTCGCGTTCGATTTCGCTCATGATTCTCTCCTAAAACCTAAAACTGGTCTTCCGACAATGACATTGCGGTATCACCACCGGCGCAGACGGATTTCACCAAGCCATCTACTCGCGGCAAGAGTTGTTCACAAAAACCACGTGCCGTTTGGATTTTGGTTTTTAAGAAATCAGCGTTCTCGGGATTATCGGCCAATTGTTTTAAGGCAATATTGGCGGATTTCGCCATCAACCAACCGCCGCACATGTAACCCATTAGCATCATAAAACTAACGCTTGCGGCACCGGCGTCGGCCATATTTTGTGAGCCTTGATCGGTCACCCAGTTTTTCGCGGTCATCGCACAAGTAAGCGCATTGCGATTTGCAGACACGATATCGAACAATTCTGGATCGGTGATTTCCATAAAATCCGCATCCATTTCGATCAATAGATCGTTAAGAGCTTTACCATCGTCGGCCAACGTTTTACGGCCCACTAAATCAAGCGCTTGAATACCCGTAGTGCCTTCGTAAATGGTTAAAATCCGTGCGTCACGATAATGCTGCGCAACGCCGGTTTCTTCGATAAAGCCCATACCGCCGTGGATTTGCACGGCAAGATAAGTAACCTCTTGAGCCAATTCGGTAATCCAGCCTTTAACAATGGGCGTGTACAAATCGGTTCTGGCACGATGACGACGCTTGGCTTCGGCATCGTCGGTAAAACGGTATTTGTCAGCTTCGGCTTTCGCCACATAAGCAAGTGCACGCATGGCTTCGGTGGCCGATTTCATTTGCAGCAACATGCGACGCACATCGGGATGGTTGATAATGGTTACACGCGAACCATCACGCTGAGTGCCCTGCACACGCTCTTTGGCGTAGGTAAGCGCGTGCTGATAAGCGCGCTCAGAAATCGCCAAGCCTTGCAAACCAACACCTTGGCGAGCATCGTTCATCATGGTGAACATGCAGGCCAAACCTTGGTTTTCTTCACCAACCAAGTAGCCAACGGCGCCGCCGTTATCACCAAAGCTCATCACACAGGTTGGACTGGCGTGAATACCCAGCTTGTGTTCCAGCGAGACCGCAAACACATCGTTGCGTTGATCGGTTGTATTGCCGTTTTCATCGAGCAAGAATTTGGGCACCACAAACAGCGAAATGCCTTTTACACCCGCCGGTGCATCGGGCAAACGCGCCAGCACCAAATGCACGATGTTCTCGGTCATTTGATGATCACCCCAGGTAATGAATATTTTCTGCCCTGTAATTCGGTAATGATCACCTTCACGCACGGCACGGGTTTTTAGTGCCGCTAAATCGGTGCCTGCGTCTGGCTCGGTAAGATTCATGGTGCCAGTCCATTCACCGCTGATCAGCCTTGGCAAATAGGTTGTTTTTAATTGCGCGCTGCCGTGAGCAGAGATTGCCTCAATAGAGCCTTGGGTTAATAAAGGGCACAGCGCCCAAGAGAGGTTAGCCGACTGCCAAATTTCATTGGCGGCAACGGCGATTGTTGCGGGTAAACCTTGGCCGCCAAACTCTTCTTCGGCGCCCACCGATGGCCAGCCAGCCTCGCAAAATTGCTGGTAAGCTTGTGAGAAACCTTCGGTCTCAATCACTTTTTGATCTTTTAATTGCGGCGGATTTTTATCACCAAAGCCATTTAATGGCGCAAGTACTTCGCTGCCCATCTTTGCAGCTTCATCTAGAATCGCTTCGGCCAAACCTTCGGCCACGTCTTCAAGGCCTGCTTGCTTACAAATGTCTTCAAGACCAATTAATTCATTCAGTACAAAGATTCCGTCTTGATACGGGTAACGGTAATCACTCATGGTTCAGCTCCATAAACGGCAGGCATGCACGATGGTTATTATTTTGGATATTAGAGTTATAGGCTTTTAATATTGGTAGAGCCTAGCAATAGACACAATAACAAAAGTCATCGGTTTAGCTAACAAAAAGCATCACAAAAAACTCTAACCCTTATTTTATAAGGCGTCTAGTTAATGTTTACGCTCTGGTAAATGCTGGCAATAGTTTTCACTGCGACGGTATTCACCGGGTGTCATACCCGTCCATTTTTTGAAAGACCGAAAAAACGCCGACGACTCATCGAAACCCATTAGGCTAGCCACATCGTTGATGGAAAGCTGCGGTGAGTTCATATAATTCAGCGCCGCAACCTTACGACATTCGTCTTTAATTTGCTGGTAAGACTCACCTTCTTCGAGCAAACGTCTGCGTAAAGTCGATACCGACATGTGCAAACGTTTGGCAACCCCTTCGGCGCTGGGCAGCGTTTGACTAAAATCCTTACCAATGAGCGCTATAACTTGAGATTTTAAGCTGGCATCGTCATCAACCATTACAATCAATTGATAAGGCGCGGTTTTTAGGAACGAGCGCAAACTCTCGGGCGTTTGCACCACGGGATAATCTAGATAACTGGCCGGAAATACAAAGGCATTGTCGTGTTGATCGAACTTTACTTCCGACTGAAATAAGGTTTTATATTGGCTGACGTCTTCGGGTTCTGAAAACGAAAAATAAGCCGCTTTTAATTCTAAGCGTTTACCAATGAGCCAACACAGAAAGTGATGCCACATAGATAACGATGTGCGTATTTTTATGGGATTTTCGTTGTGAAAAATTTCTTCGATGGGGTATTCAGACCCTTCGGTGGTGGTAAAACTGACTTTTGCGTATCGACCTTTACGCGTTAGCAACGGTTTTACCTTTGCACCACGACAAATTTCGTGAAAATCACTGGCTCGATAAATGGCTTTTGCTAATGTTTCGCAGTGAATAATGCAATGACACATCATACGAAATGTGCCATTAGGCACTTTACCGACGTTTGCCATACCAAAAAATTCATCTTGGGCAATGTAATAAATACTTTGATATAAACGCCCTAATTTTTCAGCGGGAAATTCCTTTTTACTGTCAATTTCTTTTAAATCGATGCCAACATAATTTAATAATTCATCAACATTAAACCCCTGATCCCGGACTTGCTGCAGTAATTGGCGAACATAACCCGCGGGCACAGTAATTTTGCGTTCCATGAATTTTTCACCTTTTAATCAACAGATTTGCTGCTATATAGAAGTACGGCATAATTAAATTAATTTCTAGACTTTTTTATTGTGATAGCTCGCGTTTTTTATTTTTTTCTTGCAATGCTGGTTTTGAATACATATAAGAGCTATTTTGTTAGTAACCTTGGCGACATATGTCATTGAGACTTGTACACAGGCCAAACATCATAGATGCTATTGAAAGACCTGAGTATACGCCTTAAAAGTCTATAAAATCAGCGTTTTTTGATAAATTGACTTACTTTCTGTTCCGGTCGGTCAACACCTTCAAAAACAATAAAAATTTAGGTGAACGATATGGCAATAAAAAATGGACTTTTGCAATGCAGCAAAATCCGCACTCCGGCACTTGCCCGCCGACTTCTACCAGTATTAATTGGCAGCGCTTTATATGCACAGCAGTCCAATGCGCTTGAATTTAATATCGGAAATATCGAAGCTCGCTTCGATTCACAAATTTCGGTCGGTGCAAGCTGGCGACTGGATGATCCTGATTCGCAATTGATTTCTGCGGTAAATGGCGGCACCGGAGTTGGCTCCGGCAGCTATGACGACGGCACTCAAAATTTCGAAAAAGGCGAAACTTTCTCCGAAATTGTCAAAGGTGTTCACGACCTAGAGTTCAGTTACCAAAATGTCGGCGTTTTTGTTCGCGCCAAATATTGGTACGACAACGAGCTTGAAAACGGCTCTCGCGAACACGGCCATGCGGCAAATGGCTACACACCCAATGAAGAACTTAACGACGGCCACTTCAATCGTTTCTCGCGTTTTTCGGGTTTTGAATTACTCGACGCCTACTGGTATGGTTCTTACGAAGTTAGCAACCGCCCGCTCGATTTAAGAGTAGGTCGCCAAGTTATCAACTGGGGTGAAAGTACCTTTATTCAAGGCGGCCTTAACTCTATTAACCCTGTTGATGTAAATGCCTTCCGCCGACCCGGTGCGGAAATTAAAGAAGGCTTATTGCCTTTAAATATGGCATTTGCGTCGTTTGGTTTAACCGACAATTTAAGCGTTGAAGGTTTTTACCAAATCCAGTGGGAAGAAACCGCCATTGACGGTTGCGGTACCTACTTCTCGAATGACGATTTCGTTGCCGAAGGCTGTGATGGTATTCGTATTACCCTACCGCTAACCGATCAGCAATATTTCAATCAAGGCTTTACCGCATTTGCGTTGGGTTACGATCCGGTGATTCGACGCAGCACCGGCAATGGCCGTCGTGAACCCGGCGACAGTGGTCAATTTGGTGTTTCGTTCCGGTATTTTGCCGAGAATTTAAACGACACCGAATTCGGTTTCTATTACGCCAACTATCATTCTCGCGTACCGGTAATTAGTGCGGTGAATACCAATACCGATGCGGCTACGTTTTTGAATACGTTCGCCGGTACCATTATCGCTTTGGGTGGCAACCCATTTGCACCAACACCAGAACAAGCTCGCGCCGCAACCATCAACTCTATTGGTACTCTGGTTGATACCACCTACTTCACCAGTTACACCGAAGACATCGAACTGTACGGTTTGAGCTTTAACACCAACGTGGGTGATTTGGCTTGGTCGGGTGAGATCAGTTACAAGCGCGACGTACCACTGCAAATCAACGGCCCGCTTTTGGTTGCGGCCATTTTGCAACAATACGCTGGCGGTTCGGGTAATGCTGCAGCCGATAGCCTAGTTGCGCAAAGTGGCGCTGGCAATGTTGTACAAGGTTATAACTTGTTCGATGTCACTCAGGTACAAACCAGCTTCGTAAAATTCTTTGATCAGGTACTCGGCGCCAGCCGTTTAACCTTGGTGGGTGAAGTTGCGTGGACACACATCAACGATCTAGATGAAAGCGCCGATGCACTGAAATACGGTCGCAACGGTGTGTTTGGTTACGCCGCTGGCGAAACCGATGGTTTTGTCACCGAAGATACTTACGGCTATGTAGTACGCGCTAACTTGGAATATCCAAATGCCTTGTTTGGTGCAACGCTAACACCGCAAATCAGTTTCAGTCATGGTCTTGAAGGTTACGGGGTTCAACCGGGTGCTTCGTTTAATGAAGACGAAAAAGTACTGGGCTTGAGTTTAAGCGCAGAATATTTGAATAAATATTTGGTTCAAATGTCGTACACCAATTATTCCGGCGGCGATTTCAACGCACTGGAAGATCGCGACTTTATTTCTCTGAGCGCGTCGGTTTCTTTCTAAACACGTTTTAGTTTAAGAAATTTCAAAATCGAGCATTTAGAGATGGAGAAAAATTTATGATAACAACGAAAAAAATAGCCTTGGGTGCTGCTTTATTTTTAGCATCCACGCTTGTGCAAGCCGCAACAACCGCAGAAAACGCCGCCAAACTTGGCACCACATTAACACCCGTGGGCGCCGAAAAGGCCGGTAACGCCGCCGGAACCATTCCCGCATGGACTGGTGGTTTAGAGACCTCTGCCGATCGCTATACCGATCCATTTGCCAGTGAGAAACCACTGTTTATCATTGATGCAAATAATGCCGAGCAATACAAAGATAATTTATCGCCCGGCCAATTAGCGATGTTTAAAAAATATCCCGACACCTACAAACTGCCGGTTTACCCAAGTCATCGCACCTCAAAACTGCCGCAAAAAGTGTATGACGCCGCCAAAGCTAACGCGACCAACACAACGCTCAGCGAAGACGGTAACGGCGTTGTTAATTACGTAGAAGCGGTGCCCTTTCCCATTCCAGAAAACGGCCTAGAAGTTATTTGGAACCACTTAACTCGCTACCGTGGCGGTGCGCTAGAACGCTCGTTTGCGCAGGTACCGGTTAAATCGAACGGCGCTTACACAGCGGTTAAAATCACCGAAAAACTGAGTCGCCCGCAGTACCTTAACGATACCGACGGTGCCGAAGATAAAGATAATATCTTACTGTATTTTGTTCAGGAAGTAACCGCTCCGGCCCGACTTACCGGTAATATCTTATTGGTACACGAGACCCTAAACCAAATCATCCAACCGCGCCAAGCGTGGACCTACAACTCCGGCCAACGCCGTGTTCGTCGCGCACCACAGGTTGCCTACGATGCACCGGGAACCGCCAGTGACGGCCAGCGTACCTCGGATAACTCCGACCTATACAACGGCGCACCCGATCGCTATGACTGGAAACTAGTCGGCAAACAAGAGCTGTATATTCCCTACAACAGCTACAAACTTGCCAGCCGCGAGCTTAAGTACGACGACGTATTAAAGCCGGGCCATATCAACCCAGACCACACTCGCTATGAGCTACACCGCGTGTGGAAAGTTGAAGCAACCCTAAAAGAAGGCGAGCGCCACATTTACGCCAAACGCGTATTCTTTATTGATGAAGACAGCTGGCAGGTTGCCATTGTCGATCACTACGATGGCCGCGGCGAACTATGGCGTGTGGGTGAAGCTCATCACTTCCAATTCCGCGATGTCGATGTGCCGTTACTTACCGGTGAAATGCTGTACGACCTTCAATCTGGCCGCTACCTAGCGGGCAGCCTAACCAACGAAGAAGGCCCCGGCTACGACTTTACCCAAACCTTCAAATTTAGCGACTTTACCCCACAGGCCATTCGCCGTCAGGGTCGATAAGCTAAACTTTTCTAAATTCAGTAACAAAAAAAGCCATTCTTAATAGAATGGCTTTTTTATTTAGGAAGATCGTTCTTGAGTAAGCACTAGTAAAATATTGGCTCTAATACTCACCGCTCACAAAACTTATTTCACTAAATTAAAAAATCGACCAAAATTAATTCCAACTAAAAGTCTCAGCAACCGTCATTCTAGTAAAATATGCATACTTACAAAAAGCATAAGCATCATCTCCCGTTTGTAGGAAGGTATTAATTAACAACAATATCTCTTTATCATTAAGTGAATTGGCATTGTGATTAATTATTTCACCTACATGAGAAAATCTCATAAACCCAATCATAATACACGCTCTACATTTCTTATTAGTCAGATACTCGCTTCAAATTAGCAACTAATTAATGAACAGCAATCTTCTCCGTAAGTGTAGGGAAATAGTGGCCTTCTTGAGCGTACTGTTTTCTCTAGAACCTAATGCACAGTATAAAGTGATTTTTATAAAGCTAAGCAACGCAGAGCACAGAGCACAGAGCACAGAGCACAGAGCACAGAGCACAGAGCACAAAATTATGAGTTTAGAAGTAGGGTTTTTATTATGTAATTTCTATATTACGAACCAAACATCAGATAAGATATCTGTCACTATAAACACAGCCATTTCGGCAGCATTTATTTTTTTGTTAAAACCTGTATCATCCTTGATAAAACACTCTCAAATAGTTTCTGAAATTTTACCTAACAATAATGTCTCAATCAGTCGCCGCTTAAGCAAGCTACTGAATTAATCTATTGTGCTTTTTTTGTGTTTAAAGCTATTTGACTTAAATAATGTAATCCTTGCCCGAAAGCAGCGAATAAAGCGAATTGAACTAGCCCTATAGTAAATGAAGTAATGGCAGGTATATATGCTAAGGTGCTCCATTCGTCTCCTCCGGGGTTACCAGGCCAAAGCAGCGCACACAATATTAGACCGCCCAATAAAGATAAACCCGCCAAAAAAAAGAAAAGTAAGGATAAAAATGAGTGTCCATCATTACTTTCTTTCAATGTAGAATTATCAGGTGGCGAGGAATTCAAAATGGAAGGATCACTTAGCTTTTTGTTTATAAATTCTTTAGCTATCGAAGTTTTAAAACATTTTTTGCAGTGAACAATACTTGCATCATAACGTGCAGACCACGCTGTAACTTTTTCTCCACATATCTCACATGCCATGCCCGTCAATATAATACTCCCTAAGTTATTTAAGTAAACTTACCGCCGCACTATGCCGCGACCGAGGCACCGCGCAGCGAGTCCAGCGCGGAGCACGTAGATGAGCTTGTTAGATTTTTACATCGATTTCATATCATCGATATACGCTTTCTCAAATTTTGACCAGTCATAAAGCGCTTCAGGGTTAAAATCCTGACCATCGGGCCACTCAAGATTACCCCCATCATTTAATTTTACTTTTTTGAAATATGCTACGTCTTTGAGTTTTGTCATCCATCCTTTGCCAATGACAGGTTCGAAGTCAATTGTTTGCTGCTTGCCATCTATAAAAACCAATTCAATTGTGTAATCACCGATAATTTTAAAATTCTTTACAACCCATTTTTCTATGTTTGACATAATTATATCCTTATCTAAGAGGTTCAACTTTAAAGAATGAAGGCGTTCCAGAAGAAACATTTAATTTGTTCCAGTTAGCATTTAGCTGTGTTTTCCTCAGCTCTATCCAAGCTTCTACGAGTTTTCTTTCCTTTTTTGGGAAACTACCCTCCATTAACTCAGCAGTTGCAATGTTAAAGACTGCTTTCTGCCCAGCGTAATCCGCGTGTATATGAGGATAGTGATGCCTTCCTCCAATTTCTCTATACATGTAAATAATAATACCTAAAAACCTACATATCTCTGGCATGTTTCTCTCCTATAATGGTGTTTAAATTTAAAGCGAACGAAGTGAGTATCACTTGAGCGTATTGTTATGTGTTTACCACCTTAATTCCATGCGGATTTATACGGCAACACCATTTCGCAATAGGACTTTGCAGAGTTTCATTCAAAACAGCAATTCCTTCTGCCAGCAAATATTCCTTTTCACCATTTTCATAATGATTATATTCGTATATTGCTACAGGCATGCCGACCTGTAATGTAATTTTTCGACCTACTGAATCTTCGACTTCGTCTGTCTTGGAGAGGAGAATTAAATCTTTCTCTATAAGTTCATTAAAGTCTACTTTAATTATTGGTTTATCCATATCAGATCAAATAACTACCACCAAACGGAGAGCGTTAGTGAGTCCGATTGAGGCCAAACTTTTTAATACTGAAAATGATTTAAGCGGTTTGTTATGAATTTTAATAATAATATCTCCCGGCTTCACCGCTGCTCTCATAGTCTAGGGCAATTAGGATCTTTCTTAGCTCACTATTACAATTTAATAACTTCTCTAGAGTAACCCCTGAACCTGGCACTCCAAGCGGTTTATTGAGACGGTGAATTTCAATAACTCTATTAATGTCTTTATCTATCAAGTTTAAATCGAATTCGATTCTGTGGTTATCAAAAGGTGGATTGTGGGCGACCGTATTCCTAAGCGGGATTTTAGAATTTACAGATTCCCATAGCTCGAGCCATAACTTCTTTTTATCTTCACTTACATCATATTCGGGAATTAATTTTATGATAAGGCCAACTCTTTTTTCAAAGGACCATAACCCCTTGATATGATTAGACATAACTTTACTATCACTGAGCATATCTATCCACTCGGCGCAAATAAATTCTATATTTGAAAAAAGCAACATGAACTCGCCAAGAGGCGCATACCATTTAGCTCTTTTTTCTCTTCATCTTCATCGTTAAAATCGAACATAGCTTTTTAATTCCTAGCAGTTAAATAGATGCCTTAACAATGCTTTTCCAGAATTTACCGTCATGGTGATATCTACCTCAGTTAAATTTTTCTGAACGCTATCTCGAAAATCTTATAAGGTCAATGTTTGCTGGAACTTGGCGCATTATTCATTTTTATGGTTTTTTGCGTGGTTTTGCAATAAACGAGTGGTTGGTTATTTAACGTTTTTTATTTTTATAAAACATCCGACTTTTCAAACATTTTTTGCTTTTATAAAAAGCTTTTATTTTTAATAATTTATGGTAGTAAAAATTTTATCAGAAAAACTCAAAAACAATTTTTGTTAACTCTAAACTTTTATTGATAAAAGATTTTTTTGTTAATTTCAAATCAGATTTTTTATGAAAATCATGAGGCGTTTTATTTTCGATTTATTCCTCAAATTAAATCACTTAAGAATTAATCCTAAGCTCTTAAATTTATTACAATTGAAAATAGTTTTTAACGATGTTGATTTATTAACAATTGCACGGTGGTTTTGGCGATGGCTTCGAAGTCTTCGCGGTTAACGTATATGCCGTCGATAAATAATCGGCATAAGCCGTGTAGTGATGCCCAGGTGGCTTGGGCGATTCTTAGGGTTGGCAGTTGTTGGTCGAACAGTTTTTGGTTTTGCAGTTGTTCAATCCACTTTAACCATACTTGAAAGCTGTTGTAGGCAATTTTTTGTAGCGATTCGCTGGCGTTGCCGGTTTTCCAGATGTCGCGGCCGTACATTAAATCGTAGGTTTGCTGATTTTGTTCGGCGAAGTTGATGTACACGAGCACGTAATGCTCAAACGCTTGTTGCGGCGATAGTGCTTGGGTTTCTAGAACGGCTTGTTCTACCAATTGGTTTTGATTTAAAAATCCTTGCTCGGCAATCGCGCACAAAAGTGCATTTTTGTCTTTAAAGTGATGATAGGGCGCGGTTCGTGAAACCTCGGCGCGTTCGGCCAGTTTACGAATCGATAGGCTTTCTATGCCGCCTTCGGCAATGATGTCCGTAGCGGTGAGTAGAAGCGTTTGGCGTAGATCGCCGTGATGGTAGGGTTTAGTGGTCATGGCGGGAATTTATCAGTACATCTTGACAGCGTCAAAATTGAAATCTATCTTGACACCGTCTAGATGGATTCATCTTCGACTCGCACACATAACAATAAAACAATTTATTCACCGTTCTGCCCTGCAAAGAGGAACCTGCCACCATGTCTGAGCGATATCCGCATTTATTTGAGCCCTTAGATTTAGGCTTCACCACATTAAAAAATCGCGTGCTTATGGGCTCGATGCATTTGGGCTTAGAAGAAGCTAAAGACGGCTTTCAGCGGCTGGCGGAGTTTTATCGTTTACGCGCTCAAGGCGGTGTTGCACTGATTGTTACCGGTGGTATTGGCCCCAATGCCGAGGGCGCCGTGCATGCTCACGCGGCACTAATGGCAAGTGATCAAGACGTTGCTAACCACAAGATTATTACCCAAGCCGTTCACGGCGAAGGCGGCAAAATTTGTATGCAGATTCTGCACACCGGTCGATATGCCTATAACCCTAAACAGGTTGCACCTTCTGCTCTGCAAGCGCCGATCAACCCATTCACGCCTAAAGCCTTAACTCACGACGAGATTGAGCAACAACTGAGTGACTTTGTTCGCTGTGCTGCCTTGGCCAAAGAGGCCGGCTACGACGGCGTAGAAGTAATGGGTTCGGAAGGCTACTTGATCAATCAGTTTATTGCTGCACGCACCAACCAACGCGATGACCAATGGGGCGGCAGCTTTGAAAATCGCATTCGTTTTGCCGTTGAGTCGGTACGGCGAGTTCGCGAGCAGGTCGGCCAGCAATTTATTATTATTTACCGTCTGTCTATGCTCGATTTAGTCGATGGCGGCAGCAATCTCGATGAAATTATCGCCCTTGCCAAAGCCATTGAGGCCGCCGGCGCAACGCTTATCAATACCGGAATTGGCTGGCACGAGGCGCGGATTCCGACCATTTCAACGAAAGTACCACGCGCAGCGTTTACGTGGGTTACGGCTAAGGTTCGCGAGCATTTATCGGTGCCGGTGATTACCTGTAATCGCATTAATATGCCGGAAGTAGCCGAAGACATTTTGGCGCGCGGCGATGCTGATATGGTGTCAATGGCGCGACCCTTCTTGGCAGACCCAGAGTTTGTGATTAAGACTCAGCAAAATCGTCGCGACGAAATCAATACCTGCATTGGCTGTAACCAAGCTTGTTTGGATCATATTTTCGCGGGCAAGCTCACCAGCTGTTTGGTTAACCCAAGAGCCGGTCACGAAACCGAACTTCTGATTACACCCGCCACAGCCATCAAGAACATCGCCGTTGTGGGTGCAGGTCCAGCAGGCCTGGCTTTCGCGACCACCGCCGCCAAACGCGGTCACAAGGTCACCTTGTTTGATGCGGGCAGCGAAATCGGTGGCCAGTTTAATATCGCCAAGCGTATTCCCGGTAAAGAAGAGTTCTACGAAACCCTGCGCTATTTTAACAAGCAGCTTGAACTCACCGGCGTTAACCTTCTGCTAAACACTCGGGTGGATGCCGAAGTTTTGCAACACCAAGGCTTTGATGAAATTGTGCTGGCCACAGGAATTCACCCAAGAATGCCCGACATCGAAGGCATCAACCACGCGAAAGTGTTGAGTTATATAGACGTTATGAACGGCGCCAGCGTGGGTAAAACCGTTGCCGTTATTGGCGCTGGCGGTATTGGTTTTGACATCAGCGAATACCTGATTCACTCCGGCAAATCACCCAGTACCGACATAAACGTGTTTATGAAGCGCTGGGGTGTGGATATGTCATTAACCGCGCGCGGCGGTATTGAAGGTATACAACCCGAAGCCAGCGCCGCTGCTCGACAAGTTTATTTACTGCAACGCAAACGCAGCAAGATGGGCGCAAATCTTGGCAAAACCACCGGCTGGGTGCATCGCGCCGACCTCGCACAAAAAGGTGTGGTCATGCTGAGCAATTGCGATTATTTAAAAATCGATGATCAGGGTTTACACATTACTGTGAATGGCGAAGCACAGTTATTACCTGTGGATAACGTGGTGATATGCGCTGGACAAGAGCCGAATCGAGATTTGACCGAACAGCTCAGCGGTACCAATGTTCACCTTATTGGCGGCGCTGATGTTGCCTCTGAGCTTGATGCCAAGCGCGCTATTCATCAAGGAACCGTTTTGGCGAGCCAGTTGTAAAAACACACCCGCCTTTGCGCAGATATCTAGCCACTAAATGCTCCGGTTCATTCCATCGAGATGTGAATAAACCGGAGCTTTGTCGTAATGTCTTGATTTTGCATCGAAAAATACGGCTCATAACGGTATATTGGGTTCTATCAGTATTGTTGTTGGCGGCAATTTGTTCTCAACAGTTTGTTCGAGATTCTCTGTTCGAGACTCTTTGTTTGTAACTCTTTGCTCCTAACAACGTTTTAAGCCTGAATGGAAATTATTGTTATGATCGAAGCCGTATCTGCCCAAACCCTACCCGAAGTCTTACCCTTAATTCGCCAATACCAAGAGTTTTATAAAATTGCGGATATTTCTGACGCGAAAAACGCCGAGTTTTTTGCTCAGTTTGGTGAGGCTAATCCGGCGGGCTGCCAGTTTTTATACCGCGATAACGAAACCAATCGGGTTTTAGGTTTTGCCACGGTTTATCTGACCTTTTCTTCCACCATTGCGGCAAAGGTTGGCGTGCTTAATGATTTGTACACGCTTGCAGAATCTCGCAGCAAGGGCGTTGGCCGAGCCCTAATCGAACACGCTCGACAATACGCAGCCAAACACGGCGCGACACGATTACAGTGGGTAACGGCGCCGGATAATAGCCTAGCTCAAGCGCTCTATAACTCCCTTGATGCCCAGCAGCGTGTTTGGCATTTTTATACCTACAGCACCGCACATCACTAGCGATTCTTTAAAACTCCGTACTCAGCGGATTTCCAACATACCAGTCTCAAACCTGTAGTACGCGGTTACGTGTTTTTAAGGTTGTTTCGTCGATATTGCCAAATCGTTTTTTTGATTTGCATCGATATGAAGGAAATTTACAGGAATTCTCTAAAACTGTTTTCCCTTACACTGTTGGGCTTTTCAACCGACTGAAATATTTTGTCAGCAAAACTGGTATGTTTTGTTATTGGCGTAACGACATCTAATATCGCAAGCTTTGAGTCATAAAACCGTTGTCTAAATTGATGTTTTTTCTGGTTTATCTTGAATTTACGATCCAATTTAAGCACCGGTAAATCGATGCCAATAACAATAATTAAAGGTTATTCAATGTTACCGAAATCCAAACTCGTACAGCTTTTTTGTACGACAGTTATTCTCATCCAACCACCACAATTACTCGCCGACCGCATTCAGCAACCTGCAATAGAACACGCCAAGGTTGAACAGGCGCTGTTACTGGCTCAGGCAGCACAAAATGAGCAGCGTATCGCCGTGGGCGAACAGGGAGTCATTCTTACCTCAAACAACGCTGGAGCCAGCTGGGAACAAGCACCGGTACCTTCAAGCGTGTTACTCACCACGGTGAAATTCTCCGACGACAGCACGGCATGGGCAGCCGGGCATGACGGCGTAGTCTTAAAATCCGTCGATGGCGGTACTGCTTGGCGTACCGTGCTTACGGGAGCAGACATTCTTGCGTTGAATATCGAATCCTTAGAACACGCCATCACAGTCGAAACCGACGACTTTGTGCGCGAAGAGTTGGGTTATAAGCTTGAAGATGCACAGCTTGCGCTTGAAGAAGGGCCAAGTTCACCGGTGCTGGATTTATTGTTCATTACCCCCCAGCACGGCTTCCTAATTGGCGCCTACGGCATGATACTTGAGACCCAAAACGGCGGTGAAAACTGGCAACATCGCGGCTTTAGCCTGCCAAACCCAGACGGCTTGCATCTGAATCGTATTTATCAACAAACTTCCGGGCGTTTAGTACTTCTTGGTGAAGCCGGTTTGTTATTGGCAAGCGACGACGACGGAGCAAACTGGTACGAGCTAGACTCGCCCTACCAAGGCTCATTCTTTGCCGCCGCAGAAACCGATTCTCTGTATATTTTTGGTTTACGCGGTAACGCCTTTCGTTTTGATGAAAACAACCAAGAGTGGCAAACCATCGACCTACCCACAGAAGCAACCATCAGTGATGCGACGGTAGCCAATAATGAATTAATTCTGGTCGGCCAAGGCGGTGTGGTTTTAAAACAAAACGGTGACGATTTTCACCAAGTGGGTAACCGTGAATTGCGCTCGTTTTCATCGGTATCACTTGCCGGTGATTATTTGATTGTCACCGGCGAGGCCGGTGTTGAACGTATTGCTCTCACTAAAAATCAAATTGCTGCTGGGGAATTATAATGAAGTCTTTGTCGGCAGCGCTGTTGTGGCCGTTTCAAGCCAGCGAAAAGCTCGCAGAATATCTTTTATTTAATTATCGCAAATTTGTTTTAGCCTTATTTGCAATTATTACTCTCGTACTTGGCTGGCAGGCAACACAAATTCGCCCAGATGCCAGTTTTGTAAAAATGATTCCGTCGTCGCATCCCTATGTTGAGAATTATTTACGTTATCGCGATGATTTATCGGGATTGGGCAACAGCATCAATGTTGTTGTTGCCGCAAAAGATGGCGATATTTTTACCGCCGAATTCCAAGAAATTTTAAAGCAAGTGACCGATGAATTATTTTTTATTCCCGGTGTTGATCGCTCGTCATTAAAATCCATTTGGACACCTAACGTACGCTGGACAGAAGTTACCGAAGAGGGCTTTGTGGGCGGGCCAGTTATTCCCGACAGCTACGACGGTTCTGAACAAAGTTTAGAAGACATCCGCACCAATATTTTACGCTCTGGTCAGGTTGGTATTTTGGTGGCGAATAATTTTCGCTCGGCCATGATTCAGGTACCCCTGTTTGATAAAAATCCCGATACCGGCGAAAAACTCGATTACCAAGTGTTTTCTGAACAATTAGAAACCTTGGTGCGCGATAAATACAGCTCTAATGCTATTGATATTCACATCACCGGCTTTGCAAAAATCATTGGTGATTTAATTGCAGGCGCCGTAGAGGTTGCGATATTTTTTGCCATCGCCATTGTCATCACCTTGGTATTGCTGTTTATTTATTCGCGCAGTATTGCCGGTACTATTTTTCCGCTGATTTGCTCGCTGATTGCCGTAATTTGGCAGTTAGGTATTTTGAACATTTTGGGTTACGGGCTTGATCCCTACTCTATGCTGGTGCCGTTTTTGGTGTTTGCTATTGCCGTAAGTCACGGTGTGCAAATTGTAAATACCGTGACGCTTGCTTCGGCCAATGGCGACGACAAAATTGAAGCGGCAAAACATGCCTTCAAAACCATTTATATTCCCGGCTTAACCGCGCTTATTTCCGACGGTATTGGTTTTATCACCCTAATGGTGATTGAGATTCAGGTCATTAAAGATCTTGCAGTAACGGCATCTATTGGTGTTGCCGTTATTGTCTTAACCAATTTAATGCTGTTGCCGTTGCTACTGAGCTTTTTTGGTGTGGGTAATACGGCAATAAAACGCGCCCAAAAAGCCATCGCCAAACAAAAAACTCGCTGGCAGCTATTGTCTGTTTTTGCCACGCCCAAAGGTGCTGGCATTGCCGTTATTACCGCGTTGGTATTTTTAGTGGGCGGCTTGTATTTAGGCAAAGATATAAAAATTGGTGACCTTGATGAGGGCGCACCCGAATTGCGAATACATTCGCGCTACAACCAAGACAACGCATTTATTGGCGATAACTATTCGACCTCAAGCGATGTATTTGTGGTTATGGTGGCTACACAAAGCGATCAATGCTCAAGCTTTAATACGCTGTCGCTGGTGGATCGCTTTCAATTTTATTTAGAAGGCATACCCGGTGTGCAATCGAGTATTTCGCTAGCCGATGTATCTGAGCGGGTTACCAGCGGTCTTAATGAGCGAAATTTAAAGTGGCAATCGGTGAGCCGAAACCAATTTGTTATTAATGCCTCGCTGGCTTACGTGCCGTCTGGATTAATGAACAGCAGCTGCTCGTTATTACCGGTGATTATCTTCTTGGATGATCACAAGGCCGAAACCCTAAAAGATATTACCGCTGCCATTGAAGGATTTATCGACAACAATAAAACCGACGGTATTGATATTTTGATGGCCGCCGGTAAAGCCGGTTTTGAAGCGGCAACCAATGAGGTTATCGAAAAAGCCCAATACGAAATGCTGATTTGGGTATATTCGGTAGTAAGTATTTTATGCTTATTAACCTTCCGCTCCATTCGCACGGTTATTTGTATTATCGCACCGTTGGCAATTACCTCTATTCTCTGCCAAGCATTAATGGCTCAACTGGGTATTGGTGTTAAGGTTGCGACCTTGCCAGTAATTGCTTTGGGTGTGGGTATTGGTGTCGATTACGGCATTTACATCTATTCAAAAATGCAGACCTATTTAAAACAAGGTCACTCATTGGCACACGCGTATTTAGAAACCCTACAAAGCACGGGTAAATCCGTTGCCTTTACAGGTTTAACATTGGCAATTGGTGTGGTCTTGTGGGTATTCTCGCCCATTAAATTCCAAGCCGACATGGGTATTTTGTTAACCTTTATGTTTATCTGGAACATGCTTGGTGCGCTTATTTTATTACCGGCAATTGCTCGATTATTACACCCAGAAAAAATTACCAATAACGCATAACAACATATGCGAAACTCCGGTTAACCTAGAGTTTCCCGCGACACAGGGATGTATCAACAATTTCAAGAACGGTAAGTAATTGAAATTGGCAAAAAATTGGTAATCCTATTGTCGATTTCCGTTCTCTGATTAGCTCAGCAATGAGTTAGTCAGAGACTCCTACAATAATCTTAGAAATTATTTTTAAGGTCACAACCACATAAATTGAATCTTCTTGATGCCCATGATTAAGGACATTTACCGCGAGCCATGACGAGATTAACAAGATTTTTAGAGCTTCTGTAGCGGCAATTTACCGATTAATCTTTTCTTTTTTATTCCTTTCATAAAATTTCTTTTTTTTCTATCGAAAAATCTTTTGAAAACAGAAAGAAATATCTACTAAACGTCAAACAAAGCCTTTTTCAGCAACCTGTTAATTTCGACACTATTTAATAAAATTCTTAGCCATTAGAGTTTCCCGAAACAGCAGCTTAAAAAAGCCTAGCCATAAAACCAATTAAAAATTGATAACAATAATTACATTAGTTTTTCACGATTACGTTTGATTCATTTGAGTTTTTGTTGATAGAAACCTCTGCTTAACTCAGAATTTTTCGGGGTTTAATATGGCTAAATTATCAACAAAATTAACTTTGTATCACAACCGTACCAATGTACTGTTCAGTTAACATATTCATTTAAACCAATAATTAATCTAAGGACAGAAATTGGCGACATATTATTGTGTCGCAGAAACTCTGAGTTAATCGGAGTTTTCATTACTTATTTGCAAAGCCTTTTTGTTATTAGCAGATTATTGGTCAGAAATATAAATTTTAAAATTTATCGACACACGTAATTTATACACCACTTTACTGGCTACAATTAAATTTTAAAAACTTTTGCTTAATTCGCCCGAATTTAATCAAAAGAAAAACTGATTCAAGGATTTTAATTTTATCACCATAAATTCTACGTGCATTAGAATTTCCTTTATTTAAATACGCATATTTTCTTCCTTCGTTAATTGCTCGATTTTAATTGCAATAAAAAAGAGGGTTATCCATGTCGAATCAAGAGGCGACGAAATGACTGAAGGACTCTTTTCAAGATTATCCAACGCTCCAACAATTACGGATTTACAACAAACGGCGCAACTGGCTTTACAGGTCGAATTTTCTACGATTCCTGTTTATTTATCGGCGCTGTACTCCATCGCAAATACCGACAGCTACGCGTATCAAGCGTTGCGAAGCGTTGCCATTGAGGAAATGTTTCATGTTAATCAAGCAGCAAATATTATTGTTGCTTTGGGCGCACTGCCTAAATTTACCGATTCAGCGGTGCCTGTTTATCCGGGTTATCTGCCGCAAGCCAATCCAAATACCACGCCACATATTGGTTTATTTAGAGCGTCGCCGTCTGTATTTGGCGATGTATTTGCGGGAATAGAAAGTCCCGCCGAGTTTGGCGCTCCGCCTCAAGGTAATAATTACGACAGTATTGCGCAGTTGTATGCGGCGTTTGTGGATGCGGTAACGGCTTATCCCGAAAATCCTTTTACGAATACCGGTCCTGGGCGACAACGTACCGATATTTACATCGGTAAATTTGGCGGCGACGTGCAACCGGTTATCGACAAAGAATCTTTTATGACGGCGGTTAATGAAATTGTTAAACAAGGCGAAGGCACCGTTCCTGCCGAAGCACCTTTAGTGCCCTTTGAAGCTACAGGTACTTACAATCATTATGGGCACCGAACCGATGGAACCTATGGCCCAATTTTAGGAACTCCCTACGAGCTCAGTCATTTTGCTAAATTCCGCAAAGTGTCTTTAGAACCGACGGTATTTCCCGATACTTACCCCGTTATTTCTAACCCAGTAACCAGCGATTACACCAACCCAACCGCAATTCAGCTAGCCACTACATTCGATCAACAATACAGCATCATGCTGCGAGCTTTCGAAAAATCCTTTAACGCTAGCGAGGCCGATCCTTACTTTGGTGTAGTGCTATCCATTATGCATCGTGTACTTCCCGATTTAGCGCGCTCATTGATGCAAACACCAGCCTTTAATGGCGGTAATTCATCCGTTGGACCAACCGCAGCTCCGGCTTGGATTTATGTGAACGACGAATCGATTAAACAAAAACAAGTTGCTCTCAATCTTCAAGAAACCATGGATCAATTAGCCAACGGTCAACAAGAAGATCAAATTCGTTTGCACCTTAAATCGGCCTTGGCCGGTTGCCAAGAAATCTTATCCATTACCGAAAAGCTAGACCTATAAGCGCTTTAGCGAGAAGGAATTTATAATGTCTGACTACAAAATTTATCCGCCAATCGGTATTGCTCGCGTTGGAAATGCAACAGAAAAATTTTATATCGGCCCAGAAGCCTACCGCGGGTTACCCATAAATCCAGATGGCAGCACCTTTACTGAAAATGACTTTCGCGATGATCAAGGTCGTATGTGTCGCCAAGCCGCTCGATTTAAAATTTTTGCCAACGACGGCCAAGAAATTACCTTAAGCACGCCGGGTGTAAAATCCATTACCTGGACGGTACACATGGCCAATAAAAAATCCAGCTGGTACGAGTTTGCAACCAACGAAGGCGAACACGGTTACGCCAGCAATCATCCTCTAAGAAATGCGCACATTACCGGCGACGATCGTCTTAAATTAATTATCGATCCCGGCCCACGGCAAATTTCAGGCAGTAATATTGGGCCTGTCGCGATGGATAGAAATTCTGTACCGAGCGGTTATCAAGGTGCGAATTTCCCAGACGGTTTGTTGTATCCTACCGAAGAAATGATCGATACCTTGGGTGAATTACGCACCGATGCAGACGGTCGGCTACTGGTTCTCGGCGGGCTTGGAATTGCTGGCAGCGAAGACCCTAATCCCGTTATCAAACAATACGCGAACAACGACGGTTGGTGGGACGATACCGGCGATGGCCCGGTAACGGCGGTGATTGAGTGGCAAGATGGCTACGATAACGATACCACCGTTGATTCGGCTTGGGTGTCGGTTGCACCGCCATCCTATGCGCCAGAAATCGCGAATCTCGTAACCTTATGGGATACCATTTTCGATAGCGCCGTGCGCGCCGGTGAATTTCCAGAAATTAACAACCAGGGTCTGTGGCAAAAAGGGCCCAATGGCTATCTGCCAAATTTCCAAAGAGAAATTCTACCGCTATTAGAACGCGGCACCACCTACACGTGGGTTGCTGCAATTCCACCCAAACCTCACACCTTTGATATGGCCAAGCTTGGTCAGGTACCCGCGTCTGCCGAAGACGATACTTTTTACGGTTTGCGTAATTGGATCTTTGACATATTAAGACCACCAGCCGAGGAAAACACCTTAATTTCGCCACGCGGTGCAACCATGATGCCGTATTTAGCCGGTGACAATTGCTTAATTGAAGGCACGTTAACCTCAACCTATTTACGCTTAACCGATACGCAATTTTTCTTTTTAGAACAATGGGCCGCGGGTCATTTTGTGAATGAACCCGTAACCGATCAAGGTCCACTCGATTTAACGCGTAACGTGTTAGAAAACTGCGTAGGCGGTGCGTTTTCTCCGGGCATTGAATTAACTTGGATTTCTCGCAACCGATCAATTTATTGGCCCGATGATCCATTTCGAATTAATGCAGCACCGGCGACCCAGGGACCACTGCAACTCAACTTTAACCCTTCGGCAATGGAGCCCGGCGATTTAACTCGCTATATGGCTATTCCTTGGCAAGCCGATTTTAATGAATGCTCATCACAACCCATTGGCGAGCGCGTACTGTGGTGGTGGCCCGCGCAAAGACCGGAATTTATTTATTTAGATCCGGCACAGGCGCAGTTAATTAATTCACGAAGTCTTGAAAATACTGCCTTAACCAGCGTACCCACGCCCTCGCTTGATACCAAACATCAGGTGGCTTGGGTAGGCACCGACTTTGATCAAAAGCGCAATGATTTTATCGCCTTTTCTGACGACATTTACATGGTTCAATACTGGTCGCAATTGGGATTTATTATGGAAAAAGAAATTGAGCAAGAGCAGCGTTTTGTAGAAGTTGCGCGCACTCTACCAAGACCGTTTTCACCCAATGACTGAGTTCGACGTAATTATTTGTGGCGCAGGCCCTGCGGGTTGCGCCACAGCCTTAGCGTTGCTTAACGAGGGGGTCGAACGTGTTGCGATTATAGATAAACCCAAGCCACAGCGTTTTAAAATAGGCGAATCGGCCGCGCCCGATGTAACCGCAAAATTAAGACGTTTGGGTTTTGAAATTAATTTAAAAAATCGCGGACATGCACCCTACCACGGCAATATTTCCTATTGGGCCGAGCAAAAAAATCATACCGATTTTTTATTACACGGGCGTGGGCAAGCCTGGCATTTAAATCGCAACTGTTTTGATCAAGACCTAGCTGATCACGCTCAAAAGCTCGGCGCACATTTATTGTTAGAAACAACATTAAATAGGTTTATTCACGACGGCAACTTATGGTGTTTAAACCTAACTCAAAACGATCATCAATACACGCTAAAAGGTAAATACCTAGTTGACGCCAGTGGCAGACGGTCACTTATAGCGCGTAAATTAAATGCCCAGCGCAAACAATTGGATACCCTTACCGCTATCGCGTTTAAAACCCAAAACGTGCTGTCGTTAAAAGGGCGAACCCTCGTGGAATCTTTTTCGGACGGGTGGTGGTATGCCAGTCAACTGCCCACCGGCGAGGGATTAATTACGTTAATGACCGATGCCGATCAAATTCGTAAGCATCAATGGCAAGACCTTGCTCGATTACTTAAAGAGTTACAAAAAACCGAGTTAATAAAAGAGTATTTTTCTGTCGATACAGTAAACAATGTAAGCACGCAAACCTACGCAGCGCAGGCAGGGTTTTTAACCCAAGCGGCCGGTCCCGGTTGGATTGCCATAGGCGATGCACTGGCGTCATTTGATCCTTTAACATCGTCTGGTATTTCAAACGCACTGGGTGATGCTCTTGCAGCGGTACCCACTATTATCGGCTGGTTAAACAATCAAGACTTAGCTCCGGCAGAAAAATACGCTGTTAGAGCAGATTCGGGAATACAGCGGTACTTGCAAGAATCGCGGTGGTATTACGGTTTAGAAAAGCGCTGGCAAGACAATGAATTTTGGCAGCGCAGGCAATCGCAATAAATACTTTGTGGTTGGATAAATAAAAAAGCGCCTAATTGAAGCTTTTTAGGCGCTTGATAAATTAAGCCCAAGTACGAATAGAGATTAGGTTTGACGACTGATATTTCGTAGTCGATCGGCAACCTCGGTGTAATTTCGACTCATGTCGGTTAAATCGTTGGCGGCTTGAGCATTTTCGTTAGAGATTGATCGAATCAATTCCATTTTTTTATTGATAGCTTCGGTTACCTGACTTTGCTCTTCAACGGCATCGGCGATACTGTTAGCACGGGCGCGAATGTTATCGAAAGCCGACACGATATTTTCGAAGTTTTTTCGGGTTTCTTCGGCACTTTCCAGCGCTTTTGCCGATAAATCACCACTGCTTTGAATCACTGCAACACCCGATTGCGCCGCTTCTTGCAGCTGTGAAATCATTTTTTCAATTTCTTGCGCCGAGGTTTGAGTTCGCCCCGCCAGCGTTCTTACCTCATCAGCGACAACGGCAAATCCTCTGCCCTGTTCACCGGCTCTTGCGGCCTCAATGGCGGCGTTAAGTGCTAATAGATTGGTTTGCTCTGAAATGGCTTTAATGACTGCCAGTACTTCGCCCACTTGATGAGAATCTGCGGCAAGGCGCTCAATGACCTTGGCAGTATTGCCCAAGGCGTCAGCCAAGCGATTGATCGCCTCGTTACTTGACGCTACAACTTGTTGGCCCTGGCGAACAATTTCTGCGGATTCTTCTGCGGTGGTTGCGGCTTGTGTGGTATCACTGGCAACATTACGTGAACTCGTTGCCATGTCATCAATAAATTCGGACAAGACATTATTTTCTTTAAGTTGTGCAGTAGCCCGTGTATTCAAAGCGACACTCAATTCATTGAGTGTATTCGAGCCACTGTGCACACCTTCAGCTTCGTTAGCGATACTGTTTAAAATACTGCCAAAATAATCCGCGTAGTCGTTAACGGTTTTTCGTAATTGACCGATTTCGTTATCGGAATTTACCGGTAAACGGCGATTAATTTGTCCGTTAATAAGCGTACGAATTTGCGTAGTCGTTTCTTCTAATCGCTCAAGAATACCTTTACCAGAGAAAATAAGTACCGCCACAAAAATGGCAATTAACGGAATTAGCGTTAAATATAAATTGGTAATAATTTTATTGGATGTCGCTAGAGCAACCGAATGCGGCGTTAATAAACCAACTTTCCACTGACCGTTAAATAAATCCGTTTGCACCAATAACGATTTACCTTCTTTTAACACGTTACTGGGCAAATCTAATTTTGATTGACCTTCACGCACAGCTTTTGCCAAAGGTAATAAGCTTGCATCTGCTCGTGCGACTTCTTCTAACGATTGCATCGCTAAACTTTGCTCGCGTAACTTCGGCGCGGCAACAATTAACCCCTTTTGATCGATAACGTAGGGATAGCCACGAGAAGCCTCTTGCTGACGAGTGAGCAATTCACGCAAACCATTGAGCATCAAATCGATGGTAGCAACACCCCAAAACTCGCCATTGGGCTTAATCGCAACCGTGCAGGTCACCATGGGCGTGCCTGATACGGGATCTGAATAAGCCTCTGACCAAGCGCATTGCCCACTCTTTAGGCTTTTACCAACCGTGTACCATGACTCTTGATGATAACCACTACCACTTGGATCGTTATAGTCGTTTAATAAATCGAGTTTGCCATTTTGATTTCTGGCCCAAAATAAAGACGCTCGCTGTGTAGACGGAATAAGCTTGCCCGGTTCAGGCCAAACGCCACCACCGGCGATTTCAAGTGCGCCGTAGTTGTCGATCACGCCCTTAAGCAGATCAATTAATAATGTTCTGTTCGTTGCGTTCGACTCGGTAATAGTGGCGAGACTGTTGGTTAATGTTGCCGTTTCTTTGAGCGCAATGTTGATGTCAGTGGCGATCAACTCAACTCGAACCTGAGCCGCCTGCGCCTCTTCTTCATACAACTGTGGTTTGACCAAAAATACCGCCAAGCCATAAATAACAAAAGCCGCACTCAGCAACATCACCGCGCCAATCGACCATATTTGATTACGAATACTCATTCTTAAATTCTCTTCTGAGACAACTCGAATACTGCTTGTGGTAACCTGCTTAGTTCCCGAACAAGCCTACAACTCGTCTTAGGGGAAACTCTGATTAACTCAGATTTTCCAGCGGTACAAGGATGTGTCGTCAACTTCAAAAACTGTAAGTGATTGAAATTGTGTAGAAATTGGAAATCGCGTTTTCAATTTCTGTGCTCTGATTAAATCAAGGATGAGTTAATCAGAGGTTCTTTAAGTCTAGAAGAATCATTAGTAATTATAAGTTAGTTAACACTTGTATATTTTTTTCTAGTTAAGAAGCTGCTATTTTAAAAACTATTAAACATTCACTGTTAACGGCCAACTCCAGTAATGATTGAGAAACTCGTTAAACTTGCGCAAGTTCTTAATAAGCTTCAGCCCGTTTTTGTAATATCGGGCATTGGCTTTTTTGTGTTATTGATTGCCAGCATATTAGGTATAAGTAATCTGGCCGATGACCAGGTATTAACTTTTTCACTGTTGGGATTATTGTGGAGTTGTTTGGTACTGACGCTAATAGGTCAGTTTAAAAACTTGCCGCCAGAAATTGAGATAAAAAACTCACTGTGGCAGAAAATTAAAATAAAATGTATTCGCGCTGTTTTTATGATTAACGGTATTTTATTTATTTTTCTGTCAATTATGACCCTCTTAATGACTTTTAAATTAGCCAGCATTGCCCTTGCCGGTTAATTATTTATTTTAAACAACGAAATTTGAAGGCACATAAATTTTAAAAGACATGAACATTCCATCTAAATTTAAAATAACCGACAGCCAATTATTAATTGAATTTATTCGACAATATTCGTTGGGAACACTCATTGTTAATAATGATTCAGAGTTAGATGCCAACCACATTCCGTTTTTGGTTCAAACTATTAAAGATCAAAACGGTAATCTAACGATAAAACTCGAAGGTCACGTTGCGCACAACAACAGCTTGGTCGGCAACAGCCAAGATAATCAATCTGTATTAGTGGTATTTCACGGCCCTAATGGTTATATCAGCCCGAATTTTTATCCGTCAAAATTAGCAACAGGAAAAGCGGTACCTACTTGGAACTACTCTGCGGTACACGTTAAAGGCACCATACGATTTATTCATGATCAACAATGGCTGTTAAACCATATTCAGCAGCTGTCTGATTTTCACGAGGCACATTCACAGACACAACCTTGGTCCGTCAATGATGCACCTAAAGATTATATTAAAAAAATGCTGCAAGCCGTGGTTGGAATTGAAATCACCGCTTCAGAAATGGTTGGAAATTTTAAACACAGCCAAAATAAATCGGATACCGACTACGCTGGTGTTATAGAAGGATTGCGAAATTCACCGAGCGAGAACGACCGGTTACTTCAACAGTCAATGACAGAAACTAAAGGAACCTCTGATTAACTCATCCTTGATTTAATCAGAGGTTCCTAAAAACTTTACCGAGAAAATGAACTAATCAACATTCCAATACGTTCTACTGATTAAATCAAAAATACGCTAGTTGAGTTTCCAATAAAGCCTATTTTTAAATTCAATAATGACGAGATAACAACAAAAGAATCAAAAAGAGATGCTAAAAAAAGCCAACAACCCCCAAGTGAAGACTAATAACACTGAGAGCTGTTGGAAAACCGTGAAGTTAGAGACTAGAAACGGTAATTAATTGCTAATACGGTGGAGCGACCGTTAAGTGCACGTGCTCTGATAATATCGCCAACTTCTGCGCTGCCTTCTTCGGATTCGGTAATTACGAATTCATTGAAGGCATTATTCATGGTCACGGTTGCGGTAAACGAATCGTTGATGTGCCAATTAGCGAATAAATTAACAATGGTATAGGCTTCTTGTTCAAGATCATTGTTGTCTTGCACGTAATAGTCGGTTGAACCTTGAAGTGTCGCGCCAACGCCGAAGGAGTCGGTGGAATATTCAGGCGTTATTGTCCAAATAAAATCGGCTTGTCGTCGTGGCGTGTTGCCTTCAATTTCTGGATTGAGTCGATCAGAGACAATTTCGGCATCGGTCCACGTTAGGTTACCCGACAGTTTAAAGCCACCTTCAAAGTTTAAATTACCTTCCAGTTCAATACCGGTGGCATCGTATTCACGAATAAAGGTCGCGCCGCTGGTGACTTCTGCTTGTGTATCTTCGGTATTTGAATCGAAGAAGGTTGCATTTAAGTCGTACCATTCACCCAAATATTTGTATCCGATTTCTAATTGCTTAACGGTATCAAATCCATCGGTAGTGCTTGCCAATGATCCATTGGTATTTAAGGCGCCCGGAATTTGCAATAAGCGATCGGCTACCGCACGAACACCTTCACTGTAACGCGCAAAAACGGTGGAGTAGTTCGTTAACAGGTAAGTACCACCCAATGAGAAAGATACTTCGTCGGTATCGTAATTAACGCGCTGAATATTTGCTCCTGCACGATTTAAATTAATAACACCGCCACCAAAGCCAAATGCATTGGTTGAAGAAGCATCTTCGGTATTGCCACTGATGATACCGTCACCGTTCAGATCGAAATCGGTATTGCCACCGCAGCAGCTAGAAATTAATTCCCCGTTGGCTTGTACTTGATTGTAACGCGCGCTTATATCGAACAACCATTTTTCGCCAACTTCAAAGCCGACGTTAATATAAGGTGCGGTGGTGGTGTATTGTAAATCCCATTCAAACGATAAAAAGCTTGGCGATAATAAACCATTATCAACCAGTGCATTACCGGCGGCGTCTTCGATATTTAAATATTGGGAATTACTGCCATCGACGGTTTGAATAAATGCTTGCCAGCTGGCCCAACTGGTTTCGATATTTTGTTTAGAATAATAGTAACCAAACGTTAGGGTTACACCGTTATCGAAGCTTTTTGTTAAATTAAGATCATTAATGGTATTGCCTAAATCGTGAATGCGCGCATCAAACAATAAATTAGTAAATGCTAGACCATCGTAACTCTCACCGGTTTCGGCGATAGTGACCGATGTTGAGGAGCAGTCAAACGGATTACCGTCACCGTCTAACGCCGAATTACATAAATTGGTCGCTATTCCCGATGCGGCTTGCGGACCTAGATTTCCGAGTGTGTCGGTAAACGGCGAAATAAATCCACCACTAATATCAGAGGTTCTGAATTTATTGTTTAAAACTAAGCCTTCATCAATTTCTTGTTCGAATTCAAAACCAATTGACGTTACCTTCGATTCAATACCGTCGGTTAAATCTCGATTTTGCGGATTACCAAACGAATCAAACGTAGAAATATTGGTGGTACTGGGTGAGTGCAAGGTTTCTGAACGAGCATCAAAATTAGCAACACTGCCATAACTGCCACCGCCATTAACGCGCACCGGCGCCGGTAAATAGGTCGTTACTTTGTCATCTAGGTTTTTGAAATGAACCCGTAAAAAACCGTTCTCTAATTCTTTAGTGATGTTAATTTTAATTTGTCCGCCGTTTTCGCCGTTGAATCCGGTATCACGCACACCTTCGCCATCATGAAAAAATCCGGCAACATGAAAATAGGTAGTATCGTTGATGGGAGATCCGTAGGAAAAATCGGTTCGGAACTCATCGTAATCAAGCCCGGAGGTAACACCAAAAGAGCCGCCTTCTTCGTCGCCGGTTTTACTGATTAAGTTAATGACGCCACCGGGAGAATTACTGGCGAAGGTAGATGCTGAACCGCCGCGAACGGATTCAATACGCGCAACCGATTGATCAAAGCGCAAGAAATTATCGGCATTACCAAAATTAATATCACCAAATTCTAATACCGGTAATCCGTCTTCGTGAATTTGCAAGAATTTGGAACCGCCGGTTGCTAAGGGTAAACCGCGAACGGTGATATTGGCGTTACCACCGCCCCCAGAGGATTCCGCACGAATACCCGGCAGCGCTCGAAAAATTTCTGCGGTAGAACGCGGCGCAAATTTTCCAATTTCTTCGGTGCCTAAAGCACTTACCGAAACACTGGCCTCAATTTGACTTTTTCCCTTTGGTGCTGCGGTAACCACAACCTCTTCAAGAACTTGTGCAAACGCACCGCTTGAGAACGAGGCAACCGCACACGCCAATAGAGTTTTTCGGGTATTCAATCGGTTAATTTTATTTATCATTATTAGTTCCTCTCATACCGGTTTATTGAATGACCTGAGTTATTTGATAGCGAACAACCACCGGCACAGTTGATTCACTTTTGCATCGAAATGAGGATTACAATCGATTGCAATTTTGGAGTAGATTTCTTTTATTATTCTTAGACCGAATTTAACTGCTGAATTGTTGTAGCGTTTGAGCGTTTAATTGTTTCGCAGCAGGGTTGCGAATTAAATTTAAAACCATACCAAGAAATAATAGACCAGCCATGAACGCTGCAAAATAAAAACCGTAGCGAACATGCCCAAACCAGTCACTTACTGCGCCCATTAATAACGGCGAAACAGCGGCAGATAATGCGGTAAAAAATAAAATCACACCGGCAACCGTTCCGTGTTGTGATTTTGGAAAACAACTGATGCCTTTGGAATTTAACGTTGGATACATCATCGACATAAATACGCCGGATAACGGTAATAGGAAAATTGCAAAATCAACACCCAGTACCATGGCACCCAAATAACACGCGAATATGCAACCGCTGAAAAGTGCCATTACGTGAGTCCAATCAAAATATCGCAATACCCACGCCCCCAAAAAACGACCCGCAGCGCGCACAATAAAAAATGCGGTTAATGCGTAGGTCGCCATCCATCCGTATTCGCCGTCATAGCCGCGAAAAAGCGTTGGCATCCACACATAAATTGCTACTTCTGTTGCCACGTATAAAAAAATCGCGAACGAAAAACCTAATGCGTAAGGGTTTTTCATCATGGGTAGGGTTTGTTTAAAGCTCACCGGTTCTGAACAGGTTTTGATGGTTTGCGGATAACGCGCAAGAGCTGCGGCAATAATTAATGCTGAACAAATAACACCAGCCACTAAATACAGATATTTCCACGACATGCCATTTTGCAATAGATAGGCAACGACCGCCGGGCCAACAATAGCGCCAACGCCAAAAAAGCCTTCTACCATGTTCATGTTTGAGGAATGTGCCCGAGTTGAACTGGAGATATCACCAACCATGGCCAAGGCGCCGGTTTTAAAAATCCCAATAGCCACGCCACAAAATACTAATAAAGCCACGAAAGAATAAAACGATGACGCCACCATAAATAGCCAACAGGCTATCGCAAATACGGCCAATCCTATAATTATGGTGGCTTTTCTACCGATGCGATCTGCTAAAAATCCGAGTAATAAACCACTTAAACCAATGGCTGCCATGGATGCGTAATGGAACGAGCTTGCGGCCGTGAGACTTAAATTAAATTCTTCAATAATGACAGGGATGATTTCGCCAACTGCGTCTGTGGTCATGCCAAACATCATGAACATCAGATAGGTCAACCAACGAATGAGAGTTCCATTGGCGGCGGGAATCGGGTTGGAAGTAGACACTTGAAGCCTCCGATTTAGGGGGTGTTATCTACCCCTCGTTTTATTGTTATGTGGTGCATTACACAGTATTGCAGAACAAATTGCAAACGATTGCAAAAAAATTTTGCAATCGTTTGCATGACCATCTATCTTAGAGCCATTAACGGCGCCCTACTTACATTTAAATAATAACGAGCGCGTCGGTTTCACTTCTATTCTCTTACGATCTATAGGGATACTTTCATGGCTTTTGATCTTACCGATAAATGGGTTTGGGATTTCTGGTTTGCCGTCGATGGCGACGATTACCATATGTTTTATCTGCAATCAGATAGAAAACTTCATCCTGATGATCGGCATTGGCATGTCAGTATCGGCCACGCAATATCTCAAGATTTAAACCAATGGCAGGTTCTGCCCGACGCTATTGCACCTTCTCCTATGGACGAAAACACGGAGGAGCCGGGCGATACCAAAACCACTTGGACTGGCTCTGTTATTAAAGAAGGGGATCTTTGGTATCTCTTTTACACCGGTGGGCGACAATCGGAAAACGGCCTGATTCAGCGCGTGTGCTTGGCAACTTCGCACGATCTAATCACTTGGCAAAAACACCCCGCCAACCCGTTGATCGGTGTCGATACGCACTGGTACGACAGCATTAATCTTGATCTCTGGCACGACGAGTCCTGGCGTGATCCTTGGGTATTCAAAGATGAACACGAACATCTGTACCACATGTTGATTACCTGTCGGGTCAATAAGGGCGAACCCGCCGGGCGTGGCGCTATTGGTTATGCATCGTCGCGAGATTTAATTCACTGGGAAGCCGGACCACCGGTTTTTGCACCGGGTCTTTTTGGTGAGATGGAAGTGCCGCAAGTGGCGCTGATTGGTGGGCGTTATTACTTATTTTGTTCTGTGTCTGTTAGGTACCACGCTTCGGCTGATGACTCGAATCCACAAACCGGATTGAAGTACTTTCCGGGGACGAGTCCTCTCGGCCCTTTTTCCGTTGAGGGCAGCGGCTTTCTGGGTGCAGACACCATTGGCAGTCTTTATGCCGGTAAAGTTATTCAAGGCCCAGATAAACACTGGTACTTTATGGCCTTTAGAAATCTCGACAGCAACGGCAACTTCGTCAGCGGTATTTGTGCACCCAAACGAATTGAGCAAAACCTCGATGGCAGCTTGAGTTTGGCTGAGTAGCCAAACCGATCTTTAGCGTTATTTTTTCACAGACGGAACGCTAGAGGCGCGAACAACCAGCTCAGGCACCATTTCAATGTGCTTGGGCTTTTCGCCCGCCATGGCGGATAACACGTTATCCACCAGCAAAGGCCCGGCATCGATATGGTTTTGGCGGATGGTCGTTAACGATGGATTGTACAAAGACGCCATAGCGATGTCGTCGTAACCAACAATCGCCACATCCTCCGGTACGCGAAGTCCTTCTTCTTGCAGCGCCTGCAACGCGGCAATGGCATACACATCACTCACCGCAAAGATGGCATCGAACTCGACTCCCGAGCGAATCAATTCGCGTGTGGTTTGATAGCCCACGTCTTTACCTGCCAGTGCGATACGCTCTAATCCCGGTGACACATCTAAACCGAATTCACGCAGGGCGCGACGATAACCTTGGTCGCGCAATTTGATTTCCGGCTGATTGGAATAGCCCAAAAAGGCGATGCGGCGGCGACCAATATTCAACAGATGACTGGTTGCTCTAAAGCCGCCCTCTTCGTTATCGGTACCCACGGTTGAGTAGCTTTGATCGTCGGAAATCTTAGCACCCCAAACCGAGATAAATGGAAAGCTCTTGGCAATGTCGTTGATATGAACATGCTGCCCACCTTGGCCGATTAAAATCACGCCGTCGGTAGTATGAGACTGCACAAAGTCTTTCAGCCAATCCCCCGAAATCGCCCGAGTGCTGGCCAACAACAATTGGTGCCCGCGACTATCTACGGCTTCGGCCACCGACGACATAATTTCCATAAAGAACGGATCGGACAGACTCCAATCACCGCGATGGGCGGCAGGGAGCAGAAATGCAAACGTCAGGCAATCTTTTTTGCGGAAGTTTCGCGCGCGGGTATTGACCCGATAATTGTGTTCTTGGGCGATTCGGTTAACCAAATCTCGGGTTTTCTCGTTGACCAGCTCACTGCCTGATAACGCCCGTGAAACGGTAGACACAGACACACCGGCTAACCGAGCGATATCGGTCATTTGCGTGAGTTGGGGAGACTTAGTTTTCGACGACATATCCTGCTGTAAAACCGACTGTGGAACTGCTGTTACTGACGGTGTATACAGAAAAGGGGGCGAAGTTGCAACAAAGCACCGCCCTTCCAGCGTGTGCACAGCAAGCGATCAAAGCCGGTAAAAAGCCCAATCATTGACACTCTACAGAGTTGTTATATTTGCTGTTCAAGTAATGTATCGAGTTCTGTTTTACTCGGTGGTTGGCAACCTTTGCGAGTGATGTTTATCGCCGCGGCTGCGCATCCTTGACGCAAGGCTTTCGCTAATACGTCTAAAGAGGTTTTTGGTAGAAGCTCTGAGGTTAAGCAGCCACTTGCAAACAGCGACGCCAAAAGCCCCGCCTGAAAACAATCACCGGCACCAACGGTATCAACAACGTTGCTGACGTTGAGACCCGCACAACGAACCAAACCTGCCGAATTCAACGCAATGGCACCCTCTGATCCCAGCGTGATGATCGCGAGGCCACCGTTCATGTGGCTCCGTAATTGTTCACATTGTTGTTCAGGACAGCCGTCTAATCCCAACAACATCAGATCTTCATCGCTGGCTTTCACCAAGTCAGACAAAGGCAGTAGCGATTTCACCGCTGCGATGTATCCGGCGGTATCGGCAACTACGCCGGGACGCATGTTGATATCGATGCTGATCAAAATACCGCGTCCGCGCGCGACGGTTAAAATGTCGCGAATTTTCTCCGCCTCTTCGGGCACGATCGCCAAAGAACCGGTGTGAATCACCTGCACACCTTGCGGCAGATTTGCCAGTAGCGCTTGGGCGGTAAAATCGCGATCGGCAACACCGTCGCGGTATAAACTGTAGCTCGGCTGGCCTTGGTCGTTCTTGCTCACCACCGCTAGCGACGTCGGCTTATCCGAGCGAAAATCATCGTTAAGGAGCACACCTTCAAGCAGCAATGCCGCTGTTAGTTGATCACCAAAAGCGTCGCGCGATAACGGTGAAAGATAACAACTCGGTGCGCGCAATCGACCAAGGGCACGAACCACATTAAACGGCGATCCGCCAACCATCGGATACAATGTGCCATTGGTTTCAAGCATCATATCCATCAATGCTTCGCCGATAATACCTATCACTGTTGCACCTCTTGCGGTTGTCGTTTCGTTGGTTTTAATGTTGTCGATTGTAGTGCTGTTGTTCGCCATTGCTCGGTTGCCATGAGCGGGAGATGAGTGTTTAACATCACGAGTCACTCTCGTGATCATTGTCTCCCTGAACCGTTTGGAAGCGCCGAATCAAGTTTTGGGTGGAGGCATCAAAGTCTCCGGCATCACCAAGATCCGTCATGACCGCTGAAATTAAGGTGCTGATTTTTTTACCCAACTCAACGCCCCATTGATCAAAGGGATTGATGTCCCACAGAACACTTTGCACAAACACCTTGTGTTCGTACAAGGCGATTAACGCCCCGAGGTTTTTTGGCGTCAGCTGATTCATCAAAATCGTGTTGGTCGGGCGATTTCCTTCCATCACCTTGTGATCGGCGAGCCGCTCGGATTCTTCTTCGCTGTAACCAATGTCTAAAAACTCTTGCTTGGCTTGCTCTCGGGTTTTGCCCACCATCAAGGCGTAACTTTGGCTTAAACAGTTAGCAAATAAATGAATTTGATGCGCGCCGTGCTCATGATTAGCCTTCATCGGTGCAATAAAATCGACCGGTACGAGCCGAGTACCTTGGTGTAGCAGTTGATGAAAACTGTGCTGACCATTGGTACCGGCTTCGCCCCAAATAATCGGCCCGGTGGTGTATTTGACAAGCCCATCACGGCCCGCCGATTTGCCGTTACTTTCCATATCCAATTGCTGGAGATACTTAGGAAAGGTGCGCAAATCGTGGGCGTAGGGAATCACCGCGTGGCTCTCGGCTCCCCAGTAATTGGCGTACCAAACACCAAGCACCGCGAGAATGACCGGCATGTTGCTTTCAAAAGGTTGGCTGGCAAAGTGCGTGTCCATATCTCTGGCACCGGCCAAGAGAGCTTTGAAGTGATCCATGCCCACACCCAACGCAATGGGTAAACCAATGGACGACCACAACGAATAACGACCACCGACCCAATCCCACATGGGAAAGACATTGTCTTCGCAAATACCAAACGCTACCGCATTGGCAACGTTGGATGTGGTGGCGACAAAGTGTTTAGAGATATCGGCATTGTCACCCATGGCATCGATAAGCCAACTGCGCGCGGTCGTGGCGTTTGTGAGTGTTTCTAGAGTGGTGAAGGTTTTTGACGCCACCACAAATAAGGTCGATTCGGGATTAGCGACTTCTAGCTTGGCAAGCAAATCGGCGGCATCCACATTCGAGACAAACTGACAGCGGATGCCTTTATGGCGATAGGCTCTTAATGCTTGGGTGACCATTAATGGGCCTAAATCCGAGCCGCCGATACCGATGTTAATAACATCCGTGATGGTTTTACCCGTTGCCCCAAGCCAGCGCCCACTGTGGACTGAGTCCACAAATGCCGCCATCTGGGCCTGCGCAGCCATGATGAGCGTTTGCTTGTCGACGGGCGTTTGTATTGCGCCACGCAATGCGGTGTGCAGCGCCGGGCGTTTTTCGGTGTAATTGACAAGCTCGCCCGAAAACAAGGCTTGAATCTTCTCGGGCAGCCCCTTTTCTCGAACAGTTGCCAGCAACAAGCCCATTACCCGCTCGTTGACGCGGTTCTTCGAATAATCCAAATACAGCCCCGAGGCCTCGCAGGAAAATCGGTCCACACGCTGGGCATCTTCAACAAACAAGCTGAGCAACGACTGTGACGCCAACACCTCTTGCAGCGCTAGCAGATCGTCGTTGTGCATAAACGTTGGCATAGACATGGTTTGAGCCTAAAAATAATGAGCATCAACAGCGCTGTTGGTCAACGCGGTTTTTATAAGTGGCAGGCTAAGACACCGCCAGGATTTTTAAGGTGTTGGTACCGCCTTGTACATGGGCCTGATCACCTTGAGAAACCAAGACAAAATCTCCGCGGGCAACAATACCTTGGGATTTCAGCAATTCCACCACCGACTCGCCCGTAGTGTGTTGACCGTTAGCATCGTCGTACCACAAGCTGTACACACCTCGGTACAAGGCCACACGACTTAAGGTATCGGCCCGATTGGAGCAAGCAAAAATCGGCAACCCTGAACTGATTCTAGACATCAACAGCGGTGTATTGCCCGATTCCGTTAAACAAACAATGGCTCTTACATTCTTGAGATGATTGGCGGTATACATCGCCGCCATGGCAATGGACTCACCGGCGTGGGAAAATTCTTGATGGATTCTGTGCGCCGAGCGCTGAATGCTACGCTCACGCTCTGCCCCCAAAATCACGCGCGCCATGGCCTCCACGGTTTTGACCGGATACTTGCCCGCCGCGGTTTCCGCCGAACACATCACCGCATCGGTGCCGTCGAGCACAGCGTTGGCGACGTCCATTACTTCGGCACGGGTCGGCAGCGGGCTGTTGATCATGGATTCCATCATTTGGGTGGCGGTAATCACCGCGCGATTAAGTTGACGCGAGCGACTGATAATGCGCTTTTGCACCCCCACTAATGCGGCGTCACCGATTTCAACACCAAGATCACCACGCGCCACCATCACCGCGTCAGAGGCGAGGATAATACCGTCGAGGGTTTCGGCATCGGCAACCGCTTCGGCACGTTCGATTTTCGCCACCAAGTGCGCCTTAGAACCCGCTGCGGTTAGCAGCTGTCGAGCTTGGTTCATATCTTCACCACTGCGTGGAAACGATACCGCAACGTAATCAACCCCAATCTCAGCGGCGAGCTTGATATCGGCCCTGTCTTTTTCGGTCAGCGCCGGCGCGCTTAGGCCGCCGCCCTGGCGATTGATACCCTTGTTGTTTGATAGGGGGCCGCCGTTGACCACAATGCATTCGAGGCGAGTGCCAGCGATACGCTCAACACGTAAAACCACGCGTCCGTCATCGAGTAAAAGAAGATCGTCAGCCTTGCAGTCGTTGGGCAGCTCAGGGTAATCAATACCCACTTGCGCGATATCGCCGTCGTCGCGTCCCAGTGAGGCATCCAACGCGAAACAATCACCCTCCGCCAACTCGATGGGCCCGTCTTTAAAGCGCGCAATGCGAATTTTTGGCCCTTGCAAATCCCCTAAAATCGCCACTGAACGCTTGCATTCAGCGGCTAGCTTGCGAACTAAACAGGCGCGGTTGCGATGGTCTTCTGGATTACCGTGGGAAAAATTCAGCCGTACCGTATCGGCGCCCGCCTGAATAAGAGCGCGCAATACCGGTTCTGAATCCGTTGCGGGACCCAACGTGGTTACAATTTTGGTTCTACGTAACATGTTCGAATTCACCTGTGCAGTGCCGACCAATTTAAAACGTACTGGCTAACGCCAGCGTGTTATCGAGCATGCGATTGGCAAAACCCCACTCGTTGTCGTACCACGCGAGTACTTTCACTAAATTACCTTGCACCCGTGTATGGCTGGCATCGAAATTACAAGACGCGAGGCTGTGGTTGTAATCAATGGAGACCAAGGGCGCTTCGCTGTAATTGAGCACACACCCAAGTTCACCCTGCGCGGCCTCGGCCATCAGGCTGTTGATTTCATCAACGCTGGTTGCTCGTGCCGCATCAAAGGTGAAATCCACCAAACTGACATTGATAGTCGGTACTCGCACCGCCAATCCATCCAAGCGGCCCGCCAATTCAGGCAAGACCAAACCAATCGCTTGAGCGGCGCCGGTTTTGGTGGGAATCATTGATTGCGTAGCGCTGCGTGCACGGTACAAGTCGGTGTGATAAACATCACTGAGCTTTTGATCGTTGGTGTAGCTGTGAATGGTGGTCATCAATCCGCGTTCAATACCGATGGCTCGATTGAGTACCGACGCCAGTGGCGCCAAGCAATTGGTGGTACAAGAAGCGTTGGAAATAATCTGATGATCGCGGTTTAACGCTTTGTGATTAATACCGTAAACCACGGTGGCATCCATGTTTTTGCCCGGCGCCGAGACAATGACTTTTTTCGCACCCGCCTCAATGTGTCCGGCAGCCGCTGCACGATCGGTAAATAATCCGGTGCACTCCAACACCACATCGACGTCGAGTTCTTTCCAAGGCAAGTCTTTTGGGGAACGCTCCTGTACACAGCGGATTCGATCTCCGTTGACCAACAGGCTATCGCCCTCTACCGATACGTCTCCGGCAAAGCGACCGTGAACACTATCGTACTGGGTCAGATGCGCGTTAATACTGGCATCGCCTAGGTCGTTAATGGCAACGATTTCGATCTGATCGTTGTCGTTACCTTTGTAGTTACCTTCGTAGCAGGCACGCAGAATATTTCGGCCAATACGGCCAAAGCCATTGATTGCAACACGCGTAGACATTGTTCACCTCAACACATTTGAATTAATTTTTATCGTTATTATTTTTGTATGCCCACCTCAAACCGAGCCAAAACCCCGCGCGAGCAACAGGTTCAGCGCTTAAAGTTGGTCGTTTGAGCGTCGCGAGCTATCGAGCTATCGGCATTGTTTGAAAACGCAGAGCCTCATTAAGTTATCTGCCCCAGGGCATTTTTTAGGGGCGCTTTTAACGGATATTTTTTGATTACAAACGAGGCGCTAAACGCCTCTGTGATTTTTTCGAATACTTAAGGGGCTAATTTCGAGGCTTCTTTAGCCAACTCGGTGATGGCTTGCCAATCTCCCGCAGCGACCAAATCTTTCGGCACCATCCAAGAGCCGCCAACACAGGCAACGTTGGCCAAAGCCAAATATTTAGGGGCAAGTTCTGGGGTAATGCCACCGGTTGGGCAGAACCTTAAATCCGGCAGGGGCCCTGCCAACGATTTCAACATAGCTACACCACCGGCGGCCTCGGCGGGAAAAAACTTCATGCGCGTGATGCCACGCTCTCTCAAGCGCATGGCTTCGCTGGCGGTAGCAACGCCCGGTAAAATTTCGATGGGTGACGCCTCGGCAGCATCGAGCAGTTTTTCGGTGGAACCTGGACTCACCATAAAACAGGCGCCAGCTTTAACAACATCGGTGACCTGTTCGGGCGTGGTCACGGTACCGGCTCCGACGTATGCGCCTGGCACTTTTTCGGCGATCAGCTCAATCGCAGCCATGGCACAGTCACTGCGCAAGGTGATCTCCAATACCTTCAAACCACCGGCAACGAGTGCTTCGGCCAGCGGTAATGCTTGAGATATTTCGTCAATCACAATGACCGGAATGACCGGAGATGCAGACATAATTTCTTCGAGTGAGGCTTTCACTGTTTGTCTCCTGTTAGCGGGAGTAAGTATTTGTAAGACCTATTTGGTCGATAAGTAAGTGTGCGGCACCAACCAACGCCGGGGTTTGTCCGGTGATCAGATGCAGCGGGGTTTCCGATAAAAGCGGTTGTAATGGACCTTTGTTTTCAAACGCTGAGATCAAACCACTGTTGGCAATCAGCGATTGAATTTGCGGCAAAATACCACCGGCAAAATAAACACCCGCGAAGGCGCCAAGCGTCAATGCGGCGTTTCCGGCGGCACCACCCAGAGCACTCAAAAAGACATTCACCGTCTCAAAAGCAATACCTTGAGGGTGCTCGCAGGCCTCGGCGGTGATCTCTGGCGCGCTGCGTAAACGCACGGTTTCGCCTCGGATTTTTGCCAGCGCCTGATAGAGCCTCTGAAGGCCCGGCCCCGAAATCAAATCTTCTACTGCCACAAAGCTCAACTCATTACTGAGTACACGGTGAATTTCACGCTCAAGCTCATTGGACGGTGCAAAACTGACATGCCCGGCTTCACCGGGAATTGCCAGCCAACGGCCATTACCCAGCGGTTTTAGTGCGGCAACGCCCAAACCGGTGCCGGGGCCGACAATCAACCTTGGGGTGCTCAACTTGGGCTTTCCAGCACGAAAACACTGTATTTGCGCATCTGGCAAATGAACGGCAGCGTAGGCTTGGGTGACAAAATCATTCACCAACAGCAATTCGTCGAAGCCAAACTGAGCTTTAAGGGTTGAGTAATCGATTTGCCAATCGAGGTTGATGAATTTCACCACATCAGAAACCACAGGGCCTGCAACACCCACACACGCTAATGTCGGCCAATCGGCGTCTAACTCTCGGCGGTAATGCTCAAAAACCTCGGTGGCACTGTCAAATTCGCTACAGAGAAACTGGCGTTGGTGTTTGACGATGATTACACCGGAATCCGGGTCTTCGCAGGCAACACCAAACCGAGCGTTGGTGCCGCCAATATCGGCCACTAAGATTGCAGCAGAGATTCCAGCGTTCACATCAGTACTCGCTCAGTTGCAGCACACTGGCACCTTGATCGGCGTCTGTGGCGTTGGCTCTGAACAAACCGAACAATTCTCGTCCGGTACCACTCTGGCGAGCGCTCAAGTCGGGCACGACGGTAATACGATTGGCCAAGACAGACTCTTCCACGAGCAACTCTAAGGTGCAATTCTTGGCATCTAAGCGAATGACATCACCGTTGTTTACTTTACTGAGCAAACCACCGGCAACACATTCTGGAGTCACCTGTATGGCAGCGGGGACTTTTCCAGATGCGCCAGACATACGACCATCGGTAACCAACGCCACTTTAAAACCGCGCGATTGCAAAGAACTCAACACCGGCGTGAGTTTGTGCAACTCGGGCATACCATTCGCTCTGGGACCTTGAAAGCGAATGACGGCGACAAAATCTTTGTCCAGAGCACCGGTTCTAAACGCGGCCTCCAGTTCGTTTTGGTCGTCAAACACAATGGCAGGCGCTTCAATAACCCAGTGCTCTGGCTTTACGGCAGAGGTTTTGATGATCGCGCGGCCGATATTACCGGTTAGCAATTTTAGGCCGCCGTCTTCGGAAAACGGCTCACTGGCCGGGCGTAATACATCCAAATCCAACGAGACTTCCGGTGCTGGGCGCCATTCGACTTTATCCCCCACCAAGAATGGCTCGGTGCGATAGCTTTGAAGCCCTGGGGTTTCAGCCACAGACAGAATATCCGTGTGCAGCAAACCCGCATCCATCAAGCTCGCCATTAAATAACCCATGCCGCCTGCGGCCTGGAAGTGATTGATATCGGCAGATCCGTTTGGATAAACGCGAGCCAACAGCGGAATCACTTTCGACAGCTCAGAAAAATCGTCCCACTGCAATTGAATGCCAGCGGCCTTGGCAATGGCCACTAGGTGCATGGTGTGATTGGTTGAGCCACCGGTTGCTAACAAACCAACAACGCCGTTGATGATGGCCCGCTCGTCTATCACTTTACCGATGGGACGATAATCATCACCGAGTGCCGTCAGCTTTAACACCTGTTGAGCGGCAGCTATTGTTAACGCCTCGCGCAACGGCGTATTAGGATTGACAAACGAGGAACCGGGCAAATGCAAACCCATAATCTCTACCAACATTTGATTGGAGTTCGCCGTACCATAAAAGGTACAGGTACCCGGCCCGTGGTAGGATTTTGATTCCATCTTCAACAGTTCTTCGCGACCAACCTTGCCCTCGGCGTAGAGCTGGCGAACTTGGTGTTTTTCGTCGTTAGAAGCGCCTGTGGTCATGGGCCCGCTGGGCACAAAAATACACGGTAAATGGCCAAACGACAGCGCGCCCATCAGCAAACCCGGCACGATCTTGTCGCAAATACCCAAACACAAAACCGCATCAAACATATCATGAGACAAAGCCACGGCAGTGGACATAGCAATCACATCGCGACTGAACAGCGACAACTCCATGCCACTTTGACCCTGGGTAACGCCGTCGCACATGGCCGGTACACCACCGGCAACTTGAGCAACACCACCGGCATCACGCACGGCTTGGCGAATCAACTTGGGCATGTCTTCGTAAGGCTGATGGGCCGATAACATGTCGTTATAGGCGGTCACAATGCCCACGTTTGGCTTTTGCTCTCCGGTTAATCCGTCTTTATCGGACGGGTTGCACGCGGCAAAACCGTGGGCGAGATTACCGCAGGATAATCGTTTACGGCTTGGGCCTTCTCCCGCTGCTTTTTCAATTCGGTCTAAATAGATTGTGCGAGTGCGAACACTGCGCTCTTTTAATCGTTCTGTTACTTCGCTAACCAATTCATGCAACATAAGAATTCCTCTATCAAGGCGCCCAAAAGACAGAAACCGTCACTTTGGCATCTGTCAACAGCGCCGCTATCGGGCAATCGTCAATGGTGTTTTGCCATGTTTTCGCCGCTTGGTACACCGCTAATTTTTCTGAGCCGGTTATCAATAACACTAGCTCTTTGGCTCGGCAAAGGGTTGCATAGGTCAAACTGAGCCGCTCGGTATACTCGCCGGTCACTGGCGAACGGATCGCGTTAATCGCGCAACAAACGCTCGGGTTATCAGGATTTAACCCCTGCTCCAAGCCCTCTGCTCTTGGAAATAACGATGCGGTATGGCCATCGGCTCCCATGCCTAAAATCACCAAATCCGCAGGCCAACTCAGCTTAGATTGATACAACTCGGCGACATCTGCTGCCGCGGCCTGCGCACTGATGCCGTTTTGTTTCATGGGATAAAAAGCAGCGTCACGGGCTTTATTAAATAATAGGTGCTCACGGATAAAACGTTCATTACTGGCACTGTGATCGGCATTTACCCAGCGCTCATCCACCAAACCCACACCAACACGCGACCAGTCGAGTGTGCGGTGAGAAAGCTCTTGATAAAGCGGAGCCGGTGTGGAGCCACCAGAGACCAATAACGACGCCTTACCGCGTTGATCGATGGCGTGAAGTAATTGGGCTTCGCAGCGCGCCGCTAAGGTTTGAATGAGTTCGTCGCGATCTGCAAAAAAGTGCTCTTCAACCATGGTCTTGCACCTCGCCGTTAATGATCACCAAACCAACCAACACTTTTGTCTGGTCCCCAACTGCCCGCGGCGTATTGCACTGGGTCAATCTGCTCGCTCTGCCAAGCGGCAATAATGGGGTCGATCCAAGCCCAGGCTTGATCAACCTCATCGCGATGCGTGAATAACGCGGGATCACCGCGCACAGCGTCGAGAATCAAACGCTGATAACCATCACTTTTGGTGTATTTAAAGGTGTCGGCAAAATTGAGATTAAGAGTTGCCGGTTTCAAACGAATCCCTTGGCGATTCAATTCTTTAGTCATTAAGGTGAGTTGAATGCGCTCATCGGGCTGTAAACGAATCACCAACCGATTCGGTTGCAGTGGCCCGGCATCGGGTTCAAACACGCAGTGAGTGACCGGTTTGTAGTTAATGACGATTTCCGCAAAACGCTCGGCCAAACGTTTACCGGTGCGCAAATAAAACGGTACCCCTGCCCAACGCCAGTTATCAATATGAGCGCGAATGGCGACAAAGGTCTCAGTGCTGCTGGCTCCGCCGAGTTCATCCTGATAGCCAGGCACCACTTTACCGCCAACCACACCAGGCCCGTACTGACCGCGAACTGTGTCTTCGGCAACGTTGGATGCATCGATAGTGCGCAGTGATTTCAATACTTTTAATTTTTCCGCACGAATATTATCAGCATTGAGCTTGGTGGGCGGCTCCATAGTCAGCAGACACATCATCTGCAACAAATGATTTTGCACCATATCTCGAAGAGCGCCGGCGCGATCGTAAAAAGAGACTCGGCCTTCTAAACCCACGGTTTCGGCAATGGTAATTTGCACGTTATCGATGCGTTTACAATCCCACAGCGGCTCGAATAAAACGTTGCCAAAGCGCAACGCCATTAGATTTTGTACGGTTTCTTTACCGAGATAATGGTCGATTCGATAGATGGATTCTTCAGGCAAAAACTCGGCGATTCGAGAATTAATGGAGTCAGCGGATTCTCGGTCGTAACCCAAGGGTTTTTCGACCACCACTCGGGTATTTTTATTGAGCAGTTGGCAACTGGAAAGATGCGCACAGACGTCACCGTACAAGCCCGGTGGAATGGCAAAATAAAACACTCGTGTGCGGCTTTCGTCATTGCCAATGAGCTCTTTGAGTGAATCCCAACGCTCATCGCAGATCGCGAGATCGAGAAAACAGTATGACAACCGCTGGGAAAACGTGCTCCAGTGACTCGACTCAAATTCCTCATCATTTAAGTGCGCACGCAGGGATGCTTCAGCTCGCTCAAGGCACTGTTGTTGGCTGACATCTTCTCGGGAAACCAAAATAATTCGACTGTTCGCCGACAGTTGATTGGCAACCACGCTGCGGTACAGCGAGGGGATTAACTTGCGTAGTGATAAATCTCCTAAACCTCCGAATACGATAATATCGGCTTCACTTCTCATAATGTTTTCCGCTTGAGTCTGCCTGGCGCAGCGATTCATTGTTCTATTGTTATTCTTTATAAATCACGTTGTGCAACGATTTAATCTTCACACAATGGTAATGACAGCGTTGTCATCCTATTCTCAATTGACAACGCTGTCAATGAGCAGTACTTTCTAGATCCGGTTAACATACATCAGGCTGTTTCGGTTACACCGGAAACCTCCCGATCGAGGCGCAACGCTTTGGGCTGAGCATTTGCGCTAACGCTGTTAATAGGCCCTAAACCACCCTAGAAAATTTATCATTCATGGAAAACGAATCAAAAAAAGCCACCATCAGCGACGTTGCACGCTTGGCTGAAGTCTCGATCAAAACAGTATCGAGAGTCATCAACCAAGAACCTAACGTCCGTGCCAGCACCCTTAACAAAGTGCTTACCGCAGCCAAAGCGCTAAATTATCAACCGAGCAACTTCGCAAGAAGTCTCGCCGGAAACCTGACGTTTAACATTGCACTGGTGTATTCCAACGCAAGCCCAAGTTACATATTTGATGCTCAATCTGGCGCTTTAGAGGCCTGCAAAAAATGGGGCTATGAATTAATTATTCATCCCTGCGATCACACCGATCCACACTTAACTCGCGAGTTGCTCGCATTGTATGAATCGCGCAAGGTCGATGGGATTTTATTAACCCCGCCAATGTGCGACACACAAGCGTTAATTCAGGCATTAGATCAACAACAGTTGCCATTCGCCCGCTTGCAACCGGGCGACCCTAGCGCATCAAACGCACCCTTTACCGGAATCGATGAGCGCGCCGCAGCTCGGGAATTAGTCAGACATCTAATTGAATTTGGTCATGAAAAAATCGCCATTATCAGCGGCGATCCAAGCCACGGTGCCGCCTATTTGCGCTTGCAAGGTTATGAAGACGCTATGGCCGAGGCGGGATTTTCGTGCCCCGATACCTACCGCCATCGCGGGATTTTTGATTTTAAATCCGGTAAAGGCAGCTGCGAGCAATGGCTCGCACTACCCAATCCACCCACCGCCATATTCGCCTGCAACGACGCCATGGCCGCAGGCGCTATGCAATACGCATTATCCCAAGGATTAACCCTACCGAAGGATTTATCCATCGTTGGCTTTGACGACAGCCCCACCGCTGAACGCCTTTGGCCACCACTGACCACCGTTAGACTACCGGCCCGAGAAATTGCAAGAAACTGCGCCGATGCATTAATTGCAACAATACGAAAACAAGCACCAGAAAAAATCTCGGGGTTATGCCCGTACAAGATAATTCTTCGAAATTCCGTTGCAAACATAAAATAAATAACAGAGCAGCCAAAACATGACCATTAAAACCATCGGCTTTGTAGCCCACGACGAAAAAAAACCCGAGCTAGTAAGCTGGGTTGAAAAAAATCAACACCAATTAAAAGACCTTTCGATTCTTTCAACAGGAACTACCGGCGGTTTAATTCAAGAAAAATGCCCGCAACTTAACGTAACACGCTTAAAAAGCGGTCCCCTTGGCGGCGATCAACAACTCGGCGCGGCCATTTGTGAAGCTCGTTTAGACGCAATGGTATTCTTTATCGATCCTTTATCACCGCATCCCCACGACGTAGACGTAAAAGCCTTATTAAGACTGGCCATTCTTTACAACGTACCCTTTGCCTGCAACGCAGCAAGCGCCGATGCCCTAAAAAGCCTACTGCCGTAAAAATCAAAAGGTTTAACAAATACAACCTTATAATGATTATTATCAACAAACTGCCAGACTAATAATTACGAAAAAAAAACCATACAGAAAGGCAAATTAAAATACGCTTTTTATTTATAAATAACTTCTGATTAATAGCGACTGCTAGCCATGTAAAAATGTGTTATCAATTTCAAAAACGATAAGCAACTTAGATTTTGAAGAAATTTTAAATCTTTATCCTCTGACTAAATCGCGCTTTAATCAGAGGTATCTGAAGTATGTCGGGAAGAGAGCATTTAAGCCCTTAGAGGGATTTACCGTTGCGAATTACTTTCCGCTTTGCAATCGCAGAAACAGTGTTGTTACGTATTCTTTCTTCTTTAGCATCAACATGTTTCATTGCAGCATCAAGAGCTTTTCGAATATCGTAACTTGAGACTGTTTTAGTTTTCATCTTCCTGCTCCCTTTGAATACGACGAATTTCTAATTCATCTAGTGATTTTCCCGATTGAATTCTATCAGGCTCTTCCGTACTGTTCTCTATGCCTTTTTCATGCCTTTTATTAATTTCTTTTAGGCGCGCATCAAGACGCTTTTGAGCATCAAAAAGAGCTTTATCTTTGTTAAAATTCACATTTAGTCAAATTTCATTATGTAATAATGCTTTTCTTAATTATTAAATCTATAGGAACCTCTGATTAACCTAAAAATATTTAGATTATTATTTGAGAATACCGTTTATCAATGAATAATCTAATAT
>NZ_BAAGIE010000027.1:48879-56975 GCF_054658275.1 Sessilibacter sp. MAH3 | reverse complement strand
AAGAAATTGGAAATCGCATTTTCAATTTCTGTCCTCTGATTAAATCATGGATGAGTTAATCAGAGGTTCCTAAAGTAGGTTTTTTTTCAGAAATTTTTATGTGTAAAAGCTCTGAATATAAAGAGTCTGGGTGATAAATCGTTTAAAAACTTGCTGGATTTATTGGTGGTGAGATGGCGGTTTTAATCGTGATTTGTGTCTGAAAATTTTAAAGTGGAATTAATCTGTGATTAGATTTGGTTATTATAAGTTTTTTATTGTATTGAGTTGTTTTTTCTTGTTGTGGGGGTGTGGAAGAGTAAAAACGCCAATTCCAGATTTCCACTTTACTGAACAACAAATTCAAGCGGCGCGTACTGAGTTTCGCCAGTCTAATAAAGAGATATTGTTCTTCTTGATGGTTGATCGTGACGGCAAGGTTGTAAAGTCTGAGGTTATTGATTTCGACAGTAAGAAACTTGACCGCAGAGATACCGAGAAGTTTAAGCGTTCTACTTATCGAATAGAATTTAAACCGGCTTTAGAAACTGAGCCAGATTTCAGAGAATTTATTTATCCGATGAACGTAGACACCTCTTTTGAGTGGCGATAATTTTAAAGCAGCTATCTCAAAACGTTTTTATTCTCTAGGAGCCTCTGATTAACTCATCCATGATTTAATCAGAGGACAGAAATTGCAAATGCGATTTCCAATTTCTTTACAATCTTAATTATTCACCGTTCTTGAAATTGGCGACACCTCCTTGTGTCGCGAGAAACTCTAGGTTAATCAGAGTTCCCTCTATTGGTTAAGCCATTCCATTAATGTTGGTTGCTATGGGCTTTTTCATGGTCCAGTAACCAGCGCTTTCTTTCTAGACCGCCTGCGTAACCTGTGAGGCTCCCATCTTTACCAATTACTCTGTGGCAGGGAATTACAATCGCTAAACGGTTGCAACCATTGGCGTTAGCCACGGCACGTACCGCCTTGGGCTTGTTAATAATGTTAGCCTGGTCTTGGTAACTGCGGGTTTGTCCGTAAGGAATGCTTTGCAATGCTTGCCAAACCTGATTTTGAAATTCCGTTCCCGGTGAATGAATTTTGGTGTTAAAGGTGGTTAATTCACCATTGAAGTACTGGTTTATTTCTTCTTGAATGGAGCGAATGTGGTCGTTTTCTCCGGTGATGATTTCGGCCTTTAAAAGACGTTGTAAATCTTTAAATTCGGTTTCGAGTTTTTTGCGATCGACAAATTCTAACAAGCACAGGCCTTCATCGGTTGCACAAGCAAACATTGGCCCTAAGGGTGTGGTAAATCGATGAATTAAAATGACGTTATTTTTCATGCTTTTTTGCGGCGAATTGCCCATTAGTTTTTTGTAGGTGTAAGAAAATCCACTTAAAGAATCGTAACCGTGATCTAACGCTGTATCGGTTGCAGACTTTCCGCCGGATTTTAATTCGATAAACGCATTATTAATACGATACATTCTTTGAAAGGTGTGAAAGGTAATTTGATAATGACTTTTAAACCAGCGGCGCACTAAATCTGGACTGATGTGGTTCTGCCGCAGTTCAAAGTCAGAAATCTTCTGCTTTGGATTGTTGCGAACCAAGTCAATCGCTTGGGTAACTTGCTCGGGGGCTTGCTCTGAGTTTTCGGTGGGTTTACAGATTTTGCAGGGGCGATAGCCAGCACTCAGTGCCGCTTTATAATCCGTAAAAAACTCAACGTTTTCTTTTTTGGGCTTTCGAGCACGGCAGGTGGCAATGCAGAATATGTGCGTGGTTTTAACGCCAGCGAAAAATATTCCGACGTAACTCGATTGGCGTTCGCTTAGTGCGCGATAATAGTCTGCAAACTTCGCAGAATCTGTATCGGGTGTTACGACGTGTACGTAAGACGGCAACATAGCGCCAAACCTAACCTATGAGTGTTGGGAGTCGGTGGATTCTCAACACTCTAGTTTGGCGGTCAAATACTCGCAACCGAAAAATTGGCAAGTATTTTTCTGTAGCCGATCAATGGCTCGGTAACGGTCTACCGGAGCACGATCTTTCAGATGTATGGGAAACTCTGATTAATTCATGACTGAGTCAGTCAGAGATTCCTATATTCAGTCGCGTCGCAATTCAGTCGCGTCGCAAATGTTCTAAATGATTAATCATGGGGTAGTCTTCTGCCGAGCCAATGACGTTTTCTTTTTCGCCAAATAAGGGTTCAGAGAGCATATAGCTGGTCACCAGCGATGCGGTAGACACCAATGATTTTAGATGAACGCGCTCCCATCCGTGAGACGCATCCAATCCAAAGCAGATTAATGCCGTGCGAATATCGTTGCCAGCTTCTAAGGCTGCGGCGGCATCGCTGCGATAATACAAGAATACATCGCGGCTAAATTCAATCTCTTCGCGCTTGCAAATATTGATGAGATGGCGAGTTAAGTGGCGGTCAAAAGGCCCGCTGGAGTCTTGCATGGCAACGGTTACACCGGTTTCGCAGGTGTTTTGGTCCGGTGCAATGGTACCGTTATCGATAGAAACCATTTCGGCGACTTCACCGTGCAATATGTGTGAGGCGCCAACGCCAACTTCTTCAGAAATGGTAAACAGCAGGTGGCAATCTAATGTGGGCGTTAATTTATGATCGCGAATGGCCTTGGCGGCGGCTAGTAGTGATGCGACACCGGATTTGTCGTCGAGATGTCGTGCGTTAATAAAGCCGTTTTCATGGAAGTCGGGTTGCGAGTCAACGGAGACAAAATCGCCCACGCGAATACCGATATCCCACAAATGATCGATATTCATTACCGGTTCGTCGAGACGAATTTCAAGATTATTCCATGCCGAAATCTGGCTATCGACTTCTTTATTGTAGGTATGCCCAGAGGCTTTTAACGGCAAAATAGTACCAGAAATAATGGTGCCGCTATCGCAGTGAATCTTCACGCGTGCGCCTTCGGCAAAGCGTGCATTCCAATGGCCAATGGGAACTACTCTGAGTCGGCCATTACGTTTTAATCCTTTTACCATGGCGCCAAGAGTATCTAAATGCGCGGCAATGGCGCGTCTTGGTGATGTTTGCTTGCCGGTTAGGGTTGCGCGTATGGCACCGCGGCGAGTCAGTTCGTAGGGAATTTCTAATTTGTCTAATTCGGCGCAAACGGTGCGAACAATCTCGTCGGTCATGCCGCTAGGACTTGGGGTGCGCAATAAGGTATCTAATATTGTGCTTAGATAGTGTTGATCAATGGCTATTTTGGTCATGGGTTACATCGGAGTTTAAAAGCGACGCCAGAACGATATCTGACGTGTTTCGCTTATGGGTAAAATGAAAGGCTGCTTAGGGCACGATAATGAGCTTTATTGGGCGTCTTTGCTTTTGGTGTGTGGAAACAATAAATCGACAAATCTCTCAGCCGTGGGTTGTGGTTCGTGATTGGCAAGTCCGGGTCGTTCATTGGCTTCAATAATGGCGTAATCCGGGCCATCAACGTTTGGTACCATAAAATCCAATCCTACCACGGGAATATGCAGAGCTCTGGCCGCCCGGCGTGATGCCGACGCTAATACCGGGTGCAGGCGTTGGGTAACATCATGAATGGTGCCGCCGGTGTGTAGGTTGGCCGTGGAGCGGACTTTTATACGTTCTCCCGAGGGCAGAATGTCAGACATTGCATAACCCGCTTGCTTAACACAGCGCTCGGTTTCGGCATCCAGTGGAATTGTGCTTTCACCGTGGGTTGCTGCTGCTCTGCGGGCACTTAAACCAGAGACTAAATCGGCGATGGACTCTTGACCATTACCGACCACGTGCGGTGGTCTTCTGATCGCAGCGGCTACTACTTGGTAATCGATAACAATAACCCGCAGATCGTCGCCTTCTACGCATTCTTCAATAAGAACCTTATCACTGTAATGGGAGGCTTCATCAATGGCCAAATGAACGGATTGCAGATCGGTTAAACCAACTTTGATTCCGCGACCTTGTTCACCGCGGGCCGGTTTCACCACGACCTTGCGGTGCAGATTTAAAAACTCGGCAACGTCATCCATGTTGTCGGCCGGTATTTGTTCTGGCACTCGAAGACCTTCGTTTTCCATGACGCGGCGTGTCACGGCTTTGTCGTCGCAGCGACTCATGGCAATCGCGCTGGTTAATTCACTCAACGATTCGCGACAGGTAATGGAGCGGCCGCCGAGTGTTAACTTAAAAAAGCCGCCATCGGCATCAAGAATGTCAACGCCAATTCCGCGTCGACGAGCTTCAGTGGTGATAATTCGTGCGTAGATATTCAGTTCTTCTTCGGGATCTTGGCCCAAAAACCAACGTTCGTTAATGCTGTTTTTCTTTTTCAAACAGTAAACGGGAACCTGACGAAAACCTAATTTTTCGTAAACATGAATGGCTTTAGCGTTATCATGCATGACCGAAAGATCCATAAAGTCACGGCCTTTTTCGTGCAAACGCTCAATCAATTTTCGTGTTAGCCACTCGCCCACTGCTGGAATTTGCGATTGCCCATCAACAACCAGCGCCCAAAGACTACAGCCGTTGTCTGGGTCGTTAAAAGCAACACGATGATCAACACCGGTAACAGCACCAATAATTTCGCCGGTACTTAAGTCTTCTGCAACCAACATGGTAATTGCAGGAATTTCATTGAGCTTACTGTAGAAGCCATCGTAAGCAGGAACCATATTGTGTGATAGGTACAAACGATCAATTAATCGTTGTTTATCAGAACTGTTAATTTCACGAATTCTTACCGCGTCCGGTGGCTCTCCGGCGGATTGGTATTGGCGAAAATCCAGACGATAGGTTAGAGACGGATCGAGAAATAATTCTTGCGGCGCGTACGATAAAATTACGTTGGGATCGCGTACATAAAGCGCGATATCTCGCTGGCCTTTTTTCTCGCGACGCAAAATTCCGGCAACGGTTTTAGGGTTATCGAAGGTTTGACCAAATACCAAACGTCCCCAGCCGCAATCGAGCGCTAATTCTTTTTGCATTTCCTCGCCGGGTTGTTGTTCAACCGGCTGACCCCAGTGCTTTAACGAAGTCATTACCGACGGGTCCATGGGATCGTTCTGATGGTGATCTTTGTCGGCGTTTTTGGGGGTTTTAGAACCGTTTTTATGTGTTTTAAGAGTATTGGAGCTCGTCATGGTTAAATTCCCTGAGCTTGCAACCACATTTCTAGAAGCGCAATTTGCCAAAGTTTAGAACCGCGTAGCGGCGTAATGTGTTCTCTCGGCGCTGCCATTAATTGATCGATATAGTCGCGTTTAAAAATACCGCGACTGCGGGCTTTATCACTGTCAAGAAATTCGCGAACAAATTCTAAATACGGGCCTTCAATGTATTTTAAGGCCGGTACCGGAAAATAACCTTTAGGTCGATCAATCACTTGATTAGGTATAATTTTGCGCGCGACATTTTTTAAAATATGTTTGCCGCCTTGCTGTACTTTTAAATGTGCCGGAATTCGTGCGGCAAGCTCGACTACTTCGTGATCTAAAAATGGAACCCGCGCCTCTAAACCCCAAGCCATGGTCATGTTATCAACGCGTTTAACGGGATCGTCAACCAGCATCACGTTAGTATCTAAATGCAGGGCTTTATCGATAGCCGATGCCGAATGAATTTGCGAGAAATGCTGTTCCACAAATGCTTGACTGTAATCTTGTTCGTAAAAATTCGCCTGTAAAATATTGCGAAGCTCTGCTTCTGTTCGATCAAAAAAATGATTGCGATAATCCGCAACAGGGTTTTGCGAATTAGCCAAGGGTGGATACCAATGATAGCCACCAAACACTTCATCGGCACCTTGACCGCTTTGCACTACTTTTAAATGCTTAGAGACTTCTTTCGATAACAAATAAAATCCGACATTATCGTAACTCACCATCGGTTCAGACATGGCGGTAAAGGTTTCGGGAAGCGTTTCTAATAATTTGCTTGAAGGCACCTTTATTTGAAAATGATTAGTTTGATAATGATTGGCGATAATATCTGAGTACATGAATTCATCGCCTTTTTCGCCACCGGCGGCTTCAAAGCCAACCGAGAAGGTGCTTAATTCAGTTTGACCTTGTTCGGCCAATAAGCCAACAATCAGACTGGAGTCTAATCCGCCGGAAAGTAAAACACCTACAGGAACGTCGGCTATGGAGCGGCGTGCAACGGAAGATTTTAAGGTTTGTAACAGTAATTCTTCCCAATCTTGTTCGCTAAAACTTTCATCGCCTTTTTTACCGCCCATTTTTAACGACCAATAATTAAAATCTTGGAATTGACCGTTTTTATCGATAGTGCGAATGGTTGCAGGTGGTAATTTTTTAGCGCCATTTAAAATAGTATGCGGTGGCGGTACAACGGCGTGCCACTGCATGTAGTGATGTAAGGCAATTTTATCGATACTGGTATCCACATCGCCGCCTGCAAGCAGCGCCGGTAATGACGATGCAAAGCGAAGAAAATCAGTGTTTTGCGTGTAATACAGGGGTTTGATGCCGAAGCGGTCTCGTGCTAGTACGGTTTCGCCTGTATCGCGGTGATGAATTGCGAAGGCGAACATGCCGTTAAAACGCTGTACACAATCAGTGCCCCATGCATGATAGGCCTTCAAAATCACTTCAGAGTCACCGGTGGAGAAAAATCGGTAACCTAGCGATATTAATTCATTGCGCAATTCTTGATAATTATAAATACAACCGTTAAATACCAGTGTTAAGCCTAACTCCGGGTCTTGCATGGGTTGCTGGGCGTGTTCAGATAAATCAATAATTTTTAATCGTCGATGACCAAAAGCTATTCTGCCTTGACTATAAATGCCACCGGAGTCTGGGCCGCGAGGCACCAGTTTTTCGGCCATTCGAGAGACTTTTTCTACTGAGGGTGGGTTTTTGTTGAATCGGATTTCTCCGCAAATTCCGCACATAATATTACGATAACCTTTAGGTTCTTTGGATGAAAATAAGATTGAATTAAATGTCTTGTTGCGAAGATTTATCTAAATAAACAGGTTATTTTTATAGAATAAGTTTATTAAAATTGTGTGAAGTTCTTTCGCAAAGGGGCGATTCTTAATCTTTAAAATTAATTCAATTGCATAGACTAACATAAATTTAGCGTGTTTTGTGTGATTTCTTGATGTGTTTTCATGAAGCGTGGGGTTTATAAGTAATTCTTTTTTAATGCCAATATGAAATTAGATACGTCTTGATTTTCTATATCGCTTTATTTTCGACGTATTTTTTAGTGTGTTTTATTTTCAACATCGCTTTGTAGTATTTACAAAGTGTGCTGTTAATTGCACCGTGTATCTAGCTGCGCCCTCCATTTTCCACCTTCTATTTTCTACGTTGTTGTTAATCTTATAAGTGATTAAGCAAGGTTTAGACCGATTGCAAGAATCGCTCTCTTGAATTGTATTTTTAATTGTCGCCACCCTATAAAAATGGTCGCCAATCTCAAGAACTGAATCAGAGCTTCCTAAAGTTTTTAGCGTGTTAGCCGATAGATTGATTTGGCGTTTTGCGTTGTGAGATATCAGTATTGCTGGACAATACTTTCACAAACAGCTGGGTTTGCTCATTTAACGCCATTTTTATTCAAAGGAAAACGTTGAATAGGCTTAGTAATCGCACATTATGCTAACTGTTAAATTATTACTGGTTCTGATTTTGATGTCGGTTGTGTGCGCTTGTAGTACGCATAGCCTCTACTCGGTCGAGTCAATACCTTCAGTAAAAGCAAAAAGCATTCATCTAGACGTAGACGCTGACCCGATAAAAACAAGCCATATTGACCAAATCGACACGCCTGACGATGCAATCGAGTCAAGTTCTGACGAAAATAATAAAGCGCAACCAGATCTGAGTTCGGAAAATTTCTACGATTTTTATATCGTTGACGATAATTCTTCATTACACAATGAATTCGATGTTGGAATTCACAATACCTTTATTAGTAAAGAAAAAAAATCTATTAATAAAGAAATAAGATCCAAGCCAGAATTATCAATTGGCGTCGAGGATTCTTCAAAAAAATATAATCAAAAAGATTTGACAGAGAATAATTCGAAAATTCAAGCTGTAGAACAAGGTA
>NZ_BAAGIE010000027.1:0-48785 GCF_054658275.1 Sessilibacter sp. MAH3 | reverse complement strand
AAGTAGAACAAGTAGAACAAGTAGAACAAGTAGAACAAGTAGAACAAGTAGAACAAGTAGAACAAGTAGAACAAGTAGAACAAGTAGTCGCGATAAATTCAGTTAATGCTAAATACTTGGACAATCAAAAAAAGACGCAAGAGTTTATTAGCGAACTTTCTATCGGCCCCGTTTTTAATTCTGATTTAAATTATGTCTTGACTCTCGATACTGAAAACGATTTTTCATTTTATGATTTATCGACAACAACTGCTGAAGTAATGTGGTTCGATGAAAATGTTGATTTGTTAGAGACCGAATATCGACTTAGCTTGAGTGACTTGATACTGAATAAATTCGTATCTGCCGAAAAATACGGTTTAATAAATAATCTATCGTTGTTTGACCGAGACTCCCTAGTTCATAGCTCGGATGTAAATATGGAGTCGTTTATGAATGAACCGGTGCACGTTATAAAACACACGAAAAAAATTACCGTGAGTTTTTTGGTGATTATCTCCGATATAAATTCGGGTCAGCAATTGCAGTCGAGAATTATCGATTTAAATGTCGATTATGTGGATTACAGTGTTAAGGCTGAGCAACTGGGTGAGACGGTTTTTATCCCCTATATTTTCGCAACCATTCCCACTGATCGATATTTGTTGGACGAAACCTTTCGCTACGGTCGTGAGCTGTTGTTATCTCGATACACAAATCCTATTAATCTCGCGGAGTTTTAATAAATATTCGCAAGTTGTTTGCAATTACCTGCAAATAAATTTTAGTGTAATTACCGATAGCATTACTCGGAAAACGCCGAGTCTGTAGCGCATCTGCTTTCACATCAATCTAAACTCGGTATACTTGGCCTAGGCATTCTCTCGTGTGGTATTTAGGCTATGTTAAAATTTGAGCTGGTTCCTGTTACGCATTTTCAACAAAATTGCAGTGTTGTTTGGTGCAGTGAAACCAATCAAGCGGCATTAATTGATCCCGGTGGTGAACCGGAGCGCATCATGCAAGTGGTGGAGCGACTTAAACTTACCGTGGTGGCAATTTGGCTAACCCACGGCCATCTCGATCATGTTGGTGCTTCAAATGCGCTCGCTAAAACACTCAAGGTTGATGTTATCGGCCCACACAAAGACGACGAATTTTGGCTTAAGGCGCTACCCGAACAAAGTAAGATGATGGGTTTCACCGCTCATGATGCTTTAGCGCCAACACGTTGGTTAAATGACGGCGATACATTGTCGTTGGGTAATTTAACTTTTTCGGTATTGCATTGCCCAGGTCATACACCGGGCCACGTGGTATTGTTTGAGCCAAACTCAAAAATGGCATTTGTGGGTGACGTGATTTTTGCCGGATCGGTTGGTAGAACAGATTTCCCGCGCAGTAATTCTCAGCAACTGATTGATTCCATTCGTGAGAAATTATGGCCATTAGGCGATGATGTGAAGTTTGTTCCCGGACACGGCCCAATGTCTACCTTTGGCCAAGAGCGGCGCGTCAATCCCTTTGTTGCGGATGCTCGATTTGGCTAGCGTGGCAGAAGTTGGTACTTCGACGGGTTTAGGTTTTCCCTATTCTTTGCGGCGTTCGCGACGACGAAAATCCCTCGAAGTCAGAATCAGTCAGGGACAGGTTTTGGTGTCGGTACCGCACTTTGTTAATGAGCCGGAAGTTTTACGATTTTTAATCAGTAAGCGTGCTTGGATTCTAAAAAAAGTTGGTGAGCAAAATCATCTACTCGATACAAAACCAAAGCGCGAATTTTGTGATGGTGCGAATTGGCCGTATTTAAACGAGAACTTAACACTACGGCTTTATTTTGGCTCCAAGCTTGATGTTAATCGTCGTGATAACGAACTGCTGATCAGTTTATCGCGACGATCAAAAAGCAGTATTGAGTCACAGGTGCGAGGCGCATTAGAGTTTTGGTACAAAGAGCAGGCTTTAAGAGTTCTCTCTGAAAAGAGTTTTGCGCTTGCCAAGCTGATTAACCAAGACTTTACTGAAGTTCGAGTTCGCAAAACCAAGTCGCGTTGGGGGCATTGCACCAGTAAAGGTGTGCTGCAATACAACTGGTTAATAATGCTTGCACCGGAAGCTATCGCGGATTATTTAGTGGCGCACGAAGTGAGTCATCTGCGTCACTTTAATCACAGCCCTGAATTTTGGTGATTGGTGGCGAGTTTGTGCCCCGATTATCAACAACGACGCCGATGGTTGAAATCCGAAGGTTTTAGCCTGTGGTTTTGATGTTAGGTTTTGATAAATGTCTGTCGCATAGATCCACAATAATTCATAATCGAATTTTTTAGCCCGGAAAGATCCCATGAGCACGCTTCCACTGAGCAACGATTTAGACGAAAACTATGACCGCTTCATTGTTGAAGCCCTAGAGACTGGTTGTGTTTGGGGATTGTGTAATGAAGAAGGTTGGGCGGTATGTCCTTCTGAGGCCAGCCCTAATCGCGATGTTATGCCGTTTTGGTCACAGCCAGAATTTGCAGAGGTGTTGTGTGATGACGAATGGCAAGATTACGAAGTTACCGCTGTAAGCACAGAGGAATTTTTAGAAGAGTGGCTAACTGGCTTACACGATGACGAAGTGTTGGTGGGAGTTAACTGGAACGAAAATCTTGAGGGTGATGAAATTGAGCCGCTGGATTTATTAGAAGATTTCGATGGCGAACTAGAGTAAAAACGCTTTTCAATGAAAAAAAACGAGCCTAAGGCTCGTTTTTTTATGCGTGTAATTTGGTTCGGAAAATCTATTAAAGCTCCAATGCTTCTCTAACCGCAGCCACAGCCGTCTCTTTACTGGTGCCTTTTTGACGAATGTAGGTGATGTTTTTATTCTCGTCCATCACAAATAAACCTGGAGTTCCTACAACGCCATAGCGTTGTGCCACTCGATCGGCTTGCAGCAACAGTTGCATGCCATAACCTTGTTTTTCCATGTAGGCTTTGGGGTCGCCGTCATCCCAAACATCTAAGGCATAGAATTTAACGTTTTGATCTTCGAGCTCAGCTCTTAAGGCATCTAACTCAGGCATTAGCTCGTGACAGAATGGACACCAAGTCGCCCAGAATAAAATAACCGCTTTTTGTCCTTCTGCGTCAGCGTACAAAGATATTCGTTCGCCGTCTCCAGTGGTTAAAATCCAGTCTGGAGCCTTTTCGCCACTTTGAGGTGGCATAGCTGCAAAGGCAGCAGTTGCAAAAAACATCCAAAATACAGCAGCAATCACTCGCATGAGAATTTCCAAATCATTATTGGTTTGTGTTCGACGTCGCCTTTTGACCTAGGTGGATTTTGATGGTTCCCAAGCGAACGTTTTGTGAAAGATTTGCGATATTTTTTACTTAATGGCCTGTGTAATTTCGCAACAGTTCAGGCAAATTTATCATGTCGTCGAAGGCGATAACCGCTCCCGCTGCCAATTGATCTTGTATGTTCATACCCGGCGCGTAAGCGAAGACGGTCATGCCAGCGGCGGCCGCAGCACGGATTCCCACCACTGAGTCCTCAATAGCGGCGCAATCTTGAGGATTGGTGTTAAGTCGGCGAGCGGCCTCCAGATAAACATCGGGGGCGGGTTTTGCTGCATCGACATCTTCAACGCAAACGGCGTCTAGAAAATAGTCTGTGAGCCTTGCTCGGGTGAGTTTGAGTTTAAGACTTTCGCGCTGAGTATTGGTGGCTACTGCTTTAGGCAAGGTGATGTTCTGTAAAGCATATTCAATATTGCTAATGGTTTGTAGGTTGGTTTGTAGCTCGTGAACGAATCGTTGATAGAGTTTTTGCTGGAACGATTCTGGAACTGGGTAACCCAATAACTCGGCTGCTTGTTGCAGGTTATCTGCCACAGATTTGCCAGCAAAATAATGCAACATCTGCTCGTAGCTTAATTCGAGTCCCAATTCGTTAAGACCCTTCTGCCACAAGATGTTGGTCATATGTTCGGTATCCACAAGAACGCCATCGCAATCAAAAATAACGGCTTTAAAAGGGAATGTATTTGTCATGGACCTTCCAAATCTTATGTAAATTCTTTCCAGATGCTTTTAAATCAAGGCTGAACACGAAAAGCGATAAAAGAATGATCGTACCACGCCTGAAAGGAGCGGTTTTTATCGAATGCTGAGTTGGGTGTAAAAATCGGGAAATATCTTTAGAAACTTCTTTAAGAAACTTCTGATTGGCACATCCATGATTGAATCAGAGGGCAGAAATTGACGGTGCGATTTCCAATTTCTTCACAACTTCAAGCTCCTACTGTTTTTGAAATTGGCGATATATCCTTGAGTCGCGGGCAACGTGGATAAATCAGAGTTTTCTTTAACAGCATAACGCTATTGATAAAGAAAAAAACCGGGAACAAGAATCCCGGTTTTTTCTAGGTCGACCAAGAGATGCAGGGAGCGACTTATAGACTTGCAAAATAAGCTGCTAAGTCTTCGATATCTTGATCTGAAAGACCTGCGGCCATCGGAGTCATGAAATCTGATAAACCACCTTTACGCTCTCCGGCACGATAGGCTTTAAGAGCATTTACAAGGTAGTCAGCATTTTGACCGCCGATTTTTGGGTAGTTTGGAGCGACGGTAGTTTTACCATCGGGTCCGTGACAGCTTGCGCAAAAGGCTGATTTAGCTTGTCCAGCGGCTGGGTCGCCCGCGGCCATGGCTCCGAAGCTGACGAATGTGGCAATAATTGCAGCGCTTATTTTTTTCATGGTATTTCCTAATCACAGGTTATTGAAATCACGTAATTCGACCTTGCTTGTTATTTCTCAAGTTCACCGGAATTGCGAATATAACAAACCAAAGTTCGGATAAATGTCTGCTATTTGTATGCTTTAGTGGCCTATAACATACCATAAAGAAGACAATATTTTGCCGCCTTAATTTTAAATAGGGCAGGTCATTTCACCGAGTTTTTTCGTCAATTTTACGTTTTCAGTGTAGTCGATAGGAATTACCACAAGGCTTGGGCCGGGCTCAGAAATGGCTTTTTTTAGCTCGGTCTGCAAATCATCGGCATTGGAGACATGATGACCGTTCCATCCAAATGCCGCCGCCAGCTTTAACCAGTCCGGATTGCCAAAGGCCAAATCGGTGTGGCGGCCAAATTCGTTTTCTTGTTTCCAGCCAATCAAGCCGTAACCGCCGTCTTCCCACACCATGACCGTTAGGTTGCATTTGAGTCGAGCCGCGGTTTCCATTTCTTGCACGTTCATCATAAAACCACCGTCACCGCAGATTGCCAAAATATTGCGCTCTGGATACACAAGACTTGCTGATATGGCGCCGGGCAGTGCAAAACCCATGGAGCAAAAGCCGTTGGGAATTAAGCAGGTATTGGGCTCGTGACTGATCCAATGACGAGCGATCCACATTTTGTGCGCGCCTACGTCACTGAGTAAAATGTCTTCTGGGTTTAACACTTGGCGAGCATCCCAAAGGGCTTTTTGCGGACGAATTGGGCCGCTGCCTGAATCGTCTTTGTGGGCTTCAAGTTCGGTAGTCATATCGCGGCGTACACTGCGTTGTACGCTAAGGTCAAAATCGAAAGGACCGTGAGCATCAATTCGCTCATTGAGCATCCACAGCGCGTGCGCCAAATCGCCAACGATCTCTACTGAAGGATCGTAGTTCTCGTCGATTTCTGCCGGTAGAAAATCGATGTGCAGAACCTCTTTCTCGCCGCCGGGATTCCAAAGCTTGGGATGGTATTCAACCATGTCGTAACCGATGGTGATGACCAGATCAGAGGCATCTATGGCGCAGGCGGGAATATCTTTGCTACCCAAACCAATGGTATAGAGACTGTATTCGGCGGACATATCCACACAACCTTTGGCCATAAAGGTGTTCAGCACACCAATGCCGGTTTTCTCGCACAAAAGACGCAGTTGCTTTGAGGCTCGGTGGCGAATACAGCCATTACCGGCGATGATGATCGGGCTTTTAGCGGCTTTGATTCGTGCAAACGCTTGATCAATGATTTTATCGGCAGGTACTGGTCGGCGGAATTTTTTGACCTTCAGAGGCTGCTTGTCGACCTTTAGCTTGGCGATGTCCTCGGGCAATTCTATGTGCACTGCACCGGGCTTTTCGGTGCGAGCTAGACGCACGGCCTTGCGAACGATTTCTGGAATATTTTCTGGATGCCAAACGGTGGTGGCCCATTTGGTGACCGGCTCGAACATATCGACCACGTTCATGACCTGATGGGATTCTTTGTGGAGACGGGTTGAAGCGCCCTGGCCGGTAAGCACCAGCATAGGCGCACGATCCATGTTGGAGTCCGCAACGCCGGTGATTAAATTGGTGGCACCTGGGCCAAGTGTTCCTAAGCAACCTGCAGGATTTCCGGTGAGTCGGCCATAGATCTCTGCCATAAAGGCCGCGCCCTGTTCGTGGCGAGTGAGAATAAAGCGAATTTTTTTGCTTTTCTCCAGCGACATCATGAAATCGGCGTTCTCTTCACCGGGAACACCAAAAATGTATTCGATGCCTTCTTCTTCTTCTAAACATTGCACCATCAAATCGGATGCTTTCATGGTAATACCCTCATGCTTTTTGACTGCTCACGACTCTTATCGTTGCGTTTGTACCACCTTGTGGCGAGTGACTTTTTGACAGGATTGAGTAAATTTAAAAGATTTTGTCACTCGGGTGTGGTCATTGGAAGCCATTGGCCCTTGAGTATTTTCCATTACCTTCATAGTTTGCTTTTTATTGGCAGGTTCGATAGCGCCACGCACTAGTAAGCTATAAAGTTGTTATCAGTCCTCGTTGTGTGAATGAGCGAGGTGAAAGCAAATTGCTCCTAACGGAGGCGTTTGGTATAAGCCTATAGCAAACGAGTAATTCAGAATTTAGGATAGATTGTATGACCGAGCTGACTTACGGAGCCGATGGTGAAGAAACCATGGCTCTGAGAGCCTTCACCGAAAAAGCGTACCTCGATTACAGCATGTACGTGATTTTAGATCGTGCGTTACCTCATGTTGGCGACGGGTTAAAACCTGTACAGCGTCGCATCATCTACGCCATGAGCGAACTCGGCTTACAATCTACAGCGAAGTTCAAAAAGTCTGCCAGAACCGTGGGTGACGTGATTGGTAAGTTCCACCCTCACGGTGATAGCGCAGCCTACGAAGCCATGGTACTCATGGCGCAGCCTTTCTCTTATCGCTATCCATTGGTGGATGGCCAAGGCAACTGGGGTTCCCCCGATAACCCTAAGTCGTTCGCGGCCATGCGTTACACCGAGGCGCGTTTAGCCAAATACGCAGAAGCGCTGCTTGCCGAGGCGGGACAGGGCACTGTTGAGTGGCTGCCCAACTTTGACGGTACCTTAGAAGAACCGAAGGTTTTACCGGCGCAGGTGCCTAATGTGCTGCTCAATGGCACGACAGGTATCGCCGTGGGCATGGCAACCGACATTCCACCTCATAACCTACGTGAAGTGGTTAATGCCACCATTCATCTGCTCGATAATCCAAACGCCAGTGTTGCTGAACTGTGTCAGTTTTTACCTGGCCCAGATATGCCAACTGATGCGGAAATCGTAACCGGCCCAGCGGAGCTGCAAAAAATTTACGAAACCGGTCGCGGCGGCTTAAAAATGCGTGCCCTTTGGACCAAAGAAGACGGTGATGTTGTGATTACGGCGTTACCCTATCAGTCCAGCGGCGAAAAAATCATGGAGCAAATCGCCAACCAAATGCAGGCGAAAAAGCTGCCTATGGTTGCCGATTTGCGAGACGAATCCGATCACGAAAATCCAACGCGATTAGTGATCGTGCCGCGCTCGAACCGCATCGACCTCGAACAATTGATGAATCACCTGTTTGCCACCACAGATCTAGAACGCAGTTATCGCGTCAACGTAAACGTGATTGGTATCGACGGCAAACCACAAGTTAAGCCTTTAAATGTACTTTTGGGTGAGTGGCTAACCTTCCGGTTAGATACCGTTCGCAAACGTCTTTCGTACCGACTAGAAAAGGTTGAAGAGCGGTTATTGCGATTAGCGGCTTTGATGTTGGTATATCTCAATGTTGATGAAGTCATCGAAATTATTCGTAATGAAGACAAGCCTAAGCCTGTACTCATGGATCGTTTTAATCTTATCGAAATGCAAGCTGAGTACATTCTTGATACACGCTTACGTCAGTTAGCGCGTTTAGAAGAAATGAAAATCCGCGAAGAGCAAGAAAAGCTCGAAAAAGAACGCGACGATTTAGAAAAAATTCTCGGCTCAGATCGACGCTTAAAAACCTTGGTTCGCAAAGAGCTTGAAAACGCCAGTAAAGAGTTTGGCGACGATCGTCGTTCACCGATAGTTGAGCGCGCCGAAGCCCAAGCTTTTAGCGAAGCTGATTTACTCAGTAGCGATCCAACAACCGTTGTTCTCTCTGAAAAAGGCTGGATTCGCGCCGCAAAAGGCCATGATATTGATCCGGCCGCACTCAGTTACAAATCCGGCGATAGCTTCAAATTTGCTGCACGCGGTAAAAGCAACCAAGCCGTAATATTACTCGATTCAACCGGACGCAGTTATTCTTTGGCAGTACACGCATTGCCGTCGGCAAGAGGCCAAGGCGAGCCGGTTACCGGTAAACTAAATCCACCCAGTGGCGCAACCTTTGAAGGTATGGTCATGGGTGAAAATGATCAGAAATACCTGGTCGCAAGTGATGCCGGTTATGGATTTATTGCCAAGCTTGAAGATATGCACACTAAAAACAGTCGCGGTAAAGCGCTGTTAAATGTTCCTGAAGGCGCGAAGGTTTTGCCTTTGGTTGATGTGCCCAGCGACGATGGTGCAATATTAATTGCGATCAGTAACGAAGGACGAATGGTCGCCTTTCCGGTTGGTGAATTACCAGAATTGGCGCGTGGTAAGGGCAACAAAATTATCAACATTGCCAGTGCGCGTGTGAAAGATCGCCAAGAATATGTTGTTGCAGTTGCGATCTTAACCGAATTGCAAAAACTCGTTATTCATGCCGGAAAACGAAAAACGGTGATGAAGCACAGTGATCTGGAGCATTACTTGGGGGAGCGTGGCCGACGTGGCAATAAACTTCCAAGAGGCTTCCAAAAGGTCGATGCCGTAGAGATTGAGTAACTTAATCTCTTACGTTAACTCAAAGGAGCTCTGCTTAACCCGGAGTTTCCGGCGACACAAATCTATATTGCCAATTTCAAGAACGGTAAGGGATTGAAATTGGCAAGAAGTTTTTCAATCACACGGTAAATTTCCGTGCTCTGATTAAATCGCAGACGAATTAATTCTTCATTTCTCTATGTGATCAACTCTCTAAGTGATCAAGGTGTAATGGGTGTGAGTGTGATTATGCGCTCACACAACGTTGTGCTTTGGGGTGAATGCATTTTATGGCGAAATTATATTTAGTATTAACGGTGCTGGGAATTATTCTACCGCTCTATGCGTTTGTTTCTTGGCTCATCGCTCACGGATTTAATGTCGCTCTATTTGTTAGCCAAATTGTTGACAACAAAATAAGTCTATTTGCTTGGCTGGATGTTATTGTCGCTGCGGTTGTTTCAATTATTTTTATTGTAACCAACGGCGCTAAGCATCAGATTCCTAATCGATGGTTAGCGATCTTGGGCACACTTACCGTGGGAGTGTCGTGTGGCCTACCATTGTATTTGTATTTAAGAGAGCGACATTTAAAAAATTGATGGCTTAAATGTGCTCTACAAAACGGTTTAGGGTGTGGTAATTTTAGTAACATTAAAGGAGGCTTCAATGCGCCAAATTATTAGTAAACAATAAATCAGCATTAGCCTGTATATGCCAAAACGCTGCTAAGAAATTATTATCAATTTGAATTCGCAATTTAATCGCGCAGACCTATACTGAAGGTTCATCCCAATAATTACCACAGCTTCGAGGTCACTATGATAGAGAAGCGACGAAGTGAACGCACGCATTGTCATTGCACCGTCGAAATACAACCACTGGACCACGTTGTGGTTATGAATCGATTACGGTGTAGAGATGTATCTGACACCGGTGTTTACCTTTACGGCGACGATATACAAGGTTACGCCCAGGGCACCAAAGTCAGTTTAAGAGTTTGCTCGGTTTTGCCAAATCAAAAGATTAATGTTGCCCGCGTTGTGCGTAATGATCAATCGGGTTTGGCACTTGAGTTTGTCTCGGAACACCTTTGATACATATCTTGTTGTCGATATCATCTTCGTTGGAGTATTACGCCGACGATGAATTATTATTTTCTTAAAATCTATTCCAAAATAAGAGTTGAGACTTTTGCTCATCTGCCTTAAAAAGCACCTGCCGATTAAGTTGCTTCTAAGTTTTATTCATTGATTCTAATTAAGGCCGGTAGACAATATCGACCGTCTTCATGTTCACACAGAATTCTTGACGGCTTTACCTAACTCATTGCTATTCTAATGAATGAGCAGACTTAAAAACAGATTTCCAATTTTTCATAATTTCAATAACTTATCGTCATTAGTGCTGCCTTTGTATTGTTGATCCCTTAGGTATCTAAAACGGCGCAGGATTTGTTATTAACAAAAATTTCGAACGATTCAGAAAATATTATTTATAAATATTCGCTAGGCAGTGATAAAAGCTATAATTTTTTCATACAGTTATACCTGTCAATTTTATTGGTGATAATCAAATTTCGTAGTTAAGCTATGCCTAGTATTAAACGGATATCTACAAACGATTTAGAAGTGGGTATGTACATCGCCAATTCTAACAACGAATGGATTCCCAACGGGAATTTGTCGCGTTGTGGACTGATTAAAGATCCATTAGTTGTTGCTAAGATAAAAAGCCTAGGCATTCCCGAAATTTATATCGATATCGCTCGTGGTAAGGCGCCTGAAAGTCTAGCAACCTCTAATTTAGAGCTGATCAAACAAAAAGAAAACATACAATCACTGCTGAAAAAGCCGCACATCAGGCTGAATGAAAAAACCTCTTTTGATGCTGAATTAGCCGTCGCGAAAAAAATTCAATCCGAAGGCTTGGCACTTGTTGAAAGCGTTATGACCAATGTGAAATACGGTCAAGCCGTTGACGTCAACAGCACCAAAGAACTCGCCGGAAACGTTATTGAGTCTCTACTGAATAACCAAAATGCTTTGCTGTGTTTGACTCAACTTCGCACGAAAGACAAATACCTTGTTGAGCATTCATTTAATGTCAGTATTTTTATGGGGATTTTAGCCGTTTCCCTAAATATTATGGGTGATGAGCTCAATGATTTGGTGACTGGAGCGCTGTTGCACGATGTTGGCAAAATCAAAGTCTCCGACGGAATTTTAAATAAACCCGGAAAACTAACATCCGAAGAATGGCGAGAAATGCAGATGCATGTCACCTTTGGTGAGCAATATTTGCGAGATGTGCCGGGATTATCCAAGGAAATTATTGATATCTGTGCGCAGCATCATGAGCGCCTTGATGGCAGTGGGTATCCGAGAAAATTAGCCGCATCAGAAATACCACTGCACAGCCGAATGGCGGCGGTTGTCGATGTGTATGATGCGATCACGGCGGATCGTGTTTATCACCAAGGCATGGCTCCGGCCATTGCTTTAAAAAAAATGGTGGAATGGTCCGATGAAATTCATCTCGATAAAGATTTGGTTTATCAATTTATTCGTTGTTTAAGTGTTTATCCCCAAGGCAGTTTCGTGTTACTGAACAATCAGCGATTAGGAATCGTGCAGGCTTTACATAAGACCGAAATGAAAAAACCCGTGATTACTATTGTTTATAATTTGGAAAAAAATATCCGAGTGCCTAATTTCCCTATAGATCTTTCTGACCCTTCTTGCTCGTGCAAGATAGAACGTGTGGTATTACCTGAAGAATATGGGCTTAATTTAAATGAGTTATTGGGTACGCTGGGTTAAAAATTCGGGTGCTAATTTCTGGGTTTTCAACGGTGCTGAGATGTGCCATCAGATTTGTTGAATGTAGATAACTATATTTATGAAGAAAATAAAACGCTAGTTTTTAAACATTTTTCTACCATTAAATTAATCATCCGTCACAACAGCTTCTTAACATAATGTGCCTTTTGTTGCTTCTTAAGAATCTTTTTTAGGTTGAGGGTTGTCGTATTTTTCCAGTCTGTTTGAGTCAATCATATTTTGAATTAAAACCACGTACTCGTAGCCCTTTTCAGAGTACTGCTCTAAGCCTTTGGCCAATTCTTTGCCGGTAATACGTTTATTTTCGTTGCGCAACTGCTCTCTTATTATTCTTAAATCGTAATAGGCTTCGTGAGTATTAATGTTATTAAAATACGCCTCAATAGATTTTGTAACATTCGGAAAAGTTTTTACCTCGTGATTCGCTCCGTCTAAACGTGCGCTAGGAACTATGCCGCAGCCTTTTTCGTAGCACCATTGTCCGTAAAAATTATTACCTTCTTGTGCGAAGCGAGACGTTCCCCAACCACTTTCATTGGCGGCTTGTGCTAGAGCTAGTGATGCCGGAATTTTATCGACGCGTCTAATTAATGTTTGTAGGTCTTCGGTTTGGTATTTTGCTTGAAGTTGCAATAATTTTTCGCGTTCGATTTTATTGAGTGCTTGGTTGTTATCAAGTTTTTCTTTAATTTTAAATAAATGACTACGATTAGCTTCAATTCTTTGATTTTGACTGTTAATGGCTGGTAATAAATAATTAAAAAACGCCGATTTCTTTAGAGCAACATCGGTAATACTCTGGAAATCTGGAATGGTATTATTGGGTATAAATTCAGGGAAATTTTGCCAAATATCAGACCGGTAATTCCCATCTTTGGCCGTTGGGGTGTTGATAAGCAAAACTAAGGTAAGAATAAATAAACCTACAGCGTATAAAACAAATACAAAAATAAGTGCGTTCGCGCTTGATGTGGTACTTTTCTCGCTCACTGTAACGTTCCTATGGATTTAAATCCTTACTGTTTAAATGCACGGTTTATATTTGGCAAATATTTAGTCTTTTGTTGGGTCTAATATAACTAAAATCAAGTAAAACTGTCTATTTTTTGCTAATGGAATACCATTGCCTATGACCTACGTCGATTCTTGAAATAATGATTATTCACGCTAATGTTTTTGGGCCTCATTAACATGATAGAATCTAAGGCGACAAAGAATTTGCCGATTTAAAAGAAGAATAGGGAGGAAAACATGAAATGTACCGCGTGTGGTCAGGGTGATTTATCTCCCTGTTTAATTGATGGATTATTTCGCGCTCATAATTGCTCAAATTGCGGCGGTTATTGGATTCTTGTTGAGGACTTTGTTGCTTGGAAAGAGAATCACCCTAATTTCCAATTTGCAGTAGATGCCCAATTGAGCGAAATTGCCAACGATTCTAAAAAAGCGATGTTGTGCCCAATTACTGGCACCCTAATGCAAAAATATAAAATTTCGGCTAATTCCGAGCATAAAGTTGATTACAGCCCATCGGTTGGTGGTTTATGGCTCGATAAAGGTGAATGGCAGCTGCTCAAGTCTGAAGGTATTGCCGGTGCGCTTAATTCGTTGGTGACACAAACTTGGCAGAAAAAAATTCGTGATCAACAGGCGCAATCGCGTTTTGTTACCTTGTATGAAGAGAAATTTGGCAAAGAGACCTATCAAAAAGTAAAAGAGTTTCGGCAATGGTTGGATCAACAGCCACAAAAAGCAGATTTGTTAGCGTACCTTTGCGCCCACGATCCGTACAGTGCCGAAAAATAAAGGAAATTCTACCGGTCTTTAATTGGCTCAAGCCTGATGTAATCTCAGCGCAAGTTCGAAAATGCAATTTCTGAGTTTTCAAACTGACGAGTAAGAGTGGTTATTTTAGGTACGGTTGTTGAGGTTGGCAGGACATTGTTCGAGTGCAGGAAACTCTGAATAAATCGGAGTTTCCTAAAGATCAAGCTTTGCCCTAAGTGCCGCTAATCTTTGTTGATTTTCTTCTCGCGTTAATACGCTTTCTTGGGGTGACGGCAATTCTTTTAATTTCGGTGCTTTGAGTTCTTCACCGTTACGCACGCGTTCGCACAGTTCTCGATAATGTTGCTTGAAGATCGGTAGCGCTGTGCTCTCTGGTGTGCTGGCCAGAAAAAACCAGTCGCAGGCAAGTCCTGCATAATATACCGCTGGATGACTCCATTGATATCCGGCCTTAGGGCTTGGCGCCTGGCAGGCTTCTACATAGGCAGCGCGCGGTTCGGGCAGGGCAGCGTTACTGTGCCTTTCGCACTGAGCCACCATTTTGCTTAGCGTCGGTAAATATTCCGACTCAAGAATAATCGCTTTGGTGGCGGCTAAAATGGCTGCTGGTTCGAAGTTTTGCAAACTTTCAAACCATAATCGCTTGGCTTGCACTTCTAGGGCTTGTTCTCGAAAGGCCGCGTAGTACTGGTTGCCGTAGTTAATCTTAAACAACGAGAATACCTGGTTGATGGTGTCGATTAAGGCGTCTTTATCGAGATTGTGATCAGCCTGCTCAGTAGGCCCAGCTCCGGTCGGTGAGGCTTTCTTCGAGTGAGATATCTCTTGTGCTACGTTTTGGATCACCTGATTGCTGTCTTTCATGGCTTTGATTTGCGAGTTCGTTACCGGTTGAATGGTTAATGAGCTGATGCTGTTTCGCCCAAACGTATTTTAAGTGACGGATAAAAATGCTGTCCCAGCTGTGCTTGGGCTCGCCACGATTGCGCCAGTAGAGAATAAACTCTGGGATTTGGCTGGCGATAAAGGTTTCATCCATTTCACATTGAGTTTTCAATAACTCAACGCATTCTGGGGTTGGTGCCCAGTCGTTGTTGATAATGGTTGCCGTCGGATTGACGGTAACGCCTTCGCGGAAATACGTCCATTGTTTGCTGACGTGCTGGCAAAATAAATCGCCCCAATTGTTGCGAAAGCTGCCGTTTTCAATCCACTTGTGAACGAACTCGGCTACACAATCGTCGATAAACTGCGGGTCTATGTCGAGCTTTTCTAAATACTCTACCGTATGCGCCGCCGGTTGCCATTGATTAGTCATGGACACCGGTTTTTTGTTGGGCAAAAACGGTGTTTCTTTTTCTTGCCAATCTTTTTTCACCCACGAGTAAAACACCATTCCCCAAGACGCGCTGGTGGTGCCGGTTTCGTGATAGTACAGGCGAAACCGTGTCGCACATTCATCGATGTAATTGAGAGGAATGTCTTCGGCTCTTAACTGAGCCACAACTTGGTGATCCGGTTGCCAGTTTGGTGGCAGAGTGGTTTGCTGCGATTGCTGACGCTGTTGCCTTGCTTGATCGGTTTGAAATTGCCGATATTGGCGCAGTGCATGACTTTGAAACTTAGCGCCCCAAGCTCGGCTGGTGTCGCCTCGCTCCCGCCAATAGGTGACAAATTCCGGTACCAGAGCACGAACAAATTGCTCGGGTATACCGTGCTCTCGAATGCGTGCCAAAGTGTCTGCATTAGGTTGCCAGTTCGGTGCAATGGGTGAGCTGAAGTTGGTGTTACGGCCTTCCGAATATTGACCGCGAGCAGAAGTCTCTCCGCTTTGGTTTGCTTCTTGTTCAATGCGACGGTTGAAGGCGAACCTCAGTTCACCACTGCTGCTAAATGGCGCCGAGGCGATCAACAGAACGCCTTGTCCGCGCAGCTGCTGCACGACCCGGTCTAAATCGAAGGTGCTCCAAAACGGAAATAGAATCTGCGCTTGAGTGTTGTCGAGACGAAACCATCGAAACTGATTGCGTATTTGCGATGGTTGATACACACAGAACTCGTTTAAAACAGCGATCATTGTTGCCGCTTCAAGTCCGTATTCACAGGCTTGGTGACGGTCAATAACAATGGGGTGACGCTGTGAATGATGTTCTGAATCAGGCATAAAATTTCGCAAAGAGTATCGGTTTGTAGAAGGATTTTAAGTCGCCGATTAGGAATAACAAGCGAGTTTGTTGGTTTCGGTGGATTGTTGTTGGACAAATGTTAAATCGAACGGTTGAATAGGTCGGTTAATAGCGTTTTAAAGAGAAGATTATCGTGGCAAAGCAAAAAACCGCTTACGTTTGTAATGAATGTGGCGCTGATTTTAGCAAATGGCAAGGCCAATGTACCGAATGTGGTGTTTGGAATAGCTTATCTGAGGTTCGTTTGGGCGCTGTGAAAGCGTCAAGAGAATCCCGATCCGGTTACGCCGGTGCTCGTTCCAACAAAGCTCAGCTACTCGATGAGATCAGCTTAGAAGATTTACCCAGATTTACCTCGGGCACCCACGAGTTTGACCGGGTTTTAGGAGGCGGCTTTGTGCCGGGTTCGGTGGTTTTGATTGGCGGTAATCCCGGGGCTGGTAAGTCCACACTTCTGTTGCAAACCTTGTGTTTTCTCGCGTCAAAGATGAAGGCTTTGTATGTCACCGGTGAAGAATCTCTGCAACAGGTGGCCATGCGAGCTAAACGACTGAATTTACCCTCAGACAGCCTGTATTTGTTATCCGAAACCAATGTAGAAGCCATTGTCAGTGCTGCAGAAGAACATCAGCCTAAGGTGTTGGTGGTGGATTCCATCCAAGTGGTGCATCTCAGCGATATTCAATCGGCGCCGGGCAGTGTGTCGCAGGTTCGAGAGTGTGCTGCCTTTTTAACGCGGTTCGCGAAAACCACCGGCACGGTTTTGATTTTGGTGGGTCACGTAACCAAAGACGGTTCTTTAGCGGGCCCGAAGGTGCTTGAGCACATGATCGATTGCTCGACGTTGCTCGATGGTGATCAAGACAATCGCTTTCGCATTCTCAGAAGCCATAAAAATCGTTTCGGCGCGGTTAACGAACTGGGTGTGTTCGCCATGACCGAACAGGGCTTAAAAGAGGTTTCCAATCCGTCGGCTATCTTTTTGCAGCGTAACGAAGACCGCGCCGCCGGTTCGGTGGTGATGGTGGTTTGGGAAGGCACGCGTCCGTTGCTGGTCGAGATCCAGGCACTGGTAGACGACAGTCACCTTGGTAACCCGCGCCGCGTTGCTGTGGGTCTTGAGCAAAACCGCCTAGCCATGCTGTTAGCCGTATTGCATCGTCACGGTGGTTTGCACTTGGGCGATCAAGATGTGTTTGTCAACGTGGTCGGTGGCGTCAAGGTGACCGAGACCAGCTCTGATCTCGCTTTATTACTTGCCGTGGTTTCTAGCTTCAGGGATCAGGTTTTGTCGCAAGAACTTATTGCCTTTGGTGAAGTGGGTTTATCGGGGGAAATTCGCCCGGTTCCAAACGGCCAAGATCGAGTTCGAGAGGCAGTAAAACACGGTTTTAAGCGCGCCATTGTACCGGCGGCAAACTGCCCTAAAAACGGTATTGAAGGGATTGAGCTAGTACCGGTAAAGCGTTTATCGGATGCGATTGAGGCGTTGTGGGGTTGAGCTTATCTTTTGAGAATTAGTCTTGATCAGACCAAACCGCAAATTCGTTACCCGAGGGTTCTAGAAAATGAAATCTACGGCCGCCGGGAAATGCAAATATTGGTTTAATAATGTCGCCGCCCGCAGCGGTTATTTTAGTGAGCGTTGCTTCTAAATCGTCGCTGTAAAACACGGCTAGGGCAGAGCCGCTATCGGTTCTAGCCTTGTGTTCGGATTTAAAAAAACCACCATCAAGACCGGCATTGGCAAATGCGACATATTCGTCACCGTAATCGGTAAATTGCCAATTGAATACTGTGCTAAAAAAAGCTTTCGTTGCTTTTAAATTACTTGCGGGATATTCCAAGTAATTAAGCTTTTCGTGGTGGCTGCTCATCGAGAGTATCTATCCGGCTGATTAGTCTTGGTTGCGTGTATAGCTATTCAATAAACGTCTCAACTGCGTGCTGTTATCTACATTGGACGGTTTGCACTCTATACCCAAATAATTGCCTTTGGTGTGTGCCAAATGCCCACGCATTTTAATTTGTTCGCCAGAGTCGAGATTAATAAATAACACCAGCTCTTCTTTTGCAACCAGCATTGGATTGCGATTTGTGGCTACTAGGGCACCGTTGAACGATAAGTCAACCAATTGCACCGGCCAGCGGCCTGTTGCACTGATCAGTTCAGCGGTTGCGCGAAAATTAACGCGCGGAAAGTAACGTCGCTCTTTAGGGCGAGAAGTTTTTTCTGATGTATTCATAGGGTGCTGCATGTGATTAATGGGTTTTCGTTCTTCTAAATTAGATTACTGCGACGAAACCAATCCTTGTTGACTTGTAGAGTGTTGTCCTGACACACAATCTATTACTGATTACTGCAAGATTTGTACGATCACACGAAAGTGATGTGAGATGCTATTACAGAGAGTTGCAAGCTCGATAAATCTAGTGCGCTGCGTAAACTATGATCCTAATTTCGAGGACGCTTTAGACAATTTGTTTCTACTACCTTATTTGGTGTGACTAAGCTGACTCAAAAGTCTCAGGCTGGAACGAAATATCGTGTTTTATAAGGCACATAGCTTTGGGCATAACAACGAGAAACGTAGGAACATGCAATTTATAGGGTGATTTTATCATCTTATAAATAAACAAACATGAAAGAAAAGAAAGATTGGTAAGGATAAATTGAAAGAATTGTTGATGATCTGGTTTGGAGAAATGTGCAAGTGGCGAGGCCACTTGCAATAAGCCATTACACTTTAATGGGTTTGTATTTAACACGTTTGGGCTGTGCTTCTGAGCCTTTACGTTTTACAAAGTCTTCATGATATTCGGTGTAGTTACCTTCAAAGAACACCACTTCACTCTCGCCTTCGTACGACAAAATATGCGTTGCAACGCGGTCAAGGAACCAGCGATCATGGGAGATAACCAAGGCGCAACCGGGGAAGTTCAAAAGCGCTTCTTCAAGTGCACGTAGAGTTTCAACGTCCAAATCGTTTGACGGTTCGTCAAGAAGAAGAACGTTAGCACCCTGTTTGAGCGTATTGGCCAAATGTAAACGACCGCGCTCACCACCAGACAGCTCACCTACGCGTTTTTGTTGGTCACTGCCTTTAAAGTTAAAGCGACCCACATACGAACGTGAGGGAACTTCGTAGTTGCCGATCTTAAGAATATCATGACCGCCAGAAACGGCTTCCCATACGGTCTGCTCGTCTTTTAAACCTTCACGGCTTTGTTCAACAAACGCTAGCTGAACGGTTTCACCCATTTCAATACTGCCTGCGTCCGGCTGCTCAGCCCCAGAAATCATTCTGAATAACGTAGACTTACCTGCACCGTTACCACCAACGATACCCACAATGGCACCTTTAGGAATGGTAAAGCTCAGGTTGTTAATCAACAGACGGTCGCCAAAGCTTTTGCTGACGTTTTTAAACTCAATGACTTTATCGCCAAGGCGCTCACCCGGCGGAATGTAAATTTCATTGGTTTCGTTACGGCTTTGGAATTCCTGCGATTGCAGTTCTTCAAAACGTGCCAAGCGGGCTTTGTTTTTGGCGTGACGGCCTTTCGGGTTTTGACGAACCCACTCAAGTTCTGCCTTGATGGCTTTTTGGTGAGAAGCTTCGGCGCGCTCTTCTTGCTGCAAGCGTTTTTCTTTCGCTTCTAACCATGTTGAGTAGTTGCCCTCGTAAGGAATACCGCGACCTCGGTCAAGTTCCAAAATCCAACCGGCGGCGTTATCTAAGAAATAACGGTCATGGGTAATGGCCACAACAGTGCCTGGAAAATCAACCAAGAAGCGCTCTAACCAATGTACCGATTCGGCGTCCAAGTGGTTGGTTGGTTCGTCAAGCAATAGCATGTCTGGACGTGAGAGCAGCAAGCGGCACAAGGCTACACGGCGACGTTCACCACCGGACAGTTTAGTAACATCGGCATCCCAAGGTGGTAAACGCAATGCATCTGCGGCGGTTTCTAATTTATGATCAAGATTGTGCGCGTCCCACGCTTGAATAATGTCTTCAAGCTCGCCTTGGCGTTTGGCCAGGGCATCAAAATCGGCGTCGGGTTCGGCGTAGTCTGCGTAGACTTGATCAAGAGCAGCGATGGCGTCAACCGCTTCCTGAACACCCTCTTCAACATTACCGCGCACGGTTTTGGTTGGGTCTAGGTGAGGTTCCTGAGATAGATAACCTACCTTGATGCCGGGCATTGGACGAGCTTCACCGTTGTAATCGGTGTCGACACCCGCCATGATTTTTAGAAGGGTAGATTTACCCGCACCGTTTAAACCAAGTACGCCAATTTTCGCACCTGGAAAAAACGATAAAGAAATATCTTTTAAAATCTCGCGCTTAGGAGGAACAATTTTCCCCACGCGATTCATACTGTAAACGTATTGAGCCATATAACAGAATTCCTCTGAGTCGAGTACGTGCTGGCTTTGACGAGTTGCTCAAACAGCAACTGACTAGAAATTAATAATAGGCGGCCAAAATCTGGCTAAGGTCGCGGAAGGTACCGGAAGTTTTCAATAGTTTCAAATTTATATTAGCGTCATTGTAAAGCTTTCACACATAAAAAAACCGGCGCAAAGCGCCGGTTTTCAAGTTACAAAGTTTATTCAAAACTTAGAACTTATAGTTAACACCTACACGAAGCTTCCATAGAGAAGCTTGGGTATCACGAGTTTCACCTCGTGGATTCAAGAACTCTCTATAAGTGTAAGTATCAGTTGCTTCATCATAGGTAGCATCAACAACTTGCTGAATTTGTGGGAAAGAAGCTTGAGTCAACTCGCCCCACTCGTCGTTTAACAAGTTGCCAACGTTTTCGATAACAACAAACAGGTTAGCTTTTTGATCTGGAGTAAATCCAGGAAGCTCTTGATCGATACGTAGATCGAAACGGTTCCACCAGCTGCCCTCGATGGTGTTACGGCCAGCGACTGAGCCACGAGATAGACCTGCTTCGTCAACTAGGCTGAAGAATGCTTCGGAATCGAAGGTATCTGCGAAAACTACGTTTGGATCATCTACACCTGTTGGAACGTAAAGAAGGTTACGGTTACCGCCGTTAGCAGGATCACCTAAGAAACCGTTGCTACCAAAGGTATATGAGTAAGATCTGTTTTGGCTAGATACACCGAATAGAGAGAACTTGGTGTAGTTGTCGCCAAAGAACGCTTTCTCGTAAGACAATCTTAGAGTGAAGCGGTGCGGAGTCTCGAAGTTAGAAGTACCAACGCTTGGATTGTTTAGGTCATCGATTGCAGTATTCGTGAAGTTCGAGAATGCAACAGAGCTAGCACCAGCGGTGACATCTTCAGAATCAGTAGCAGCATAACCTAACGAGAAGCTTAAGCCGTTATCGTATTCTTTGCTAAGTGACACAGAGAAAATGTTAGAAGAACCAGAATCGCCTTTAACGTTGGTTAACTCAAATACTTGAGTAGATCCGCCAAATGCGTCGGCACTTGAGTAGATAGGGCGACCATCGAAAGTGGTTCCGGTTTGCTCCAACGATGCATCAATAACAAGCGCAGCGTCTTCTTTTTCGGTATGGATAAAGTCGGTTTGTAAGATATAACCGTTACCCACGTCTAAACTCGCACCCAAGTTAAATTTCCACTCAGAAGGCACATCGAAATCAGGATCGATTACGTTTGTGCCACCGATGCTACCTTGTGGGTTAGCGTTAGCGACAAAATCGATACCTTCTTGAGGTGCATTGGCGATTGGAGTGCCGTTGAAAGTTAGATCTGCGAAGTTTACGTTACGTGCTTGGTATTCAACTTGAGTGATACCAGTGTTTGAGTAGTTGTTAGACAACCAAACGTTCGGGTTACCACCAGAGTAAAGACCTAAACCACCGTGTAATTCTAGGTTGCCATCAACATTGTATTGGAAGCCAAAACGTGGTTGAAGCAAATCAGCGCCGTCTAGGTTATCAGCGTTAGAGAAGCCCAACGCGTTTGATAGGTTCGGGTTGAACGCTGGAACGTCGTCACTTTCGTAGAAATCGTAACGAAGACCAAACAACAAAGTTAAATCAACATTGCTGAATGTGTACTCGTACTGGCCGTAAATTGAGCCAATTTGGTATGCGAAATTGGCAGCAGCATCCGCAGGATTGTTAGTACCTACGGCACTTTCGTAAGTAATACGAGATGCTTGGCCCGCTTCAAAATCGTCAATGCTGTTAAAGCGGTATTCACCAATAGATTCTTGAACGAATAGGTTAAATACGTCCAAGTCTTGGTATTCGATACCACCTGAGAATACATGGTTGCCTGAGTAATAAGTACCGGCAAACTTGAAGTTCAAGTTGTCGTAATTCAAGTCGTTAGATTGACGTGAATCATCAGTACCTAAGTAAATGGTTGAACGGTCGCCGTTAGCGCCGGTATGGAAAATCTGCACCTCACCAAATTGACCGCCGTCTATAGAATCTTGGCGGTTATCAACGTCGGTGTAACCGACTTTAAATTCGGTAGTGAAGTTATCAGTCCAGTTTGAGAATAACTGAACAGAATAAGAAGTTAACTCTGCACCATCTTCATACAAGTGGTTTGAAAATTCAAATTCGTCAGAGTCGCCATCAGATTCGGTTGTAACGAAGCCATCAACATAGTTATAGGTTAACGCTAGACGTTGTGAATCGCTGATGTTCCAGTCTAATTTAACGAGGATCTTTTCGTCTTCGTTATCAAAGGTGGTTGGTACGCCGCCTGGATCATAACCGTAAACACGCTGAGAAATTTCGCGGATACGATCAAAGTCAGCTTGGGTAAAGCCGTCAACTGGAGTGCCGGCACCTGAGCCTTCAGGGCCTCTGTTGAAGTTGTCTGCACCTTCTAATTTTTCGTAAGCGGCGAAGAAGAACAATTTGTCTTTAACAATTGGGCCACCCACGTGGAAACCAAAACGTTTTTCATCGAAATCGTCCACGTCGATATCGTCGCCGTCGATTTCATCACCAGTGAAGCTTTCATCGGTGTAGTCGTAGAAGAAACCGCCATGGAATTCATTGGTACCAGACTTGGTAACGGCGTTGATGTTACATGCAGTAAAGCCGCTGTATTGAACATCAAATGGTGCAAGTTCTACGGCAACCTGATCAATAGCATCAAACGAGAAGGGTACACGGTTGGTTGGGAAGCCGCCTTGGCGAAGACCAAAGTCATCGTTTAAACGCACACCGTCAACGGTAAGAGAGTTGAAACGTGGGTTAGCACCACCACACTGAATGGCGTTGTCGTTGGTTGGGTCAATGTGGATTCGAGGATCGGCGCGAATGATATCTTTAATGTCGCGGTTAATCGCTGGAATAGATTGAATATCACTTAGGTTGAACGTCGAAGACGGGCCAGTTGCTGTGTTATTTAATGCGCTAGCATCAGCAATAACGGTTACTTCTTCGATGTTACTATCGCCCAAAGTGGCGTTGAAGTTAAAGGTCTCACCTAACTGGAGGAAAATACCTTCTTGAGTTTCGTCTTCGAAAGTATTCGAATCCACGATAATGCGGTATGGACCGCCAACGCGTAGACCACGAGCTGAGAAGCGACCGTTAGAATTAGTTGTAACCTCTGAAGACGTATTCGAAGGAATGTGGATAATTCGAATAACAGCAGAAGTTGGGCTACCACTTGGTCCAGTGATTTGCCCAGTAATAGCGGAGGTGGTTTCTTGTGCAAGTGCGCCTGATGCACCAGCAGCTAAAAACACGGCCGCGGCTAAGCGTCGCTTGATGAATGGTTTCATAGCGTTTCAATCCCTAATGATTACGTTATAAAAGTGATCTTAATGTTGTGTTGCGAACAAATAAAATACGAATCGCGCAATTGTCGATACAAATTATTACAAATTAGTTACAGTGTCAGCCCCTGCGATAACTATTTTTTATTCGGCCAGTACACTAATTACGATGATTGTTCTCTCGGCGTCATAAATAGTTTTTAACTGACGGAAATGGATAAGTTTTTATGGCAAATAGTCAGCTTTTTAAGTGGTTAAGTTTTTTAATTTTTTGTATTTGCAGTGCTATGACTTACGCAGATGAAAATTCCGCAAGCTCAGTCATTCGTATCGCAACTTTTAACGTCAGTATGGAAGCAACAAATTACACTGACGAAAAACTAGACGATGAAAGCAACGATATTCTTACTAAAGAATTACTGAGCGGCAAAAATTCACAAATAAAAAATATAGCTGAAATAATTCAGCGTGTTCGTCCAAATATCATTTTGTTGAATGAATTCGACTATATTCAAAATCCTAGCAGGGGCGTATTGGCGTTTATTGATCAATATCTAAAATTAGCCCAGCAAAGCGAATTATCGGGAATCGATTATCCCTACTTTTTTACTGCTCCCGTTAATACCGGAGAACCAAGCCCGTACGATTTTAATCGAGATGGCATTGCCTCTGGTAAAGGTGAAGATGCGTGGGGCTACGGAAATTATCCCGGCCAATACGGAATGGTAGTGTTGAGCCAATTTCCAATAGACATAGAGTCAATTCGCACTTTCAAGAATTTCCGTTGGCACGATATGCCCGGCGCTTTAATGCCTGTAGATCCGGCTTCAGGGGCGCCTTGGTATTCACAACCACAATGGCAAGATTTTAGATTATCGTCCAAGTCTCATTGGGACCTGCCAATAACCATTCAAAATAAAAAGATTCATCTGTTAGCACAGCATCCAACACCACCGGTATTTGATGGCCCGGAGAATCGTAATGGCCTTAGAAACCACGATGAAATCCGTTTGATTACGGATTATTTATCGGGTGAATCGTATCTTTACGACGATGCTGGATCTCGCGAAAAATTTAATGGCCAGCGCTTTGTTATTCTCGGCGACTTAAATGCCAGTGTGTACAGCAAAGAAACCTATCCGGGTACCATGGAGCAGCTGCTTAATCACCCAAAAATAAATTCGAGTTTTATTCCTACAAGCGACGGCGGCAAAGAAAATGCTCCCGATGATGCCAATAGTGATGAGCATACCGCGTTTTGGAAAAGTCGGGCTGATTACGTATTACCTTCAAAAGAAGGTCTAGAGATTGTTGGTGGTGGTGTCTATTGGCCGACCAATGACAGCGCTTTGTTTCGTTTGGTCGCCGATCGTAAAGCGTCTTCAGATCATCGTTTAGTTTATTTGGACCTGAAAATAACTGACAACTAAAAAGCGAAGGCCGGTTTTGTACTGAAAGAAAGTCTCTTTTGTACGGGAATAAATACCTTAACAAAAAGGTTAACGAACTCTTACTAACCTAGAATTTCCAATATCACAAGGATGTGCCACCAATTTTAAGAACGGTAAGTAATTGAAATTATAAAGAAATTAAAAATCGAATGGTTAATTTCTTTCCTCTAAATTAATTGTGGAAGTATTAATTCTAAGTGATTTAGTTTACTTTCCCAGACGAATAACTACTTGCCTGTGTATTCAGTAAAAGTTGTTTTAGAAGAATTTACGTTCAAGAATCCGTAGGCCGATTCCCTACACAAACCCTGTTGAATCTGTATTGAATCTATTAAATGGTGCAAGCAGTGATAGCTTTGGTATTTTTCTGCGTATTCCTGTCTTAATCGACCAAAAACACTAAAATAGAGAGCAAATTTTACTGGATCGTGTAAAATCCGCGCCTCATTTTTAGACACCGGACCAGAAGGGGTAGCCAATGTTTGAATCCAACCAAACCCTGGAGCAATTTGATCCCGAAATTTGGGAAGCTATTGAGCAAGAAAATCAGCGCCAAGAGGAGCACATCGAACTGATTGCTTCTGAAAACTACACCAGCCCGTTGGTCATGGTTGCTCAAGGCAGCAAATTGACGAACAAGTATGCCGAAGGCTACCCTGGCAAGCGCTACTACGGCGGTTGTGAATACGTTGATAAAGCCGAAGCCTTAGCCATCGAACGCGCTAAAGAGCTCTTTGGTGCCGACTACGCCAACGTACAGCCACACTCGGGTTCGCAAGCGAACGCAGCGGTTTATCAAGCCTTGTGTGAGCCGGGTGACACAGTTTTAGGGTTTGACCTTGCCCACGGCGGTCACCTTACTCACGGTGCCAAAGTTAACTTCTCGGGCAAAACCTACAACGCCATTCAATACGGCTTGAACACCGAAACCGGTGAGGTCGATTACGACCAAGTTGAAGCTCTAGCCAAAGAACACAAACCAAAAATGATTGTTGCGGGTTTCTCTGCGTATTCCAAAGTTATGGATTGGCAGCGCTTCCGCGATATCGCAGACAGTGTTGGCGCCTATTTAATGGTTGATATGGCTCACGTTGCAGGTCTTGTTGCTGCCGGTGTTTATCCAAACCCTGTACAAATTGCAGACGTAACCACCTCTACCACCCACAAAACCCTTCGTGGTCCTCGTGGTGGTATTATTTTGGCCCGTGCTAACGAAGCAATCGAGAAGAAGCTTAACTCAGCGGTATTCCCAGGTGGTCAAGGTGGCCCATTGATGCACGTAATCGCTGCTAAAGCGATCAGCTTCAAAGAAGCGCTATCACCAGAATTTAAAGAATACCAAAAACAAGTGGTTGCTAATGCAAAAGCAATGGCAGCGACCTTTATGGAACGTGGTATTAAAATCGTTTCTGGCGGTACGGAAAACCACCTAATGTTGGTTGATCTAATCGGTAAAGAATACACCGGTAAAGACGCTGATAAAGCTCTTGGCGATGCTTACATCACCGTTAACAAAAACGCAGTGCCAAACGATCCGCGTTCACCGTTTGTGACCTCTGGCTTGCGCGTAGGTACACCAGCGATTACTACTCGTGGTTTTAAAGAAGCCGAAACCATTGAATTAACCAACTGGATTTGTGATGTTTTAGAAAGCCTAGAAAAAGGTACCTCTGAAACCGTAATTCCAGAAGTAAAAGCAAAAGTATTGGATATCTGCGCACGCTTCCCAGTGTACGCAAGCTAAGTTCAAAGGCTTAATTGCTCTTAAAAAACCGCAGATGAAAGTCTGCGGTTTTTTTATGTCTGCTGTTTAAGGCTTGTGTTTTTGGTGAGCAATTTTTTATAGGTTTGACGCAAGCTTTAAATACACGTTGTTGATTAAAGTTTGAACCTTGCGTGTCACTAAGTGATAGAATAGTATCACTGTTATGAAAACAGAACTCGTAACCACCTTAAAGCGCCAAGCCACAAAAATTTTGGCTGAGCTGCACGAAACCAAAGAACCGGTTCTAATAACAGAGCACGGTCAGCCTTCTGCTTATCTTGTTGATTTTGAACACTACGAGCAAATGCAAAATCGAATGAAGATATTAGAAGGCGTTGCTCGTGGAGAAAAAGCTGTGTTGGAAGGAAGAGTTTTGTCCGAATCAGAAGCTGAAGAAAGAATGGGGAAATGGCTCAAATAAAATGGACCGAACCCGCGTTTGCAGATTTGGATGAATTAGCCGAACACATCGCTCTCGATAAACCAAGTACGGCTAAAAAGTTCGTTAACGAAGTGTTTCAAGCAACTCAAAAATTAAAAACATTTCCTGAATCGGGACGTAAGCCACCTGAGCTAGAAAACACAGACTACAGAGAATTAATTGTAGGGCCGTGCCGTCTGTTTTACCGAGCCGATAAAGATAATAATGTGTATATCTTATATGTAATGCGCAGCGAGCGAGAGCTGCGGTTATTTATGTTAAAAGATCGGAAAGGTAATCGCTAAATATTCTGAGTCAGAGTGTATTGCTGGTTGTACTTTATGCATTATCGCAATTGGGGTATTGATTGAGGTACTTACTTATACCTCAAAATAACGTCGGTAATCCAAGCACACTCGAATCTTCTTGGAACTTCTGATTAACGCATTCCTGATTTAATTAGAGAGCAGAAATCGAAAATGCCATTTCCAATTTCTTCACACCTTCAATTACTTACCATTCTTGAAATTGGCAAAACGTCCTTGTGTCGCTGGAAACTCTAAGTTAATTAGAGTTTCCGATAGGTTATTCTCACCTATTTTTGTTGTGCGATTACTGAGATAAAGTCTTCAGATAGGCTCGCCACCCACCCAATTCTGTAATTTCCTCTGCGCCTTCTATTCCGTAACCTTCACAAATAAAACCCGGTAACCATCGGCCGTCATCGAGTTCGAGTTTGCCAATGCCTAAGGGTGCTGGAATGCCTGCGACAAAGCTGCCGAATTCCGTCATTGGCAAGCGCCATACTTCTACCGCAATTTTTGCTCCGTTTTCAGTGTCGCGAATTAACCCTGGACGAAACGGTGGGCCACCGGCGAGTGCGTACATGCGGTAATTTTTTGAGGTTGTGGTGGTGTTAATTAATTTTCCGCCGCGTTCGGTAAGTTGCCAGTTCAGTGGTAATCCTTCTAGATGCGCACCGCAAACAACAACATCAACGGTTTTTGTTGAGTTAACTTTAGGTAGATGAGTTATTGTTTTCGAGGTTGTACTTGCGCCTTCGGGTGTTACAAAAATAGTCTCAAGATAATTAGCGATTGAAAGCAGCGACCGGTCGGCAAATGTATCGCCGATTAAGGTAATGCCAAACGGTAAATTCTTTTCGGTAAACGATGTTGGTACAGCAATGGCCGATAAATCCAATAAATTCACAAAATTGGTGTAATACCCCAACTCGCTGTTGTGTTTAATGGGCTCATTTAGCATTTCTTCAATAGTAAATATCCGACCTGCCGTTGGCATTAATAACGCATTACACTTATTTAATTGAGCACGACAGGTTTTTGCGAGACCTTCAAGTTTATATTGTGCCGAAAATAATTCATGAGCTTTGGGTTCACCGCCGGGGGCGATAATATCGCGCACCACCGGAAAAATAGCATTGGGATTAGTATTAATTAACTCTTGTGCGGCTAGATAGCGTTCGGCAACCCATGGGCCTTCGTAAAGCAGCTTGGCGACTTGGTCAAAGGGTGAATAATCTATAGGAATTAAGGTAACGTCGGCGATGGCTTGCAGTTGCTCAATCACCTTGTGATAAGCTTTTTCGTACTCTTTATCGCCAAAAAATTTCAGTTGCGATGACTCAATAATTCCCAGTGTGAAAGGTGGTGTTTGCTGGCCAAAATATCGTGATTTATTCGACGGCGTATTTTCTCGGCTGTATTCATCGCTTATATTAAAACCTTCGGCACTGGTTAATATCGTGTTGGCGTCTTCGGTAGTTAACGCAAAAATACTCATGCAGTCGAGGCTTTTACACGCCGGTACCATCCCCGATGCAGATAGTAGTCCGCGCGAAGGTTTTAGTCCGACTAAATTGTTAAAGCAGGCTGGTACTCGACCAGAACCGGCGGTGTCGCTGCCTAAACTAAAGGTCGCTAAACCCAATGCAACGGCTACCGAAGAACCAGAGCTTGAACCGCCGCTGATATACTCTTGATTAAACGAATTTTTACAGGCACCAAAGGGTGAGCGGGTTCCGTTTAAGCCTGTAGCAAATTGATCAAGATTGGTTTTACCGACGGGTATGGCACCCGCGTTAATTAACTGTTGTACTGCAAACGCTGATTTTTCTGGCGTGTAAGCAAAAGCTTCACAGCCCGCCGTTGTGGGAATTCGAGCAAGATCAATATTATCTTTAATAGCGAAAGGAATTCCCCACAGTGGATAGTCTGCTATGGGTTTTTCTGCTAAGGCTTCAATGTAGGGATTTATTTCTTTCGCCGTTAATAAATGAATCCAAATATTGTGGTCGGCAAATTTTTTGGCTTTATCTAAAATATCTGCGATTAATTGTTGTGGTGTTAATTGTTCTGATAAATAAGCATCGCGTAACGATTTTATGGTCATAGAATTCATAATTTCACTCCTAAAGACTTTTAGGCTCTAGCACAATCAAAGGTTGACCCGCTTCAACGCGTTGACCTGCGGTTTTTAATACATGCGAAATGGTTCCGGCGGTGTGAGTGGTAATAGGTATTTCCATTTTCATGGATTCCAAAACCACCAAAATGTCGTCGGTGGTAATTTCGTCGCCCACGGATTTTTCTACCAGCCAAACGCTGCCCGAAACCGGACTTTCAATAACAATACTCGATTCCGGCCAATCAGTGGTTTGCAGAGTTTCATTCACTTCTGATTCGTTAAAATGAAATTGTCCGTCGGCGTGCCAGCGTTGTAATTCTTGGTTAAAGGCGTAATCGCGTTTTTCTGTGAATTCTTCAATTGATGTTTGATTCTCGGTCAAAAATTTTTGATAGCTGCTTAAATTAAATTCGGTTTCTTCAATTTTTAACGGATAATTACCTAACGGAAAATCACGGCGAATATGATTCAGTTCTTCGTGGCTGACTTCGTAAAAACGAATTTGATCAAAAAAGCGCAATAACCAAGGCTGTTCAAATTCTTTGGTTTTTTGATAGCGATTCCACATTTGCAAGGTGCGCCCGACAAACTGATAACCACCGGGGCCTTCCATGCCGTAAACGCATAAATAAGAACCACCAATACCTACCGAGTTTTCAGCTGTCCAAGTTCTGGCAGGATTGTATTTGGTCGTAACTAAACGATGACGCGGATCAACTGGTGTTGCAACTGGCGCCCCTAAATAAACATCACCGAGTCCCATGACTAAATAGGACGCATCAAAAACAATTTTTTTAACCTCGTCGATACTTTCTAAACCATTAATACGACGAATAAATTCTAAGTTACTTGGACACCAAGGTGCATCAGCTCGCACCGATTGCTGGTATTTTTCGATTGCTTGGCGGCAGGCTTTATCATCCCAAGACAGCGGTAAATGCACGATTCTTGATTTAATGGTGATGTCGGCCAGATTTTTATAAATAATTCGCTCGGCATTTTTTAGCTGCTGAACTAAATCTGTGTGATCGAGTTGTTGGCTATCAAAATGGATTTGTAACGAGCGAATACCGGGTGTTAATTCTTTAATGCCGGTTATTGGATTTTCGCTCAGCCAATTTAACAAAGCATGGGCGCGTAAACGCAAAGGAATATCCAGCATTAAATCGCCATATTCCACTAGCAAAAAATGATCGCCGGCCAAGCGATAACTGATTTCTATACCGGCATCGTGTTTACTGAAGGTCGAAAATATCGGCGTGGTTATTTCTGCTTGTTCAAATTCAACGGATTGCGGTTGTAATGTATCGAGTTGTTTTAATTGCGCGACTTCTAACGCTTTGGCCGTGTCGATAGAAACCGGAATAAACTTGATTTTATCACCGGCTTTTAATTGGCCCAGTTTCCAAAGGTCTGCGGTAATAACCGTAGCTGGGCACACAAAGCCACCTAAAGATGGACCATCTGGGCCAAGAATTACTGGCATGTCACCAGTAAAATCAACGGTACCAAAAGCGTAGGCGTTATCGTGAATATTGGATGGATGCAGTCCTGCCTCGCCGCCATCTTTACGCGCCCATTGCGGTTTAGGGCCAATTAAGCGCACGCCGGTGCGACTGGAGTTATAGTGCACTTGCCATTGAGTGTTAAAAAATACCTCGATGTCATCTTGAGTGAAAAAATCCGGTGCGCCGTGAGGGCCATAAATAACTCGTAATTCCACTTTGTTATTTATATCCGGAAATATATTTGACGATACCGATGATGCTTTTTCATCAGATAAATCATCGGATAAAAAAGGTAGCGTTGTTAAGCAATCACCCGCGCGAAGTGCTCTACCGGCGTGACCGCCAAATTGGCCCAGTGTAAACGTAGCTTTAGAACCTAAATAATCGGGACAATCAAAACCACCGGCAACGGCTAAATAACAGCGTGCACCCGCGGATGTTATTTTACCCATGGTCAAGGTTTGGTTGGCTAGAATGTTAATTGGGGTATTTAATTGAATCGTCTCACCATCGATTGTCGCTTCTAGGTTGGCACCGACAATGGCAATGGTGGTATCAAAACTGAATTGTAGACATGGGCCTTGCAGCGTAATTTCTAAAGCGGCTGCATCGGATTTGTTGCCTAATAATTTATTGGCTAAACGAAATGAATAATTATCGAAGGGGCCGCTCGGTGGTACACCTACATTCCAAAGCCCGGTACGACCGGGAAAATCTTGTATGGTGGTCAGCGTTCCCGCGCTTAACACATCAATGCGTTTGGGTTGATATTTAAATTCGTTTAAATAGCGAGTGGTAACATTGCCTGCAAGGAGAGTTTTGTCGTTTAATAGATCACATAAATAATCTTTGTTGGTCGTTATACCGTAGAGCTTGGTTTTAGCCAGAGTGTCCCTCAGCTGATTAAGAGCAGTAGCGCGATTTTTTCCATGACAAATAAGTTTCGCTAGCATTGGATCAAAATACGGCGATACAGTAATGCCCGATTCAAGCCAGTGATCGATGCGAATATTTTCTTGGCTCGGAAATTCAACGTGAGTTAATAGGCCAGAGGTGGGTTGAAAGTTTTTGTAGGGGTCTTCGGCATAGAGTCGAACTTGAACGGCATGTCCTTCGGGTTTCAAGGTATTTCTAATTGCGTTTAAATCCAGATTCTCGCCGGAGGCAAGTTGTAACATCATCTGAACCAAATCGATGTTATACACTTCTTCGGTAACGCCGTGTTCTACCTGTAGCCGAGTATTTACTTCCAATAAATAAAAATCTTGGGTGTCGGCATCTAAAATAAATTCGACGGTGCCAGCATTTTGATAATTCACGCTGGCCAATAATTTTTCGGCGGTAGCATGAAGGTTTTTCTTGATCTCATCGCTTAGATTTGGAGCCGGACATTCTTCAACGACCTTTTGATTGCGTCTTTGGCTGGAACAATCTCGTTCTCCAATGGCCAGTGCGTTCCCTTTACCGTCGCCAAAAATTTGTACCTCAATATGTCGGGCGCGGGCGATAAATTTTTCAAGAAATACGCGGTTATCGGCAAAGTTTTTTTCACCAAGACGTCTTACACTGTCAAAAGCGCCGCGCAGCTGATCTTCGGTTTCACACAACTGCATACCAATGCCACCACCACCGGCGCTGCTTTTTAGCATAACGGGGTAGCCAATTTCGGTGGCCGATATAAGGGCTTGATCGAGATTTTCCAGAACTTCTGTACCCGGTAATAATGGTACCTTGGCAGCTTGAGCCAGCTCACGAGCGCGGTGTTTTAAGCCGAAATCTAAAATCTGTGAAACGCGCGGGCCAATAAATACGATACCGGCCTTGTCACAAGCCTCCACAAAATCAGCGTTTTCACTTAAAAAGCCGTAGCCGGGATGAATCGCTTGCGCGCCCGTATGTTTGGCGATGGTGAGTAATTTTTCGTAATTTAAATAGGTATCTTGTGCAGGGCCTTCACCCAAACAAAACGACTCGCTGGCTTGGCGAACGTGTAGGCTTTGAGCATCACTTTCGGCGTAAACCGCTACCGATTGAATATTGAGTTTGTTAAGCGTGCGAATAATTCGGCAAGCAATGGCGCCGCGATTGGCGATAAGAACTTTACTGAACATACATTATCGTTGGCGGGTCGTCCCGCGGGCATTACGACAGTGGCCGTCCACTGAAGGTGATTTAACTATTCCAAACCAAAACTTCGATTGGCGTTGGGTTGTAACCGTTACAGGGATTATTTAATTGTGGGCAATTCGATATGAGCACCGTGATGTCCATTAACGCTTTTAATTCTACGTATTTACCCGGCGCCGAAATGCCATCTTCAAAGGTTAGGCCGCCATCTTCGGTTACCGGTACATTCATAAAGAAATTAATGTTATGAGTGATATCACGTTTGTCTAAACCAAATTCAGGATTTTCGGCAATGGCAAGCATCCAGCTATCACGGCAAGCGTGCATGCAACGTTTCTCTAAATCATAACGAACGGTATTACTTTCAGTTGCGCAAGCACCACCCAATGTATCGTGACGTCCGCAGGTGTCGGCAACGATTTCTAACATGGGGTTATTCAGATTAGACCGAAGAACGCTGCCATCGGTTAAATAAACATTTCCTTGTTCGCGAATAGTATCGGTTGCGCTGTAACGCTCTTCAGGGTTGTGTGAATTATAAAATAACGTATCGGCGGCTTGATTACCTTCGAGATCTAGAATTCTTAAAACACTGCCCGCAGTGATATTGTGAATAAAATAATCGCCCGCCAAGACTTTCTGGGTGAAATCGGCATTTTCTGCCATTAAATGACTGATTTTCATAGCGCTACGATTCCTTGTTGCTGCCCCAAGTAATACAACTGGTTATTGGCGAAGCCGCGTTGATTTTCGGGTCTAAAATTCAAACAATAATCGTCATCCATAACGGGTTCAGCAGCAGAAATATCTATTTTTACCGGTTTTGCTGGGTAATTTTCTTCGGTATTTAATGGATGAGGGCAGGTGTGTAATATCACAAGCGTATTCATTTCAAAGCGAAGTGTAATGCTGTTACCCGGTGATGAATGATTTTTGTTGAACGTTAATGCACCGTTTGCATCGGTGGTAATTTTGCTGAATAAATTTAAATTAGCAGCAAGATCTTTTAAACCTAAGCCGTATTTAGCGAGTTCAACTAAAAAAGCATCGTGTCCGTTTTGATGCCAGGCATTGCGATGATTTTGATAGTCGCGAACACCCCACGATTTTGTGACTTGATTTGCGGTGCAGTTACCACCAACCGTATCGTGCCAACCTAAATCATCCTGCGTGATGGATGCGAAAATCCGCCCCATGTCTGAATATAGGCAGTTGCCGCGTGTTAATTTAAAGGTGTGCTGGCATTTTAGCGTGTCGGGTGCGTTGTATTTTTCTAACAGATTGTCGGGATTATAAAAAAGCATACCGACGTTCGCGCCACCTTCGATATCGGTAAGCGTCATTTGTGTGCCACGCAATAACCTGAGTGACCAATGCCCGCCGGGAGCAATAGTGGTGGAGTAGGTTGATAAGCTCACGGTGTCTCCAGAGTTTTATCTAAACAGTATTTAGGAACCGCTGATTAAATCATCCATAATTTAATTAGGGGACAGACATTGAAAATGCGATTTTCAATGTCTGCACAATTTCAATCACTTAGAGTTCTTGAAATTGGCGATACATCCTTGTTTCGCTAGAAACTCTAAATTAATCAGAGTTTCCTTTGATTTAGAGTTTCCTTTGATTTAGAGTTTCTTTTAATTTAAAAAAAGAGCGCTCAATAGTTTTCGAGTTCAATTATTTTGTCGGTGACAATAAATTTTCATAATTCGAATTTTTAGAAACCGGTAAATTGTAGGTAATTGTTGCGCCGTAGGCGTTCGGGGCTTGTGGGTCGTGACGAATTTTATCGAATACCCAAAGTCGCGTGCCTAGATAAAAACCTTCTTTTAAATCGTGAGTGACCATAAATATGGTTAAGCCGTGCTCGCGCCATAAGTTTAGAACCAGTTGATGCATTTCGGCACGAATACCCGGATCTAGAGCGCCGAAGGGTTCGTCCAATAACAGTATTTTTGGTTTGCCCAGTAGCGCTTGAGCAATGGCCAAACGTTGTTTCATTCCGCCGGATAACTCGTGTGGATATTTTTTTAAAGCGTGCTCTAAACCCACTTCTTTGAGTAGTTTTTCCGCCGCAGATTTTGCTTCTCGTTTGGCTTTGCCAAATAAATATCCAGTAAAACCTTTGCGCTCAAATGCTTTTGCGGCCATGACATTTTCTAAAACCGTCATGTGTGGAAACACGGAATACTGCTGAAAAACAATGCCCCTTTCTGGGCCGGGTTCGCTGGCAATAGGCTTGCCGTTAATCAACAATTCACCCCGAGACAATTGCTCGGTGCCTAATAATAAGTTCAGAAAAGTGCTCTTACCACAGCCGGAGCTACCGACCATGGTAATAAAATCCCCTTCTGCCACGGTTACATTAAGTTGCTCTAAAACAACGTTTTCGCCGTAGTTTTTCCACAAGTTTTTAACTTCAATCACTATCGATTACCTTGTGAATGCCACGGATACAATTTTCGATTCAGTAACGCTAAAAGCTGGTCAACAATAAACGCCAATAATGTAATCCACGCGACGTAGGGTAAAATAACGTCCATGGATAGATATCTTCGTACCAAAAATATTCGGTAACCTAGGCCGTCGGTTGCGGCAATGGCTTCGGCGGCAATTAAAAATAACCAACCTGCACCCAGTGATAAACGCACAGAATCGATGAGTTTTGGCATTAATTGCGGCAGCAAAACGCGAACTATAATTTGTGATGTATTTGCGCCTAAGGTTTGCGCCTTTACTAATTGTTCGTTGGGAATTTCTTCGGCGCGTCTTTGAATGTCGCGAGCAATAAATGGAAAGATGCCAATAACGATTAGAACAACTTTAGATAATTCGCCAAGACCAAAAACAATAAATAGAATTGGTAGTAATGCCAACGGTGGAATTAATGAGATAACCGTTAAAAAGGGCGATAAGCCCGATTTCACCAATGGAATTGCACCGGTAAAAATACCAAATAGCAAACCCAATGCTGCTGCACATAAAACGCCTAATCCTAACCGCTTTAGACTGCTTGCGGTATCTATCCAAAATGTGTACTCGCCGCTGCGTTTGCTAGGCTCTAGAGCCAAGCGTTCCATCGCGTCAGCCATTTTGCTAACCGGCGGTAATAATTTGTCGTCAGCGTTTTCAGCAAGTCGCGCATTAGAATTAATTACATAAAGTACGGCAATTAAAAAAAACGGCAAAATTCCAAGTGCAAACGCTAGAGGTTTCGAGGGCTTTAAATTGATTAGGCGTTTCATAGAATAATTATTTACAGTTTTCCGTCTGCGGCCATTTGCATAAAGGTTGGATCGAAACGCAATTTAATATTGTTTGGATCACCGTAAATGCCTGAGGGTGTTTCAATGCCAACAAAGCCTGCATCCGGTGCGCCTTCGCCTAAAATGCCGTGGTCAAATGAAAATTCAGCAACCTGTTGCATAGTGGTTTTTAATTCAGAACTATTGGTTAACGATAGTGCTTGGCTCGGCTGATAAAACATTTCGGTGCTTGCTAGCTGCGCTTCATACCCGGTTAAATCGGTACCGGAAGCTTCGGCCATAAAAGTTTTTGCTTCTTTTGCAGCAGCGTCGTCACCGCTCATGGTTGCCATGATTTCATACCAGGCGCCAACCAGTGCTTTACCGAAATTAGGGTTTTCTTTTAGAACATCGGTATTTACAACTAACAGATCAATAATTTCGCCGGGAATTTTTGAAGAATCAAATACCAGATTGCTGCTGGGGTTTGTAAGAATTTCGCCTAATAAAGGGTTCCATGTAACAACAGAAGTCACATCGGATGTGCCGTAAACAGAAACCAAATCTGCGTCGGAGGTATTTACTACTTTTAAATCACGTTCTGATAATCCCACGCTATCTAATGCGCGAGCTAATAAATAATGTGAAACACTTAATTCAACCAGATTAACGGTTTGACCTTTGATTTCGGCGAGGGATTTTTTATCTTTGAGTACAACACCATCGTTGCCGTTGGAGAAGTCTCCAACAATTAATGCGGTTGAATCTACGCCACCCGCAGCAGGAATGGTTAGCGCATCCATGTTCGTCATAGAGCAACCGTCAAAAGCTCCGGCGGTATATTGATTTATGGATTCTACGTAATCATTGATTTGCACAACATCAATTTTAATATCGTATTTATCGGCCCATTTTTTAACGATACCGTGTTCGGCACCATAGGCCCAAGGCATCCAACCCACGTAAATTGACCAGCAAATTTTAAAATTATCGCGAGCAAATACTGAATTAGTCAGGGAAATTAATAGCGCTGCAAGGAGAAGGTGTTTCATTGGAGACCTCTCGGATTTATAAGTATCAAATTTTCAGTTACGTGGAGCACTCTTGGCTAAACGCCAATTAAGTCTCCCGGGCTTTTGTCCCGCCGTGTAACCTCTATCTGAACTATCCGAAAGGAAAGTTAAGGAAGGTCGAGTGCTCTCGGACCAGTCGCTTAAGAATAAGCCGGAACCCTAGCGCTCTATTTAATCAAATTGTATCGCCGTCTATACCAAGAGTACGGTCGTTTTTATTAAAGCAGTCTTTATGCCACCGAGTAGATGTCTTGGAATTGGCGGTATTAAGCGGCTACCTACAAAATTAACTATTATCATACGATCATAGTTGGTGCATTTCTATTTTTTATTTAAGTTAATGGTGCGCCCTTTAGTAATAATTTTGTATTTTGTAAGGAATCCTTCTTCAATTTCTGTCAGCTTAAATTAAACCGAGTAATAATTATTAATATCGTCGCGAGTAACAACGCCTAGAATTTCGGTCTCCAGCGGTAATTGTCGAGGGTTTTGTACATACACGGCCTCGACGGATTCGCTTTTCATTAATAAATGCGCTTCAAGTACGGTAGCCTGCTCGTGAATGGGAGGCATAGTGAGTTTTTTGCCCGGCACTTCTAAAAGGTCGATGGGTTTTTCAAGGGTCAAAATGGCATTTGGTGCGTCTTCTAAAAAGCGCGCTAAGTCTGCGGCACGTAATAGACGTTTGGTTTTACCAAGTTCATTGAGAACAATCCAATCCGGTCTTTTCTCTAGCAGTTCGATTGCTTTTTTATGGTCAATTTTATAAGGAGAAGACACTAATTTGACGTTCATAAGACTTCGGATGCCGATCCTTCGCAGGTCGTTTTCAAAGCTTGTGGATTTAACAATTAAACCTTGGCTTTTTAGGCTGGTAACAAATATGCCTTGGTCACCGATAAAATATCGTGTTGTTAAACAAGAAATTACCACGACCAGCATACTTGGGAAAATAATGGTGGGATTGTTGGTTAATTCGAGCATGGTAACCAGAGCAGTGAGTGGAGCGTTGAGTACAGCTCCAAGGCTTGCGGTCATGCTCACTAGCACATAAAAGGTGGTTCCCGAGGCGTGAATAGGGTACGCCCAATGTGCGAAGAAACTTAAAATGGCTCCGAAAATTGCGCCAATAAATAATGTTGGGCCGATTAATCCACCGGGCATACCAAGATTTACACTGACGCCGGTTGCTATTATTTTTCCGATTAAAATTAATGTCAGTAATTTAACCTCTGTGTGGTCGAGCATGGCTTCTGCGACTGTGTCGTAGCCAAGACCTAAAATCTCCGGCAGATAAAGTGCAATTACTCCAGTTACTGCACCTGCGAAGCTTATGCGAATAAATATGGGCGTCGCATGCAATGGATTTTTCAATAGCATTAATTTAGAAAATACGGTGGCCAATAATCCAATTAGAACTCCTGCCACGAGTAAAAACGGTAATTCGGTTAGGCTGGTAATTGCAATATCTTGAACGCTAAAAACAAACTCTGTACCAAATGCTAGGCGCGTAATTAGCGCTCCCGCAAAAGACGCCATAATTACTGGCACAAAACCGGTAATTGTGTACTCCATTAAGACCACTTCCATCGCAAATATAACGCCTGCTAATGGCGTGTTAAATGAGGCCGAAATGGCAGCAGCGACACCGCAGGCTACTAAATTACGTAAGCTGTTGTTGGGAATTTTGAGAACCTTACCAAAGCCGCTGGCTGCTCCTGCACCTAAATGTACAGCTGGTCCTTCTCGACCTACGGATTGACCAGTGATTAAACACAAGGCTCCGGCAAAAAATTGCACCCAAAAGTTGGATTTTGCTAAATGCCCTTGGAAGTTGTAAAGGCGATCGAGTACGTATCCGGCGCCAACGCGAATACTGCGCTTGGGAAGAAATTGAAAAATAATGCCGATAATCACAGCTCCCGCAAAAGGAACTAAAAATCTTAAATAAAATGGTAATGTTTCGAAGCCTTCTGAATTGGGTAAATACAGGCTTGTGCCGAGTTCAATGAGCGCTCGAAACGAAACAATTAGAACAGCGGCGAGGCATCCGGTGATTAAACCTAAAATAGTTAACTGTGGCAGTGCATTCAAGTATGAAAGCTGATGACGGAAATTGGTCAAAGACGAGGTTATTGCTGATCGAAAACCTTTTTGCATTGGACGATACGACGAGTCAATGAATTTAGAATTAGCAAGGGTAAACTAAAAGTTCCTGTAACGGTAATTTAAGACACCGGTAGAATTGCCGATATAGGAAATTCCGATTAACCCAGCGTTTCCAGAGACACTGGAATGGGTTGCCAATTTCAAGCGCTATAAGTAATTGAAATTGTATAGAAATTGAAATTCGTATTGTCAATTTCCGATATCTGTGTCGTTCATCGATACGTTAATCAGGGTTCTCTATAGTTATTTTCATCTTCCAGTATTGGGGCTACGCAATGGCGTCAATCACCAATACTTTAGCTTTTGGTTCTGCGTGGGTATCATTGCCGCCTTTATTTGACGATCGTTGTTGGTGCGAATCGCACGATCATATGGGCTAGAGGGCTTTTTCAATGGTAAAAGTAGGTATCGTTGGTGCCACTGGTTATACCGGTGTTGAGTTGCTGCGAGTTTTGGTCAATCACCCGCAAGCGGAAGTTGTTGCGGTAACCTCTCGTTCTGAGGCGGGCGTAAAAGTGAGTGATTATTTTCCAAGCCTACGAGGTCGCCTTGAGCTTACTTTTACCGATCCAACCTTTGATGAGCTCAGTCACTGCGATGTGGTGTTCTTCGCCACGCCTCATGGTGTAGCTCAGGCCCAGGTTCCTGAACTGATTTCTCGTGGCGTTAGGGTTATTGATTTGTCTGCGGACTTTCGAATCCGAGATGTCGCCCTCTGGGAGAAGTGGTACAACCAACCTCATGGTTGTCCCGATTTGGTCGATATGGCTGTATACGGCTTGCCAGAGCGTAATCGTGAGCAGATTGCTAACGCTAAGTTGATTGCCTGTCCAGGATGCTATCCTACGGCCACGCAAATGGCTTTTTTACCGTTAATTGAAGCAGGTATTGTTGATACTCAGTCGTTAATTGCGAATGCGGCGTCAGGTGTCAGTGGGGCTGGTCGTCAGGGTAAGATCGACAATCTTTTTGCCGAAATCTCCGACAGTTTTAAAGCGTATGGCGTTAGTGGTCATCGTCATCTGCCGGAAATTGAGCAGGGTCTGAATGATGCGTTGCCTCAGGATGAAAAAGTCAGTTTGACTTTTGTGCCGCATTTATTGCCCATCATTCGCGGTATTCACGTAACGGCCTACGCAAAATTGCGTGACACTAGTGTTGATTTGCAGGCGTTGTTTGAAAGCCGTTACGCAAACGAACCCTTTGTTGATGTGCTGCCAAAGGGCAGTTGTCCACAAACTCGAACCGTGAAGGGGACTAACCTCTGTCGAGTTGCAGTCGCTCGCCCTCAAGAGCGTGACACGGTTGTAGTGATGTCTGTTATTGATAATTTGGCAAAAGGTGCCTCAACTCAGGCAATCCAGAATTTTAATATCATGTTTGGGTTGCCAGAAGGTCAAGGTTTAGAGCAGGTCGCATTATTCCCATAAGATTTGCTTCTACAATTACAGTCATCTGCACAGAACAAAATATTCTAATGGGAATGGCTTGAGCGATGACAAAACTCAAATCGACAAAATCGAAACAGTTAGTAGTGGTTGAGCATCAGCCGTGGCGAGGGCGCATTTTGTTGCTCGTCGCGGTAGTGGCGATTGTACTTGCAAGCTTTGGCGGGTATTGGTTTGGTGGCTACGTGTTACGTCAAGAAGTGGCTGAGCTCACTGTCGCAAAGCAGGCGCTAGAGTCAAAGCTTGCGAGCGCAGAGGATAAGGTTAACGAATTGCGTCAACAATCGGCGAATCTGCGTTTGGGTTCAGAGATCGATAAAAAAGCCAGCGAAGATGTGCGCAATCAGGTTGTAGAACTCAGAGATAAGATCGCAACTTTAGAGGCTGATATCAGTTTCTATCGTGGCATCATGTCACCGAAAGGTAATCAGCAAGGTCTGACCATTGGACAGGTCGATTTCATCGCCACACAAATCCCGCGCCATTATCAATATCGAATGGTTATCCAGCAACTGGCAAGTAATCACAATTTGATTTCCGGGGCGTTAACTGTCACTGTTGTGGGCCGACAGGGCGGCCAGGCGCGCCAATTTCCATTGAAAGATCTTTCTGAGCAAATCGACGACGAAGACATCAAGTTGCGATTTAAATACTTCCAGAATATCGAAGGCGAGCTAGTTCTTCCCGAAGGTTTTGAGCCCGAACGTATCGAATTGATGGCAAAATCGAGTGGTAAAAACGGGCAATTAGTAGAGAAAAAGTTTGGTTGGTTGGTTCAGGAGACCTAGAACAATGTTCAACAAAAAAAGCGCTGACGTAAGTACGCCAAAAGCTTCGAAAGGTGCGACTACGTTGATTTCAAATACCACGGAAATCAAAGGTGATTTGGCTTTTAGTGGCAATCTTATGATTGAAGGTAAGGTGTTTGGCAATATTACTGCCGCTGAAGGCCCTGCCCATCTTCAGGTTCTCGACTCTGGCGAGGTTATCGGTGAGATTCGAGTGCCGACCATTATCATCAATGGTCGTGTTCGAGGTGATGTCTATTCAAGCGAACACGTTGAGCTCGCAGAGCGCGCCGTTGTTGATGGCAATGTTCATTACGCGTTGATTGAGATGGTTAAGGGTTCACAGGTTAACGGTAATCTTGTGTTCGAAAAAGTACAGCCTGCCAAGGCTCCAGCTAAGTCTGATAAACCATCTGCCAAGTCAGATTCTAAACAAGACTTGAAAAATGGTGGCGCTGAGCCCATTAATGCTTGATCATTAGACTCAAGTATTTTTTGGCTTTCAACTGGTTACGAGGTGACTATGGCTTCTGGTGTTATGTATCATGACGCTGCCGCAGATTCTGCTAACTCTTTAATTAATCTTACTGATAGCGCGGTAAGTAAAGTGCGAGAGTTGATTGAAGATGAAGGTAATGAAGACTTAAAGTTTCGAGTGTATGTAACCGGTGGCGGCTGCTCTGGATTCCAATACGGTTTTACTTTCGATGAATCAACTACCGACGATGACTCCGTTATCTCGGTTGGTGGTGTTTCTGTTTTAGTAGACTCCCTGAGTTACCCTTTTTTGACCGGCTCCACTGTCGATTATGAACAAGGGTTAGCGGGTGCTCGATTTGTGGTAACCAATCCCAATGCGTCTAGCACCTGCGGCTGCGGAGCTTCCTTTACTATATAGTTTGAATTCACAACAAGTTTTTGGGTGGAGTTGTGAGTTTGGTCGATACTCTATGAAAAACTTGTTTTATTTCTTTCTCATTTTCTTCGGTTGGTCATCTTTAGTGAATGCGCAAGTCGAACAGCGCAATGACTTGCTGTTCGAAGGCAACTATCTGGCGCGCATTGGTAACAACTCTCCCGAAGAAATTGAGCGTGCACTTGTGCGTATTGAGCAGTATTTTCTGGCCGATCAACCTGAAGGTGATTACGACCCAGTTGTAATCGTATTGCACGGCCCAGAAGTCGGCATTTTTTTACGCAGTCAATATCAAGAACATAAGCACTTGGTCGATTTGGCTGCTCGTCTAACCGCCTTCGAAGTCGTGGATATTCGTGTTTGCGAGACCAGTATGGGAGTGCTTGGTCGGCCAGTGAATGAGCTGGTTCCTTTCGTAAATACCGTACCTTTTGGGCCTGCCGAGGTGAATCGCCTCATTAGCGAAGAGCAATACCTATACTTTTGACAAGCAGCCGACGGCTAAAAAGTCGTTGGCTTTTAGGTATTGTTTGCATTAACGTCTGGATTTTCCATCGATTTCCAAAAAAATTTCTATGCGTATTCGCGAAGCAACAGAAGACGACTTTGGACAAATTTGGCCAATCTTCCATGAGGTCGTCTCGGCGGGTGATACCTATGCCTTTGACGTTAACACCGATGCTGCTGGAGCGCGAAGGCTTTGGCTCGATGTGCCGCGTAAAACATTTGTTGCCGAAGATAAAGGCGAAATAGTCGCGACCTATTACATTAAAACCAATCAATCTGGCCCTGGTGAGCATGTATGTAACTGCGGTTATATGGTGGCGAGTGTCCATCGAGGTAAAGGAATTGCTGCTGAGTTGTGCGAGCATTCTCAACTGATCGCCAGGTCGCTTGGTTACAAGGCTATGCAATTTAATTTTGTCGCTACTTCTAACACCGGCGCGGTTCGGCTTTGGTCAAAACTTGGATTTGAGACTGTTGGGCGGTTACCCCAAGCCTTTAACCACCCAGAGCAAGGTTTGGTGGACGCTTTGGTGATGTATAAATGGCTCTAATTTTAAGAGTTTCTCGTGCGCTTTATGGTTAGTGCTTTTTAGCTAGAACTTCGTGGTGCGGCGGGATATATCGCACCCAATACGAGATCTCTGGTTGCTCCGGTAACACTGGGGCAGTTATTCGTTAAGTTCTTCATTGTGCGCATCGCCAGCCATGCAAATCCAGCTGATTCTACCTGTTGTGGGTCAATGCCAAGGTCTGCTGTGCTTTTCACACCTACGTTGAATAATTCAGATAACCGCGTCATTAGTGCAGTGTTGAATGCTCCACCACCGCAAATAAATACTTCATCAGGGCTAAACAGTTCTAGTGTTTGCTTTGCGATGCAAGTGGCCGTGAATTCAAGCAGGGTAGCTTGCACATCTTGCGGTAAAAAAACTGTCTGTTCGTCGAAGTCCTCAAGAATGGCGTTTAGCCAATCCAAGTTAAACTCTTCTCTACCTGTACTTTTGGGATGCGGTTGCGACAAAAATGGGTGTGCGAGTAGTTTTTCGAGCAGGCTTTCGCTTACGATTCCTGATTTCGCCCAATTGCCATTTTCATCAAATGGTTTGCCTTGGTGCATTTCACACCAGGCGTCCATCAGACGATTGCCCGGCCCTAGATCGAAGCCAATTAGCTCATTGTTAGGATCAAGTTTAGAAAGGTTGCTGATGCCGCCAATGTTAATTATTGCTCGTGATTTGTTGGGCGAAGAGAAAAAAGCTCTGTGAAAAATAGGAGCTAAAGGTGCTCCTTGCCCACCTGCTGCTATATCTTTACTGCGGAAGTCTGCGACTGTGGTGATACCGGTAAGTAGCGAGATTACGCTGGCATCACCAATTTGCCAACTAAACGGAAAGGGGGATGTACCTGGAGGACGGTGCCGTATCGTTTGTCCGTGACTGCCGATAGCAGAAATCTCCGTAGATTTTTTTCCGGACTTTTCCAACAGAGACACAGCTGCTTGGGCAAATAAATAGCCAAGCTCTTGATGAGTTTCCCCGATCCGATCAATAGAGTAGGAATTGCAGGTGGTGAGCTCATCCAAACGCAATTTCAGATCGTTTGGAATGTCGTGGCAGCAATGATTTAAAAGCTGGAAGTGCTCTTTGGTGACTTCCAGCAACACAGCATCGATACTATCGATGCTAGTGCCGGACATTAGCCCAATATAGAGCTCAGTTGTCATTGCTTGGGGTCGTTTACGTCTTGCAATGCAAGCTGTGTATTAGCAATTACACCAAGTTTTGCAAGGTGTGGCTGAGTTTGCTGAGCAAAGCGTAACATTTGTGCGTCGGGGATGGATTTCGCTTTTGGTAGTTTCACAGTTACAGGATTTCTTACGGCGCCATTTACATAAAACTCATAATGCAAATGAGGTCCTGTTGCGAGTCCGGTCGAACCAACATAGCCAATAACTTGACCCTGTTTCACGTGAGTGCCATTTTTCACGCCACGACGGAAGTTGTTCATGTGCGCATAAAGGGTTTTATAGGTTTGGCCGTGTTGAATGATTATCGCGTTACCATAACCGCCTTTTTTACCTGCAAATACAACTTTACCATCACCAACAGCTTTAATGGGTGTGCCCTTTGGAGCTGCGTAGTCTGTACCTTTGTGTGCGCGAATGGTGTTCAGCACCGGGTGTTTACGTTGTAGGTTAAAGTGCGAGCTAATACGAGCGAAGTCGACGGGTGTGCGCAGAAATTCTTTGCGCATTGATTGGCCGTCGGGAGTGTAGTATTGGCTGTCACCGGATTCGTCGGTGTATCTAACAGCTCTATAAGTCTTATTTTGATTGGTAAATTCGGCGGCTAAAATTGCGCCATTGGCAAACTTCTCGCCGTCTAGAAATTTCTCTTCGTAGAGGACTTTAAATTTATCCCCTTTGCGAATATCCAGCACAAAATCGATATCCCAACCAAAAATATTGGCCATTTCCATAATGACACTGTCATCCATGCCGACTCGGGAGCCTGCTAAGAACAATGATTCGTTAATTTGAGCCTCATTAAAGGCTAATTTTACGTCTGGAACGGCGGTTTGCTGAGTGAAATCAAAAGAGGCATCTGATTTGTTAAACATCAGAGTATCTAAGCGATTAGGCTTGTATCTAACTGCTACAAGTTCGCCTTCCTCAATCAAAAACTCAATTTCTTCACCCGGCTTAAGTTTGGTGAGTCCTTTGGCAGAGTCGCTACTGTTTACAAATTGATAGACATCTCTATCACTCAGTTTTACGCGCTTAAAAATATTCGACAAGTTATCGCCGGATTTAACAATTTGTTTCTGCCAGTTTTGAGTCGGCTCAGAAGGGCTGTTTTGATCGACTGAACTACTTAGCACTTCCGATGCTATAGCGGTTAGATTGCTATCCTCTGGCTGCGAAAATTCAGTTTCAATAGCTATTTGAGAGGCTGTTGCGGTCGTCTGTGCAGAATCTATTTCCCATTGCGGATCATTTATTTCCTGCTCTGCAAATGATATTGCTTGGTCGGATAAAGCTTTCTCGGCAGAAAGTTCTTTATGCTTAATTGCGTTGGCGTCTTTACTTGGCCAAACAGACAACAATCCAAGCAGCGATACGGTTAGAGCGCTCGTTACAATAAAATGAGTCTTGGGGAAATGCAGCCAGTTTAACGACTTTGATGTTTCTGTTTTTGAATCAATTGGTTGCATGGGAATCTTGAAAATTAGTTAAAAAACACACTGTATTTCTTTGTTTATAACAGAAAAAAGGGTATTTATCATCCCAATGAAACAACTTTATCGAAAATTTTGCGCGTGTTCTCAAGGTTTGCTTTGATTGTTTTTTAAGGTAAGGTTCCGCGTCCTAAAAGTCAGACGTAGATTATCTTTTCTACCTTACAGATTATATCTTTTATTTCTCCTTGTTATTTAATCATAGGCAAAAAATCCATGGCGGTGAGTATTCAAAATCTCCTCGATGACTTGCAATCACGAGGCTTGGTCAATCAGATGACCGGTGAAGAACAATTGATAGAGCATCTGAAAGAGCCTCGCATCCTATATTGTGGTTTTGATCCCACCGCCGACAGTCTTCATATTGGTAGTTTGGTTCCGCTTTTGACGCTGCGACGCTTTCAGTTGGCTGGGCATAAACCTATCGCTCTGGTTGGTGGAGCTACGGGTTTAATTGGTGACCCCAGTTTTAAGGCGCAGGAACGCAAGCTGAATTCGTCCGAAGTGGTAGCAAAATGGACCCAAAAGATTCAGCAGCAGGTATCTCGTTTTATCGAATTCGACTCTGGTGATAATTCAGCGTTGGTAGTAAATAACTTAGATTGGGTTGGCAAGCTTGATTTAGTGAGTTTTTTACGAGATGTGGGTAAGCATTTCTCCGTAAATAACATGATTAATAAAGAGTCGGTTAAGCAAAGATTGGATCGCGAAGGAGAAGGTATTTCCTTTACCGAATTTACCTACATGCTTTTGCAGAGTTATGACTTTGCCGAACTGTTTAAGCGTCAACAGTGCTCCATACAAATTGGTGGTTCCGATCAATGGGGTAACATCATTGGTGGTGTTGACCTTGCTCGCAAGATGTACGGTGGCAGCGTCTTTGGCCTTACTCTTCCACTGGTAACCAAATCTGACGGTACCAAGTTCGGTAAAACAGAGTCCGGTACGATCTGGTTGGATGCATCGAAGACATCGCCCTACGGTTTTTATCAGTTCTGGCTAGGAACAGCCGATGCCGATGTCTACAAGTTCCTAAAATACTTCACGTTCCTATCGGTCGAAGAGATAGACGCGATAGAGGCGGAAGATAAATCGGCAGCAGGTCGCCCCAAAGCGCAAGGTATTCTTGCGGAGCAAGTGACAGAGCTGGTTCATGGCGAAGATGGATTGGCTGCGGCGAAACGAATTACCGAGGCAATGTTCAGTGGTAATTCTGAGTTGTTGAGTGAAAATGATTTGGATCAATTGGCTTTGGATGGCTTACCTTCGAGTAAATTGAGTTTTGCTGATCTTCAGGAAAAGCCTTTAACCACAATTTTGGTTGAGTGTGGAATGGTGTCTGCGGGCCGCGAAGTTAAAGACGCGCTCGGAAGAAGTGCCGTTTGGATCAATGGGGTAGAGAAATCTCAAGATGACAACATGTTGAGTGCTCAAAACTTCTCTAATGAAACTGCTCGTTATGGCCGCTATTTCTTGGTTAAGTTGGGTAAGAAGAAGAACCATCTGATCGAAGTTTCTTACTAATATCCCGAGTGTAAAAATAATTCTAAAAAAGAGTTGTCAGTCAAAAATATATTCCGTATAGTTCGCGCCCTCTTGCCAAGGGGTACAGAGAAAGCCCGCTGTAGAAGGGTTTTCAAAGGCTCCTTGAAGAAAAGATTCATCTATAAAGATTGAGTTTTTTCAAGCAAGGTTCTGGCAGTTTTCGATGTGATTTTTGAGTAAAAAAGCCCATCGAAAAGAACTTGAATAAAGTGCTTGCCAAGAATGAAAGGTTGCGTATAATGCGCGCCCTCTTGTCCAGGAAGAAAAAGAAAGCCATTTATTAAAAGGGTTTTCAAAGCTTCCTAAATAGAAGGTTTTGGTTCTAAGAATTAAGCTTTCTAAAGACAAGGTTCTGGCAAATTTCGAAGTGATTTTTAAGATAAAAAGAGCGACGAAAAAAACTTGAAAAAAGTACTTGCCAAGAACGAGAAGCTGCGTATAATGCGCATCCCACGTTGAGGGGAGG
>NZ_BAAGIE010000026.1:0-66136 GCF_054658275.1 Sessilibacter sp. MAH3 | reverse complement strand
ATAGGCCATTTGTAGGTTCCTTTGTTTGGGGCAGTTTACCCTACAAGCTGGTACGAGATTATTAAACCACTACACTTTTTATCAAGGTCCAAGAAAATATACTCAAATTTTAGTGTGCAATAAATGTAGCCATAAAGTCGAAGTAAAATACTGGGGTATATAGTTTTACCCACTAAATTTTTTTCTATTTTCATTAATAGAAAAATAACGCAGTTAATTTATGACTTTGCGTTTTATAATTACTCCTTTTAGAACGTTAAATTACCTATGAAATATCTTTCTATTCTTATCCTACCGATATTACTCGCATCATGCGGGTTGGAGAGTAAAGACCGAAAGAGGGCGGAATTTTGGAAGAATGAAATCGCCTTTTTAAATACAGAAAAAATCAATCTTGCCGGTGCTCAAGAACGATACGCAGAGTATGCACCGATGCTGGACGAATCGCAGAGACTGCTAACCGTTACGGAAACTAGCGACACCAGCAACTTTGTATGCGACAAATGGCATTACATAATCACTATAAAGTTAAGCGATACAGAGGTGGTAGAGAGAGCCTCTTTTACAGCAACGGGTAATTGCTTATAAATCAGCCAATGTATGCTTGAGGTAGTCTAAGTGCTAGCACCTCGGTAAAAGATTAAGTTTATTTGGAGAGTTTATGATCAATAAAATTGAAGCATGGATTGATTCCATTAACGCTAAATATCAAGCGCAAAGACAATCTTGCGCAATATTTAGTCGGCAATTTTCTGGCTTTTATTCTGAACATTTTCTAGCCGACTCATACTTTGTTGTTTTGGAAAAAATTCCGAAGCCGAATTTTCCAGAGCTTCGAGAAGCTGGTCTTGATGATTTTATCAACATGGACGTGAATGGAATAACATACAAGAATACCTATTATGTTCTTCCGCGTTGTGCCGACGTATTACGTTTACATTTTCACGAGCTTGTTCATGTCGTACAGTGGAACCTTCTGGGTGCACAGGGTTTTATCAATCGTTACATCCATGAGATTCAAAATTACGGTTACAACGATGCGCCACTTGAACAAATGGCTTATGGCCTAGACGGTTATTATTTACAAGGCGGAAAGCCCTTGGATGTGCAAAGTTATGTGCAACGGAAAATATAGCAAGCCGATTAACTACTGTAAAAGAACAATCAGAACGATATATGCTCTCAAATCGTTAAAAAATACAAAATATCTAAGGTATAAAGAAGTGCAAAAAATAAAATTATGGATAAGCCGAGGCGAAATCGGGTTTGGCACTCTACTTATTGTTCTTTCTATGGTCATTCATTTCCGAAGTTTGGTATGTGATGTAAATAATTCTGCGTGTGGTTACTGGGAAGGTACTTATGCTGTATGGTTCCTAATATTTGGCGCCTCATTTATAGCTTCAGGGCTTATATTAAAAACTCAGGGTATAAAATCACACCTCGGCCACATTCTTATTTTTTATGGGTTGTTTTTAGGACTTACATTGCAATGAAATGCCTAACAAATTGCCCAACCTCGTTTCAGCCACAAAGAGCTCATTCTCCACTGAACTAATTTACTTTTAGTGTTTCTGGTATAGTGCTTACTGCTCTTCTATGGTTTATTCGCTATGTTCGCCAGATATAGCTCGCTCAGTAAAGTAACCGATAAAAATGTTAAAAAGGTGAAAAATAGTTTATCGGATTTTAGCTGGGAACAGCCATAACATACCAAACTAGTATGAATTTATATGCCGCTCCATTTTATACATTAAAACTAAATATCGTAGTTGGCGTAGAGAAATATCTTGGAATATTTTTGAAACTGACACTGGATAACCATGTCTGTTTTTAAAGGTAATTCTCAATAAATTTTTTGAAGGAATATAGGTAAGTGAATTGGAGCAACAACCTAATTTCAAGCTTGCACTGCGCAAAAAAATGTTAATGTTTATTAAATACTTTTCCTGAAGTTTTACGCTGTAAGCATCTTCGTGATTGTTAGTTCAGTTGCATGGCTATTTGGTTGTACTGAAGTTGTATCAGACCATCTATATCTTGATATTTAGGTAAATATTGCCAGATTAATTCATTAACATTTTCACTAAAGCCACGCTCTCAACAATGTTGAGATATGGAAAAATAAAAATTATATTATTAAACACCGTCTTCTCGGTAAACAAAGAAAATGTGTATTTCAGCTTACTTTTATTGATAGAAAAATATCACGATTAGTTTATGAATAATATGCAGCTTATCGTTATAAAATTGAATAAGGCATACTTAACGGTCTTATCAATGCGTTATTCTTTAATGTTATATTAATAAAACATACTCATAAGTGTAATCTTTGTAACAATCACCTTGATTTTTACCTCAGCGTCCCCATTTAATGATATCTAGGTGAGATGCTCTCGCCTCATATCATAAAAAGGCAACCTACATGCCAAAAAATATCGATGGCTCTAATTCCCCATGGGGATCAGGGAATAATTCTCCACCAGATCTCGCTAAAATACTTTCTCAAATAACTGGCTTTTTGCAAAAATTTCTCTCCGGCGGTAGCCCCTCAAAAGTTTTTATACTCCTTCTGGTTTTTCTAACCGGTGTTCTCGCGTGGACAGCAACGTTTACTGTACCGAGCGATTCTGTCGCAGTAATTCAACGATTTGGTAAGTACATTCATAATGTACCACCGGGTTTACATTTAAAATTCCCGTTCGGTATCGACTCAGCAACCATCGTTCCTATTAAGCGACAGTTAAAGCAAGAATTTGGGTTTTCCACTCCGGGCGCAACGGATCCATACCAAAACTCTGGAAGATACAATAACGAACGAGAAACACAAATGGTGACAGGAGATTTAAATGCCGCATTAGTCGAATGGGTGGTGCAATATCGTATTTCAGAACCTGTAAAATATTTATTTGAAGTTCGCGAGGCCAGTGAAACATTGAGGTATGTGTCTGAGTCTGTGATGCGTGAAGTTGTTGGAGATCGCACAGTTGATGAAGTAATCACTGTTGGACGTCAAGAGATAGAGTCCGAAGCGTTAGTTAAAATGCAGGAATTATCAGCAAAATATACAATGGGCATTAGTATTGACCAAGTTCAGCTGAAAAATATCAATCCACCAAAACCTGTTCAAGAATCATTTAATGAAGTAAATCAAGCGCAGCAAGAAAAAGAAAAATTAATTAATGAAGCGCGTCGAGATTACAACAAAGTTATTCCACTTGCACTTGGTGAAAAAGATCAACGCATTCGAGAGGCCGATGGTTATCGTTTAAAGCGAATAAACGAAGCTGAAGGCGATAGCGCTCGATTCAATGCTTTATATGCTGAGTTTATTAAAGCACCCGAGGTAACAAAACGGCGGATATACATAGAAACAATGCAAGAAATTCTGCCCAGAATTCAGTCAAAAATAATTATCGATGAGAGAACGAATAGTATTCTACCCTTGCTCAACCTTGGAAGAAATTCCGGAGACATTCAATGAGTTTAATAAAAACAACTCTAGTCATGACCATAGTAGCACTTCTTGCATTTGCTTTAAAAAGTGGACTTTATACGGTAAGTGAGGTTGAGCAGGTTATTATTACTCAATTTGGCAAGCCTGTTGGTGAACCTGTTGTAAATGCTGGACTGAATATAAAAATTCCTTTTATTCAAGAAAGCAACGTTATTGATAAACGCGTTTTAGAATGGGATGGTGATCCTTCTGACATGCCAACTAAAGACAAACTCTACATTTCTGTAGACTTATATGCTCGCTGGCGTATTGTCGATCCTCTACAGTATTTTTTAAGATTAAGAGATGAGAGAAGCGCACAATCAAGGCTGGATGATATTTTAGGAAGTGAGACACGCAACGCTGTTGCAAAGCATGAGCTTATCGAAATTATACGCACCACTAAAGATCGAGAGCCTTCCCAAGCTGAAATATTAAGCAGCTCTGATTCTGACTTAAATGTAGGATTACTTGTTCCCATTAAAAAAGGCAGAAAACTGGTAGAAGAAGAAATTTTTTTAGAAGCCGCAAATAAAGTTAAAGTTTTTGGAATCGAACTTTTAGATATTCGCTTCAAACGAATTAATTATAATGAAAGTGTTAGACCAAAAATTTACGAACGCATGGTAAGTGAACGACGACAAATTGCTGAACGCTTTTTATCTGAAGGTAATGGTGAAGCCGCAAGAATTCGCGGTGATAGAGTGAGAGAACTTGATAAAATACAGTCAGAAGCCTATCAGCAAGTCGAAAAAATAAGAGGTCTTGCAGATGCCAAAGCAGCAGAAATCTATGCTGACGCTTACAACCAAAGTAAATCGAGTGAAGATTTTTACACGTTTACTCGAACAATGGAATCTTACAAATATATTATCGATAAAGACTCTACTGTGGTTTTGTCAACCAATAGCGATTTGTTTAAGTATTTAAATGGCATTTACCCAAAGGAAAATAATTAACAAGTTTTCTATATAGGAACCTCTGATTAACTCATCCTTGATTTAATCAGAGGGCAGAAATTGAAAATGTGATTTCCAATTTCTTCACAATTTCAATCACTTACCGTTCTTGAAATTGGCGACACATCCCTGTGTCGCGAGAAACTCTAGGTTAATCAGATTTTCCTATAGACAATAAATTACATCGAAAATTAAACGCATTATTCATATCAATAACGACAAATTTACGAAATATTATAGAGCTTGGAATTTTTTCTAAGCTCTTTTTTTTGATTAAAACCTGAAGTAATTAATCATATTTTACTTAAAGTGGAACTGCATAAATAACTTCGACTGACCTTGCAATGAGCTGAAATTTTTATCCTTAACTTAGCAAAAAACTCCAACAAAGACTTGATAAATGTATACACTCTCATTCTTAGAGCGCATACTGAAGCACTGAATTTGGTTTCATCATTGTCGCCTCGTGTATATTCTACTGCACAATCGTGATTTTTTCTTGATTTCGTCAATATCAGCCTAACTTCACTCTCTTTTCGGACTATTATGAATATAGAAATTGTTACTACACCAAATAGTGCACTAAATGAAACAGGTTTCGGCAGCCTTCAAGCTTGTCAGAATGTCCTTGATTCAGTGCTGAAAATGGGTCATCAATGTCTACTTTCTTCCTGTAAATCACTGGAGGATCTAGAGGGTGTGTTAACAAGAAAGCCTGATTTAGTTGTCATTGCCGTTAAATTTATTCCAATTGAGAACAATGAAAACGTTTGGCTTTCAGAATATTTTGAGAATAACAACATAGCATATACCGGATCGTCGAAAAACATATTAATGTACGATTCTGACAAGGTGTTGGCAAAACAATATTTAAAAGAAAACGGAGTACCTACCGCTTTATTTTTCACAGCTTACGAAAATGAATTTCAAAGTAATAAAGAATTACCACTCGAATATCCATTATTTTTAAAGCCTATTTGTGCAGCAAACAGCAACGGTGTGGATGAGCATTCATATGTATCTTCATTCGACGAATTTGAGCGTAAAGTATTGTCATTAAAAAATAACTTTAACCAAACTTCTCTCGTTGAAGAGTATTTAGATGGGGCAGAATATACAGTTGCTATATTAACCGCAAAAAACGGAGAACTTCTTATCTCAGCGGTAGAGGTAGAACCACCAGAGTTAAACCAAGGTCGCCGAATACTTAGCAAAGATACAAAATATGAAAACAATGAAGTACTTAAAGTAATAACCGACCCTCAAATTAGTTATGAAGTAAGAAGAATTGCTGTTGAGGTATTCACGAAAATAGGGGCCGAAGGTTTTGCACGAATAGACATCAAGTCAAACAAATCTGGAAAATATTTTTTTATGGAAATTAATTTAGTCCCTGGAATGACCATGGGAACCAGTTATTTTCCCGAAGCATTTAGAATTGATCAAGGTCATGATTATGATCAGACAATCGTTAATTTAATAGATTATTGTCTTTTTAAAACTATGCAAAAACAACCACTTATTGAACAAGTAGCTATGGAATTTTCTAGTAATTAAACCTGAATTTCAATGAGCATCATCAAGACTAAAAAACGTAGCATCACTATTTACAGTTAAAAATGTTACAGTTGAAAATGCGTTTAGTGAAAAATTTAAAGGCAACTCTGGTTATTTGGGAGAGAGCTCGTCAGGGGTTCATAAAATAATGCCTCCGTTTTTAAAAAATGTCACGTATAAATATCTATACACAATGAACTCTATCTAAGTAAAAGTGAAATCTCGTACATTTAACTAACCTCATAAAGTGAAACCTCATCATAAAGAAATTAGCCGATCTTTTACTCTCAAATAATAGAGGTCGACCCTCTCAGTTGCCAGCAGTCCCCATTGATTGGTTGACACAACCTGTCAGGCGATTTATTAAAATAGAAGCCGCCGCAGGTTTATTACTCTTATTCTTTACCGTTCTAACGTTAATTGTGGCCAATTCACCATTTGGCGATTTTTTTAAAGATATTTGGAAAATTTCATTTGGTTTGACCATCAACGGCTATTCATTTGAACGAACTTTACATGATTGGATAAATGATGCCTTAATGACATTATTTTTCTTCTTAATTGCACTTGAATTAAAACGAGAGATTGTACTGGGAGACTTTAGTCAGCCACGCTTGGCGATGTTATCTATATCAGCGGCGACCGGTGGAATGATAGTACCGGCACTTATTTACCTGTTTTTTCAACATGGGGAATTAGGTCAACACGGGTGGGGGACTGTGATGGCAACTGATACCGCGTTTGTTATTGGCGGGCTCGCATTACTAGAACGGCGCATACCACGCACATTGCGTGTATTTATGCTCTCTCTCGCTGTGGTTGATGATATCGGCGCGATTATGGTTGTCGCTATTGGTTACGGTAAGCAATTAAGCTTCTCTTATATTGGATTATCGCTTATTGGTTTTGTTGTTATCCGATTAATGGCTTTAGCCGGAATTCGTAATTTAGGGCTTTTTTTTGGTGTTGGTATCATTATTTGGTTGTTTGTGGATGCATCTGGTATTCACGCTACTGCAACAGGTGTTATTCTCGGATTGATGACACCGACGACTAAGTGGGTAAGTGAAGAACGCCTTCGTAAAATTATTGATTGTGTTGTGATGCCACCGTCTAAAGAATATTTAAGTGATAACATTCACAATCGACAGCTATTAAAAACTGCTGAGGCAGCTGCGCGGGAAGCGTTGTCTCCCGTTGAGCGCTTGGAAATTATGCTTCATCCTTGGGTAAGTTTTGTTATTATGCCATTATTTGCGCTCGCCAATGCAGGTATTGATCTTGTCAATATGAAATTTTCAAGCTCAATTTCTATGGCGGTTTTTTTGGGATTTTTTATAGGCAAACCACTTGGAATATCTCTGTTTAGTTGGTTAGCTGTTCGTTTAAAAATTGCGAGTCTACCTAATGATTTAAATTGGTCTTTAGTTTTCTCCGCAAGTATTCTTGCCGGCATTGGTTTTACTATGGCGATATTCATTGCCAATATGGCGTTCACCACCGAATTAATTGCCTCAGCCAAGCTGGGCATACTCTTGGCTTCACTTGCATCAGGAATATTGGGAATTAGTTTGTTGTTTTTTCTTACCCGTAAAAACAATACGCTAAACCATAACGAAGTACGAAATTAATAATAGTAAACAAAGAGAATTAATTTGAAGCGACTTAAGATCACTCATAAAACAAGATATGATTTCACCGATCATGTAGAGCTATTACCGCATACCTTTCGTTTACGACCACGAGAGGGGCATGATTTACGAATTGAGTCCTCCAAGTTGACTATCTTTCCTCCTGCTGTTGTGCGTTGGTATCGAGATGTAGAAAGCAATTCGGTGGCTACTGCGTCATTTACAGATAAATCAAATTTTTTAACCATTGAAAGTGAAATAATAATACAAAAATACGATTTAAATCCTTTAGACTTTTTAGTTTCCGTGCATGCAGTTAATTACCCATTCACTTATCGATATGAAGATACTATTTCTTTATCACCTTATTTAACAAATCCAGACAAATTAAATCGAATTTTCACTGACTGGGTGGATGAGAATTGGAAAAACTATGAAAAAATTCAAACATTTTCGTTACTTGAACGTATAAATCGACGTATTTTTAAAACCCTAGTCTATGTAAGAAGAGAAGAAGAGGGCGTGCAAAGTGCGGAGTATACCGTTGCCAGCAATTCGGGCTCTTGTCGGGATTTTGCCAGTCTTTTTATGGCTGCTGCACAACGACTGGGTTTTGCCGCACGGTTTGTTAGCGGTTATATCTATTCAGACGGTATATCGAAAGAAAATCAATCTACCCATGCATGGGCAGAAGTCTTTATTCCCGGTGCCGGCTGGAAAGGGTTCGACCCCACCTACGGAACCGTAGCTGGAGTTCACCATATCGCTACCGCGGTCGCCAGACGGCCAGAATCCGTGCCACCCATTTCTGGAAGCTTCTATGGAAGTAGTGGCGCGTCTATGAATGTGGAAGTTTTGGTGACTGAGATCAGTTAATCATTATTAAAAGGAATAATTTAATGTGGTTACGCACAAGTTGTAAATTAAGGTTCGATATTAAAACTCCCACACCGTTTATTTTGATGCTACGACCCAGAAGTGGAGACCAGCAATGGGTTGCCTCTGAGGCTTACATTCTTAGCCCACCTGTATCTGCTTTTGAATTTACAGACGATTTCGGCAATCTCTGTCAGCGGCTAGTGGCGCCGCCAGGTGATTTTATGATATCGACAACAGCCATAATTAAAACTTCCGATACGGTAGATATTGCCCATGGCGGCGAATTTATCAACGTAGAGAATCTGCCAAATAGTGTGCTTAAGTACCTTCTTCCTAGTCGATATTGTGAATCCGATTATTTTAACGAGATGGCGACAGAAATCGTGCTGAATCAGTCCCCAGGCTACGATCAGGTCGCGGCAATTGAGAGATGGCTTCGGGAGAACATCCGTTTTGAACCGGGCAGCAGTTACTTTCCATCGTCGGCCATTGAAGTAAATAAGGTTCGTGTTGGCGTGTGCCGAGACCTATCGCATCTTGGTATCGCATTGTGTCGTAGTCTGTGCATTCCAACACGTATGGTTGTGGGTTATTTTCACATGTTAAATCCTATGGAGTTGCATGCATGGTTCGAGGCTTATGTATCGGGCCGTTGGTATACATTCGACGCGACACAAGACACCAAAAGAGGGGGTTATGTTGCAATTGGATATGGTCGTGACGCAGCTGACGTTGCAATCTACAACCAATTTGGACCTTCCGTTTTTCCGTATGAAGAAACCGTAAGTGTTACATTATCAAATAGTACCTAGTGGTTGCTTAACGCCGTTAAATTCTGAGAGTCGAACGCACATCAAAAAGCTTACGGAATAAAACTCATCAAAAAGTGGCTTCTAATCAAAAAATGACTTCTAAATAGGCCAATTTCGTCGAGTGGCCAAAGTTAGAAGAATAGAAGGTTGTTGTGTAATGATTTCATCGCACGCGACTCAGATCTGGCTTCTTCCAAGGACTGGCTTTGCTCGCCATTTTCTTGGCTTAGCTGTTCTACCTGGTGCTCTAGGCCCTGTTATTGGGGCGTAAGTTGCGCGATGGCGTTCTTAGAATCGATCAACTCTGTGTGAGCCCTCCGTTAAACGCCTCAAAGTCCTAGCGCGCCTGCTCATTGGATAACGCCTTTTATTGCTGAAAATCTATTCCAAGGATGCCTTTCGGTAACCTATACGGAAAAATTACGCCTAGTAACGCCTGCCATCTAGAAAATTTACCCCACCTTGTCTTACGCTGACACCGCGATCTACACGCGCAGGCGTCCTTTACGAGTACCGTGCTGTTATCGGGGCCGCTGGCATGTGCAATCTTCCAATACTGAATGAACTTAGCGCTTGACCATTTGGCTGTTAATACGAAAGATCACCAATAAAAGAATTAAGAACACGACAATATGCTGATTTTCACTCCATTGCTTTCCTCATTAAGGGCCATAGCGCGCGGGGAAGCTAACCATGGATGAGCGATCCGGTCACACTGACGCGCTGTTGCAACGTATCGTGGGTAACGAGAGCGGTCGGCTCACGATCTTTCTCGGTGCCGCACCGGGTGTGGGAAAAACCTACGCCATGCTAAGCGCAGCCCGCGAACGATTGCAGGAGGGCGTGGATACGGTCGTAGGCCTGGTGGAAACTCACAACCGCAGCGCCACGGAGGTCATGCTGGACAAGATGGAGGTGCTGCCCCGCAGGGTTGTTGATTACCATAATACGACCCTGACGGAGTTCGATTTGGATGGTGCGCTGGCTCGGCGTCCGCAACTGATACTGGTGGATGAACTGGCGCACACCAACGTCCTCGGCAGCCGCCATAAACGCCGATATCAAGATATCGCCGAGTTACTCAGCGCCGGTATCGACGTTTATACCACGGTCAACATCCAACACCTAGCCAGCCTCAATGATCTAGTACTGCAGATTACTGGCATTCAAGTGCGTGAAACCGTACCGGATCAGTTTGTGGATGATGCCCACGAACTTCTCTTTATCGATTTGCCTCCAACCACATTGATTGAACGCCTGCGACAAGGCAAGGTGTACCTGCCTGAGTATGCCCGTTCGGAGCTGGACGCCTTCTTTTCCCCAACCAACCTCACGGCGATGCGAGAACTGGCCATGCGCGAGGTAGTGGAGCGGGTAGATGCGCGGCTGACCACCGAATTGCATGCCGATGCCAAAGGGCGCACATTCGCCATTCAAGAAAAGCTACTTGTGCTGGTTAGCCAAAACAGTGATCACCAATACCTGATTCGTATCGCCCGCCAGATCGCGAATCGACGCAAAATCCCTTGGACAGTGGTGTGGGTCGATACAGGGCGTGTGGCCAATCGTCAATCGTCACTGCGCCTGCAATCGGCTTTTTCCCTCGCCCGAGGACTGGGTGCCGAGATAGAAACACTGCGCGGCCCCAGTACCTACCAGACGATTGTGCCATTCATTCAAGAGCACCGTATCAATACCGTTTTGGTGGGGGCCGGTACACGTCGACGTATGCTCTTTTGGCGCAAACGGCTCTATCAGCAGTTGATCGAATCCGGTCTGCCTTTGGAAGTCTCGGTGATTCGCGCACAGGACAGCGCTTCCCGCCAGTCAGCACATGTATTGCCGACCAGAATCTCCCCTTGGGGTTCCTGGAAAGCCCATGGTTTTGCCGCGTTGGCGGTAGTCGTCGCCACGGCGGCAGCGGTTCCCCTAGAGCTGGTAGTCGTCAACACTACACTGGTACTGGTTTATGTGTTGGCGGTCGTGGCAGCCGCGTTACAACACGGCTGGCGACCGGCCGTCACCGCATCGATTCTGGCGTTTCTGAGCTTCAATTTTTTTCTCACGGAACCACGCTATACCTTCCACGTAACGCAGCAGGATGAGTTGGTCACTCTGTTTTTTCTGTTGGTAATTGCCTTGGCTTGTGGGCCGGCGGCTTCTCGGATTCGACGACAGTTTATTTTACTGCACGACGCCAATCGCTACTCCGAAGCCATGCGATTGCTGGGTCAGGAACTCTCGATCGCCGAAGATCCGATTGCTATTTGGAGAGGCATGCATAAGGTTATTTCGGAATCTCTGCCTGTGGAATGTGTGATTGTGCCTGCGGATGGTGAACCCTGGCCAAGACCGACACGGCCCTTCACACCGGTTGACCAGGCCGCCATTGACTGGACTGGCCGCAACCATAAAATCTCCGGTCGCTTCAGCGACACATTAAATGCCTCCGAATGGACATTGTTTCCGATCAACAAGGACAGCCAGAGCATTGCCTGTGCTGCACTCAAATTCCCAGACATCGCCACTATTCTTGCTCCTGGCGACAAAACCTTGATCACTGCGATTGTCAGTCAAGGAGCCGACACTTGGCGGCGTACACAACTGGTCAGAGAACTGGAAGCCGCACGAGTAAAAACCGAGGTGGAACAACTGCGATCAGCGCTGTTGTCATCGGTTTCCCACGACCTCAAATCACCGTTGGCGGCGATGATGGGTGCAGCCGAAAGTCTGCAACTGCTGGATCAACAATTAGAACCCCAAGATCGGAAGGAATTGATAGAAACTATCTTGCAGGAGAGTCGCCGTCTGGACAGTTATATCCAGAATCTGCTGGATATGACCCAGCTGGGATACGGCACGCTCAAGATCGAGCGCGACTGGGTGTCGATCGCCGACATCGTAGGCAGTGCTCTGACCCGTCTCAAGCGCTATTACCCCAGTATCAAAACAGAAACCCATTTTCCAGATGCTGCGCCTGTCTTGTATGTGCATGCGGCATTAATAGAGCAGGCACTATTTAACATTCTGGAAAATGCCGCGCGTTTTACGCCGGTCAATGAGAAAATTGACGTCTCCATTACTGCCAAAGACAAGCGCTGTACCATCGCCATTGAAGACTGCGGCCCCGGTATTGCCGAAGACCTGCGGGAAAAAATCTTCGATATGTTCTTTGTCGTTGCCGACGGCGATAAGAAAAAGCAAAACACGGGCATGGGATTGGCCATCTGTCGCGGCATGATCGGCGCCCATGGTGGCATGGTGCAGGCTACGCCAGTAACTGAACACAAGGGTACACGCTTTGTCGTGGAACTGCCCCTGGATATGCCGCCCACTGCACCACCATCCGATGAGGAATAACATAAAACGTGAGTATAAAAATTGTGATTGTGGACGATGAAGCGCCGATTCGGCGCATGTTACGCATCGCCCTGAAAAGTGAAGGCTACGATGTAACCGAAGCGGAAGATGGAGAATCTGGTTTGGCGGCAATTGCCCGCCAACAGCCAGATCTCGTGGTGTTGGATCTGGGATTGCCGAATATGGACGGACATGCGGTATTGAGCGAACTGCGCACCTGGTCGAAAGTACCGGTGATCGTGCTCTCGGTGCGCAGCAGCGACCGGGAAAAAGTTCGCGCCCTTGATGCCGGTGCTCAAGATTATGTGACCAAGCCCTTCAGCATTGAGGAATTTCTCGCGCGCGTTCGTGCGAATGTTCGTGACCACATCAAACCCGATTCGCCGGTCATTCTCGATGATGGGCGCCTTCATATTGACCTTGGTAAACGTTGGGTCACCTTGGCAGGTGAGAAGATAGATCTCACACCCAAGGAATACGCTGTATTGGCCAAACTCGCGCAATCACCTAACTGTGTTATCACGCAGACCCAACTACTGCAGGAGATCTGGGGCCCAGCTCACAAGGATAATAGCCACTATCTGCGTATCGTGGTTAGCCATTTACGGCAAAAACTGGGAGACGATCCAGCCGAACCCTTTTACATACGCACCGAAGCCGGTGTGGGATATCGATTGATGGTACAGGAAGCATTCTATTGAATCAGACGACATTAATTGCGGTTATTACGTTGCTTTTCGGGTTGCATCTAAACCATTAAGATGTCGCCCAGAAAACCACTTACCACCTCGGCTATTGGCGTCGCAAATCCGTCGCTAGCGACCATATTGCTGAAAGGATCTCCAAAAGGCTTGCCGCCATTGATACCAGCATGTCGGAATGCTTCTCGACATTATTTATTGAATCGTTAAATGATGACCTTGTGGACACATCCAGTATTGCGCTTTAGAGCCTGGCCAATACCCGGATCGAATAAATTGTTTTAGAAGCGCCGGAAGGTACGGGATAAAACGATGAGAATAGGGAATATTTCCAGACGCCCAAACAGCATGGCCACACACATCAGCCATTTGGCCGGGTCTTTCAGGGTGCCAAATCCCAATGCGGTATCGCCGTAGCCAATCCCCATATTGTTGATACAGGCCGCAACAGTACCAAAAGCAGTGGCAAAATCGTACCCTAATACCGTCAACCCCCAGGCGAACACGCACGCAAAGAAAATATAAAAGAAAAACAGGCTCCAGACAGATTGCATCACCCGATCCGACACCAATTGCCCACCCACTTTTGTTAAAAAGATGCCATTGGGATGAACGAGCTGACTGATTTCACGGTTACCTTGACGATACAGCAATAGAAATCGCATCGCCTTGATGCCGCCACAGGTGGAGCCCACGCAACCACCAAAAAAGCTCGCACCCAACAGCAGTAGTATCATATGTGTCGGCCAGAAAGGGTAATTTCCAGCGCCGAGACCGTTATCAGTCATGATGGAAACGGCCTGGAAGAAACCGTGAATCAGAGCATCTTGAACTTCGAATGTCTCGGTTCTGAAGAGTTCGAGGCACGTTACACCTACGGCTAGTGACAGGATCAGCGAGAAAAAGCGAAGCTCTGAGTTAGTTAGAATCGGGCGCAGACTACGGCGGCTAATGGCCGCGAAATATAAGGAGAAGTTGACAGCCGCAAGAATCGAGTACATCCCGCCCACCAACTCAATGAGGGGATTATTGTAATAACCTAGGCTACTACCATGTGTAGAAAACCCACCCAAAGAGACCGTCGATAGGCTGTGGCACAGGGCGTCAAACCAGTCCATGCCAGCAAGGTAATAAGAAGCCCCACAACACAAGGCCAAACCTGAGTAGATCACCCAAAGGTTTCTGGCGGTATCCGCTAGACGCGGCGTGAACTTTTCTTCCTTCATTGGACCTGGCGTTTCAGACTGATAAAGTTTGGTGCCCCCAATACCCAGAAACGGCATCACCGCCACAGCAAGTACAATGATTCCCAGCCCCCCCAAGAAATTTAATTGGGCACGATAGTACAGAATAGATTTTGGCAGATGGTCGATGTCATCCAGTACGGAAGCGCCAGTCGTAGTGATTCCGGAAACACCTTCAAATAGGGCATCTGTTAGGCTCAAGCCTAGACGATCATCGAAATACAATGGCATCGTGCTGATGGCGGAAAAGATTACCCAGAACAGCACGGCAATCATGAAACCGTCACGGGTATGAATGGCCTTATCCCCGCGGTTTGTAGCCTGCCAACCGATAACCCCAAGTGCAAATGCCGAAAAAAAGGTCAACAGGAAGGGGAAAAAATGCGCTTCACCGTAAATCAATCCAATTATAATTGGGATCAACATTGACAAGCTGTACAACAACACCAAAAAACTGCACAAATGTAATATGGTGATAAGCCGCAAATTTTTTTTCATCTACCTACCGCAATGAGACCCTTAATCTCATGAATGGTAGGAACGTTACGCATAAAGTCTCTAGATGCCGCCTTCCAAGGGACGTAAAGAAGCCGTAAAGGAACGTGAGAAAACCCCGTTCATGCAAGGAAATAGAAGATTCTCTACGCTTTTTTATAGACAAACCGACAGCGTAAGCATAGTGGGGAAAACCTAAACAAAACCTCAAAATTCACCACAGCAAATGATAATTTATTGAACGGCTTAATAGGACCTCTTCTCTTGATTTATTAGTTTACTGCCCCCATCAATCAAAAATTGGGCAAAATGATTTTGCCTCCTCTAAATATATTATCGACAAAGATTCCACTGACATTTTATCTACAAACAGCGATCTATTTAAACGGTATTCAGACAATATCAACGGACTAATAATTGGATCGAAAACACTCCAATTATGCTGACATTTTTCGTCGTTAACTCAATACACAATACGATAAATTTATAAGGAATCGTTCAATTATGAGTCGCTACAGCGAACTTCATGATCCAAGCCAAAATTTATTAATTGCGAGCCTTCCCCACACGGTTCGGCAACGCCTATTAGTAAACCTTGAGCTGATCGAACTACCTCTTGGACATGTATTGTATGAGTCCGGCGATACTCTTCGTCACGCATACTTCCCTACAGACTCTATAGTATCGTTATTATATGTAATGGAGAACGGTGATTCCGCAGAGATAGCTGTGGTTGGGAACGAAGGCGTGGTGGGTACAGCGCTATTTTTAGGCGGGGAAAGCACGCCAAGTAGAGCGGTAACGCAGAGCTACGGTTTCGCTTATCGGTTACCTAGGCAAAAATTTATTGAGGAATTTAGTCTCCACAAAGAGTTGCTGGTTTTACTTTTGCGGTACACACAAGCGGTTATTACTCAAATGGCTCAAACGGCTGTTTGCAACCGTCATCACTCAATAGATCAACAATTGTGCCGCTGGCTACTTTTGTCACTCGACAGAATGAGTGGCAAAAATTTGTTTATGACACAGGAATTAATTGCCAATATGCTAGGTGTACGACGTGAAGGTGTTACAGAGGCCGCCGGGAAACTTCAGAAATTGGGAGTGATCGAGTATCACAGAGGCCATATAACAGTGCTTGATCGATCAAAACTGGAGAACTTGTCATGTGAATGCTATGCGGTTGTAAAAAAGGAAACTGATCGGCTATTTCCTTTATTAAAAAAGAGTTCAATTAATAATTGTTGAATATTATTAAATTTCTTATCGTCAAAATAGGGTATTTGAACCTAATACAGCCTCAAATTCAGCAATATTGAGTTGTCAGAACTTCTTTTCCTATATTCAGTAGAAAATGTTTTCTTTCTACGTCGAATTTAAGAGCATTTACTAGTTTAGGCATGAGCTTTCTGTTTATGCTTAAAAATAAATCAGAGGGAAGTATCACGTAACTAATATATCCACGTGTTACGCTAAATACAATATCTTTAATATTCCCCATAATTTTATTTTTTTTAACAATTTTATAACCAAGCATGTTGCTTACATTCACTAAAAGAGTGTCTGAATCAGCCTGTACGCCAGCACCACTAGTATTAATATTTAATTTACTACTGCTAGTACCATTTTCTTGAATCATAAAGTACTCCGCTTTTGTTTTTAAAATTTATAGAAAACTCTTATTAGCCTAAAGTTTCTATAGTCACAGGGAGGCATTGCCGACCTCAAGACCAGCAAGCGCTTGATATTATGAATAAATTGGAATCGCATCTTTCAATTTCTTTCCTCCAATTAAATCATGGATGAGTTAATCAGAGGCTCCTATAGATATTTTTTGTTTCATAGCCATCTTAAAAATAAATAAATGTCGGGTATGTTCGGTAACGTACGGACATTGCACTAAAAGAATAGCATTATGTTCGTAACGAGAAACCACAGTCTGTGGACTCGAAAATAGAAAGTGAGAAGAAATGAAAACGTCACAAGAAAATAAAGAACACCAAAACAAGCCTGAAAAACCAGCTCAAACATCACAACCAAAACCTGAGCAACAAAAACAATTTGCGCAGAAGCCAGACCAATCTAATCAAAAAAACGACCCAAAAGATTCAATTAAAAAGAACTAACTCGACTCTCTTGAAATTGATTTTTGAATTTCTCTGTATCCGTTCTGTTTTTTTTGAGCGGATACAATTTCCGCCTTTAAAGGATTTATAGCAAACTTTTAATGAAATAAAGGATTTAAAGGCTCAAATATAATTTCTAACATTAGTAATATAATTAAAGAGTAAATAAAATGAATAAACAAAGTACAATTTCAAATAAACCAACACCAGCTGAGATTCAAATAACATTGATTGATTCAGGCAAGGTGCTGGCACTCAGCCGTCATACCGGTTTATCTTGGCACATCGAAAATAAGTCTACCAATTTAGGTTGCAAGCTCCCCGCTACGAGCATCGTTCAATAGCGTATGGCATCCACAGACTGGTCTTGTTTATTATGATTAACATAATTCCTACTACGAAAAAGCAATGGCGTGAACGCTATCTCACTCATCTGGGTGAAAGCGGCTGTAGAAACATGTATTGGTCTTTAAAGCAATTGGCACAAGATTTTGACTTTACGTTAGGTGATCAACCTTTAGTTATAAGACTGTTTTTAGAAAATATCATGCGCAACATTGAAAACAATGTAGATGAAGAAAATACCGCATATTTACAGGTCTTAATTAAGGCGTTGATCTCAGGTATTAATACCGCCGAATTCGAGTTTCAATTTTACCCTAGCCGCGTACTCATGCAAGACTACACTGGCGTACCCGCCATTGCTGACTTGGCAGCTATGCGCGATGCCGTATTTGCGAGTGGCGGCGATGCTGAAAAAATCAATCCTATGTGTCCCGTCGATCTTGTCATTGATCACTCCGTTATTGCAGATCAAACAGGCCATTCAAATGCATTGCAGTACAACCGCCAACGTGAAATGGAACGAAATAAAGAACGCTATCAGTTTTTAAAATGGGCTCAGGGTTCATTTGAAAATCTTACAGTGGTTCCTCCAGGAAAAGGTATTTGCCATCAGGTTAATCTCGAATATTTTGCCCAAGTGATACGTAAAAAAGAGGACGTGCTATTTCCAGATACGCTGGTGGGCACTGATAGTCATACCACCATGATCAATGGGCTCGGGGTGCTCGGCTGGGGCGTGGGCGGCATTGAAGCCGAAGCGGTTATGTTAGGGCAGCCTTTAAGTTTGAATGCGCCTCGTGTTGTGGGCGTTAGATTAGACGGTGAGTTGCCCTGTGGCGTTACCGCAACGGATCTCGTTCTAAGTATCACGGAGATTTTAAGAAATCATGGTGTGGTAGGAAAATATGTTGAATTTTATGGAGCTGGTGTCAGTAATCTTAGCGTCGCTGACCGTGCCACAATTGCCAACATGTCGCCTGAATACGGAGCAACCTGCGCATTGTTTCCAATTGATGCAAGAGTTATCGAGTACTTAACCTTAACGAATAGACCGGCCTCATTAGTTGAGCGAGTCCACAATTACGCTGTTACACAAGAACTATTTTACAGTTCTGATCATGAATCCCAAGCGCCCACTTATGGGGAAAGCTTAGTTATCAACTTAAATAACATTGTTCCGTGTATCGCAGGTCCGAAGCGTCCACAAGATCGCTTACCACTTGCCGCTATTAAGCAAAAAACCCTCGACGAATGTGCACTGGCAGGTCACGGTGGCGTTAGTGAATCAAGTGATGCTCAGTCGTCGCTGATGGATGGTGACTTGGTGATTGCTGCCATTACTTCCTGCACGAATACATCCAACCCCAGCGTCATGCTGCTTGCCGGCTTGCTTGCCAAAGCAGCTGTTAAAAAAGGTTTGTTGGTTAAGCCCCATGTTAAAACGTCACTTGCACCCGGCTCCCAAGTAGTTGCTCGTTATCTGAACCGTTCTGGATTGCAAACCTACCTAGATCAGCTGGGTTTTCAGCGAATTGGCTTTGGCTGTACAACCTGTATTGGCAATTCAGGCCCCTTAAACAATAATCTTGAATCCGTGATTGAAATGGGCAATTTACACGTCAGTGCTGTGCTTTCTGGCAATCGTAACTTTGAGGGAAGAATTCACCCCTCCGTCCGACTCAACTGGCTGGCCTCACCACCGTTGGTCGTAGCTTTTGCTTTAGTAGGGCATACGCGGATCAATTTTGATACAGAGCCTTTAGGATTTGATCAAGAAAATAACCCGGTTTTTTTAAGTGATATCTGGCCAGATAATTCGCAGCTCGAACACGCGATGCTGCAGGTCAGCCAAGAACTCTATGCGCTGTCTTATAAAGATATTTTGCAAGGCGATGAGTATTGGAATGACTTAGATGTCACAAGCAGTAAGTGTTTTCCCTGGAATCCAGAATCGACCTATATTCGTAAGCCTCCCTTCTTTCAGCAGCATGAAAAACCCAATCCAATTATTGCGGCAAGAATTTTAGCGATAGTGGGCGACTCCATTACCACAGATCATATCTCACCAGCAGGAAGAATTAGCCTGGATAGTCCTGCAGGAGAATATTTGCTAAAGCGCCATGTTAAACCGGACCAATTTAACAGTTATGGTGCACGTCGAGGTAATCATGAAATTATGGTACGCGGTACCTTTGCTAACAAGCGACTGAAAAATGCCATAGTGACGCCAATGGAAGGGGGGTTTACTCGCATATATGAAGACGCCGAGAATACACAAAATACAAGCCAATCAATCAACATTGAAGAAGCTGGGCCCGTGACTATTTTCGCGGCTAGCCAGTATTACACAGAGAAAAATATTCCTTTGGTCATTTTTGCAGGCAAAGAATATGGTACCGGCTCAAGCCGTGACTGGGCCGCGAAAGGATGCTTGTTGTTGAATGTTAAAGCCGTTATTGCAGAAAGTTTTGAACGTATTCATCGTAGCAACTTAGTTGGAATGGGTATTATGCCATTGCAACTATTACCAGAAACAACCATCGATGATTTGTCGTTAAACGGTGACGAGAGCATCTCCATTCTAAGGCCAACCGATACTATCAAAAATAATCAACTGCTACCCAAACAAAGGATGCTTCTGGAAATAACAAGTAGTCAACAGACATCCAGCAGTCACAAACCTCTATTGACGCGCACTATCTCGGTAGTTCTTAGAATCGACAATTATCAAGAACTCGAATATTTTTTTGCCGGTGGTGTTCTGCCGTATGTTGCTCAACAATTCATAAATAACCAACACAATGACCGATATCACGACTAAACAATCAAAACAAAGTTCGGTAAATAAGCGGTCCGAAATCCAGCAGGACACAGGTGCCGATGGTTTGTCTGCAATCCAAACAAATGAGTTATGGGGCAAACAAACTCAACTGTCGCTAAAATATTTTGATATCGGAAACCATACTTTTAATTCGGACTTTATTAACGCCCTAGTTTCCATCAAACGTGCCTGCACAACCATTAATTACCAATTAAAACTGATAAACGTTAAACGGTTTAAAGCCATTGTTCATGCTTGTGATGAGATTCTAAACGGTAAGCACCGTGATCAATTTCCATTACGGATATGGCAAACAGGATCGGGCACGCAAACTAATATGAATGTCAACGAGGTCATTGCATCGCTGGCGAATACCTTTTTGCGCCAAAACAATCCAAGTGACAAATCAATAGATGCTGAAGAATTACACCCGAATGATCACGTTAATATGTCACAGTCGTCCAATGACGTATTTCCCAGCGCCATGCATATCGTTGTAGCACAGCAGACAATAAAAATACTGCTGCCCGCTATCGAGTTAATGGAGCGCGAATTATCCCATAAACAAACAGAATTTAAGAGCATCTATACGGTCGGGCGTACTCATTTGATGGATGCGCTACCAATTAATGCGGGCGCTCTGTTGTCGGGCTATGGCAATCAAATAACAGCAGCAAAAATTGCAATTAAAGACAGTTTGAGTGCGGTTTATCAGTTAGCTCAGGGAGGTACGGCAGTGGGCTCAGGTGCTAACGCACCGGAGTTATTCGGCCAAAAGGTGGTTGCACTGTTGGCAGAGCAATACCAGTTACCATTTGTTCAGCACCCAAACTTATACGCGGCAGTTTCTGGAGCAGATGCGTTACTATTTTACAGCAGTTCACTCAAACAGTTGGCCGCGACCTTATTTAAAATCGCCAACGATTTTCGACTGCTCGGTAGTGGGCCTCGTTGTGGACTAAATGAATGGCATTTACCGGTAAATGAACCTGGCAGCTCTATTATGCCAGGCAAGGTAAATCCAACCCAATGTGAAGCATTAAGCATGGTATGTTTACAGGTATTTGGCAATGATCTGACGGTTTCTCTTGCTGCTTCAAACGGTCAGTTGCAAATGAATACCTATCGCCCAGTAATTATTCATAATGTTTTAGAAAGCATCGATTTGCTGGCCGATGCAATAACTTCTTTTTCAGAAAACGCTATACGAGGTTTAAAAATTAATCGTACTCAAGTTGATATCAATATGCGTAACAACTTGTCCGTTATTACTCTGCTAGCACCTAAAATTGGCTATGATGTGGCGACAAAGATCGCTCAGCAAGCAGACATATGCAATAAAACTTTAGCAGAATCTGCAGAATCTCTGCATCTTTTTAGTCAGGAAGAATTTAAACGCTTGATAAACGAACAACTGGAAATCCAATTAATAGAACATGAATAATCTCAGATCGAACACGTCGCAACGGATTTACAGGATCCTCCTAAGCTAAGATATTACTCACGGAGCAAAATTTCTTTATCGTTTTTCAATCATCGAACGTCGGATGCCTTACTTATCTCCGATATGATCTCAACAATTGATTAAGCAGAACAGGGAGGTCTTCTGACAACTGAGCTTGTTCTATCCAGCCCTTTATCGCAGTACTTGAGCAAACATCTTTTGCTTCAAATGGTAAAGCTTAATTTCTGGGAAGGGGCAGGTTAATAATCTAAATTGATTAAGTACAACCTCTAATGCCTATAATTGGGAACCCATACTGAAGAAAGAAATTGAACGGATGATTTCCTCGTAGGGCAAGTCTAACAACACGCCAACAACACTTCTAAATCCGTTTATAACCTCGTGTGTTACCGCAGTCACTTACTTCACAAAGCACATAATCTGTGTCCATCCATATCATCGTTAATTCCAATCAGCATAGATATTTAGACAATTGCAAGAAAGTTTGGTTGTAATTATAAATAATTATCATTAGTATTAAAAATACATTTCTGCTAAATAATGATATATCGCCCTTAACTAACAGGCCGTTTATTAGCTCAGACTGTAGAAGCCAAAAATATCACTATCAATTTTTTAACAAATGCCAATATTTATAATTCTTAAAACAGGTGGCATCACATTATGTCGCACGAAATAATGCTTAGTTTGAGCTTCCTGTAGTTTTATATGGAAGATCAACCTTGTGATGTGTATTCATATTTTTGTTCAGCGTGGTTTTGATGTGATATCAAACAAAAAACTATTTGCAGTTCACTCATGGGTTGGGCTTATTGTTGGGCCAATTTTATTCTTTATCTGTATTTCGGGTACTGTTTCGACAATTAGTTATGAATTAGATTGGTTGCTTGACCCCGAAATTCGAGTCCCAACCTCAGAAAATACAACCCCAGTAACCGCCGATGTTCTCTATCATTCATTGCAAGAGACTTATCCCGGCGCTTTAGTGCCTGTGTTAAGTTTATCTCCGGCTCTTCCTTATGTGCCAGCTGTAGCCTTGATGGAAGATTATGAGAGGGGGGCATTTATTGTTTATTTAAACCCTTACAGTGGCGAGATCATTGCCGAGAGAAATCGTTTAAATATAAAAAATTTCTTTCGTATTCTGCACAAACAATTTTTTATTATAAAAACAAAAATGACCCCCAACGGCGTGTTTTTTGTGGGTATTTTTGGCTTATTTTTACTTGTTTCTTTAGTCGCTGGTTTTTTATTGTTGAAAAATCGCCTAAAAAACATGTCTCGAATTCGTTCATCCAAGGGCTCACGAATATTTTGGATTGATTTACACAGATCTTTAGGGCTTTGGTTTTTGGCGTTTACATTGCTATTTGCCGTGACCGGTGTTTGGTACTTAATAGAAAAAATTTCCGGTGAATCAGATGTGGTATTACATCAAGAAGACAATTTACATTATCTTGGCCAAGAGAATTATTTACCCGAATTACGCGTTGATGAATATCTCTCTGTAGCGAGAGAGGCCATTCCTTCACTAGAAATCGCTTACTTATTTTTACCCAGAAAACCCGGCGAGTTGGTACACGTTTACGGTCAAGCAGGGCCTTTATTGGTTCGAGACGCCGCAAATTACGTGGCAATTGACCCGGTTACCTTAAAGGTATACGAACATTATGTAGCCTCTGATTTATCTGCTTATGATCGTTGGGTACATACCGCTGATGTTTTACACTTTGGTACATTTGGTGGCGTTTTCACTCGTTTTATCTGGTTTTTTGCAGGTCTCGTTTTATCGTTTTCTATTTTAGCCGGATGGTATTTGTGGTTACTCAGGATAAAAGCCGTTGGCTCAAAAGCAGTTAAATCAACTTGGTACTCTGTTGTAACCACCACAACCTGCGTGTTTTTAGTATTACTCAGCACTACGTTTTCTGTTTTAGGCTTCTTTAAAATGGAAGGAGCACCAATTCAACCTATTGTTCAGGCGGTTGATTTTACCGAGCTTGGGCCATTTAACGGCATGTTCTATCAACGCGGCTTGGCTTCTGAAGCGACTGATCCTGATCGGTCAGAAACCTTAGCGTCTGGGTATTTGATCAATCTAGGCGTAGAGTTTACGCGACCCGTTAATTTAGATTTTTTAGAATTAATCATCAATGATCGGTCTTGGTTATTCTCTTCCGGTTGGAATATTTTTGAAACGAAAATTTTTATCGAGAAAGCCAATCTAAATCAACCGATAGAAGCAACCCTGGTCGCTAAAAATGCACAAGGCCAGATATTTAAGACAGAGATTTTATTAAATTCACCACACACCACATACACACCAGCGCAACAACATTACATCCAACAAAACCAACCTCACAGCGCTGTTGCGGTTAGAGTTTTTCTTGTTTTGTTTTCGGTAATTATGTTGCCAACGCTTTTAGGCTGGATGTTATTCAGTAACAAACTAGCGAAGAAAGCCAGCAGGGCAGTACCAACAAAACTGGCAGGCAATCAAATAGTTATGCAACCACTTAAATAACAGGAAGTTTCCATTAAAAGCGAAGAACGTTTCTGCTTTTTGTATTCTTACCTAAAGCTTTTAACTCAAGTGGTAGGGTTGTAACCTTAAACATTAATGGCGTGCGCTATGCATTTAGTGTGCGTTCTGGCAATTCAATAACTCCACTCACGAGCAGCAGTCTCACACACCGACGTATCTGATTTTTATCAAATTACCTTAAATTAGAATAGTTAGATTTGTTATATCACTCAATTGCGATTGATAATTATTGTTATTTGTAGTAATTTCTCGTTCTAGTTCAAGGCTAGGGGCCATCTTTAGGCATTGCAATGGCTATTTGTTTTGTAAAAACAATGGGTGACGTAAAATTATTATATATCTTGGGTCAATGTATGAATATTAAGAAATCGCAACGTTGTGGGTTGTGCGTGGCTATTTTATCGGTCAACTCTATTTCTTTTGCTCAATCAAATACACAAATCGAAGAAGTGTCTGTAACGGGCCATAAGCGAGAGTACCAAACCGAAGAGGTTTCCGGTTCTATCGGTTTTAATGTATCTCCACTAGATGTGCCAATTTCGATTGACGTAATCAACCAAGATATCTTAAAAGACCAGCAGGTTAATAACGTTGATGATGCATTACGTAACGTATCTGGCGTAACTAAATTTAAAACCGGTAATGGTGGTGAAGAACAATTCGCAATTCACGGCTTTAGTGCGTCGCAGTCGATATATAAAGATGGTGCACGCATTAATAATGCGCAAAACTCTACCAATATACCTTCTACCGAAACTGCAAATATTGAAAAGGTCGAGGTCTTAAAAGGGCCTAGCGCTATTTTATACGGCCAGGGTGAACCTGGCGGCACTATTAATTACGTTACAAAAAAACCTGAGTTTGAATCTTTTCATGAAGTCGAACTATTAACCGGAAGCGATTCATTTTCAAAAATTGAATTTGATAGCACCGGTGCTATTGGTAACTCAGACCAGTTTGCTTATCGTATTGTTGGCTCTTACGAAGATTCAGACAGCTTCCGAGATTTTGTAGAGCGCGAACGATTTCTGTTAAATCCGTCAATTTCGTATCTTAACAATACCGGCGGAATATTAACGGCATCCGTCGAATATATTGACGACGACTTCACCACCGATCGTTCACAAATTTTAAGCGGCGACTTTATCAACGGTTTCGATTACGATTCCAGTGTATTAGACACAGAACAGTTTTATGGTATTGCAGGATTTAATAATCGCAGTAATGCAGAGTCAACTCGTGTATCGTTAACTTACAATCAGCCAATTAATGATTTTTACAGTATTGATCTTTTAGCATCCTATACAAAAAACGAAAAAACAAATTTCGATTCCACGCCGCTTTTTGCAACGCCAGCAACCATTGGTTTATTGGCTCAAATAGGATTTCCCGCGCCGGTTAACCTAGGGCAAGTATTATTGCCAGATGGTACGGTTTTAATTCAACCGCGTTTTGGTGAAGGCGAGGGTGAAACAACTTATCTGCAAGCAAACAATTTATTTGAATTTTCAAGTGGATCGCTAGCGCATAAATTATTGCTTGGTATTTCTTACGAAGAATTAGAAACCAACTCATTTACCACAACCGGTTTAAATATCGCTACTTATAACATCTTCAGCAATCAACGGTCGTTCGTACCATTGGCTGCGGGAATTCCAACCGATGAGGTATTTTTAAATCCAGTTGGTACCGATATAAAAATCAAATCGGAAGAAATTTCTCTTAATGTACAAGACTTAATTGAAATTAATGAACAATTCACAGTTCTACTTGGTGGTCGATTTGTCGATTACGAAAGCAATGCTAATCTTGGCGGCGATGAGGCATTCGACGATACAGATTTTACCGGTCGTTTAGGTGTGATCTATAAACCTGCCGAAAATATTTCGTTATATGCAAGTTACGCGCAAGGTTACCTACCAGCAACAGGTAGCTTAGACGTTAATGGTAACCAAATCGACTCCGAAACAAACTCTCAATTTGAAATTGGCTTAAAAGCTAATGTATTGAATGAACGTTTATTGTTCACGGTTGCTTTATACGATGCCGAACGTAAAGATGTCGCAAGCTTTGACGCGGCGGCCACACAACAATCTAACTTTAATGTTTTTGATACGATTGGTCGGGTTGAGTCTAGAGGTTTGGACGTACAAATTATCGGTAAGATTACCGATGCTTGGCGTATTGTTGCCGGTTACGCGTATATAGACAGCGAAATAGATACAGTAACTACATCCATTTTTGGTGGCGTGTTGGATCTCGATGGCAGAGAGCAAGCCGGTATTCCAGAAAATAGCGCTAACCTTTGGAGCGTTTACGAGTTTACCAATGGCTTTGGTATTGGTGGCGGTCTTTTTTATCAAGATGATACCTTCGCCAGTGCCGAAAATAATACCGAATTTGACGGTTTTACGCAGGTTGATGCCGTTGCCTACTACAAGCACAATTTATGGAAGTTTCAATTTAATGCCATTAACCTTACTGACGAAGAATATCAGTTAGCCCAAGGTGGCGTAGCGGAAGATCTTTTTGCGTCTGTTCGCGTTGGCACCTCTGTGCCGAGAAGTTTTGTTTTTTCAGTGTCAAAAGAGTTTTAAGGTAACAGGCTCCAAGCTGAATTTCGATAACGCAAGGATGTGTCGTCAATTCCAAGAACGGTAAGTGATTAAAATTGTGAAGAAATTGGAAATCCCATTTTCAATTTCTTCCTCTGATTAAATCACGGATGAACTAATCAGAGGCTCCTTAAATAATACTAATGAATTTACCTTTACCGAAAAATAACCAACATATCAAAACCAACCCAATTAATAGTTATTTAATAAGTGGCACTTAGGTTAAAAAGCATTAATTTGATTAAAAAGAATTAACTTCCAAAACAAGCAAATTCTAAAAAAACCGGCTTTTGCCGGTTTTTTTAGCACAAATAACTCATCCGTTAATTAGCAATCTAATTGTTATGGCTCATGAATAGTTTGTGCAACTTCAGCAACACAAGCCAGAAATATGTTAATTACAATGCTCATTTCTTGCTGTGTGATGTTCAGCGGTGGTAAAAATCTTACCGTGGCACCGGCTCGACCACCTAACTCTAAAATAAGGCCATGATGTAAACAAAGTTGTTGTATTTTTCGTGCAATATTTCCGTCTGCCATTTTTGGTTTTTGTGGGCTGTTGTTTGCCGATACAATTTCAACACCGATCATTAAACCTCGTCCGCGAACATCGCCTAAAAATTCGTAGTCTTGTTGTAAACGTTTAAGTGCCGATAAAAGTTGATCACCACGTTTACGCACGTTTTCTAAAATATTCTCACTGCGAATAAGCTGTAATGTTTTAGCACCGGCCACCATGGCTAATTGGTTACCACGAAAAGTACCTGTATGCGCTCCGGGAAGCCATTTATCCAGTTTTTCATGATATGCAATTAATGCCATAGGAAGACCACCACCAATCGCTTTAGACATGACCAAAATATCCGGCTGAATATTGGCAAATTCGAAAGCAAACATATTTCCGCTTCTGCCAACGCCGCATTGAATTTCATCAAAAATTAACGGAACATCAAAGCGATCACACAAATCTCTTAACCCTTGTAGCCATTTTAGCGGAGCAGGAATAACACCGCCTTCGCCTTGAATGGCTTCAACAACAATTGCAGCAGGCAAGGGCGTACCCGAATGAGAATCTAATAGCTGATGTTCTAATAAATTTAAATTAGCGTAAATACTTGCCTCTCCAGTTAATCCAAAGGGGCAACGATACTCATAGGGATACGGCATAAACTGGACATTGGCCATTAAATCAGGAACCGGAGACTTAGTTCCTCGATTACCCATAAGTGACAAGGTGCCGTTGGTCATTCCGTGATAAGCGCCCGAAAAAGACCAAATACCGCTGCGTTTTGTTGCCGTTTTAGCAAGTTTAATTGCAGCTTCTACCGCATCGGTTCCGGCTGGACCGCAAAATTGTAACTTAGCGCAACGTGCAAATTCCTTCGGTAAAATACTGAATACTTCCTTTACAAACTCTCGCTTTGCTGGCGATGTTAGATCAAGTGTTTGCCAGGGCCCGCCGGATACTAAATAGTCGTTTACTGCACGAACAACTTCAGGGTGATTGTGTCCCAACGCAAATGTGCCCGCACCGGCCAAGCAATCTATAAATAATTGCCCCTGTGTATCTTCAACGAAAATTCCCTGAGCTTTTTTTATCGCGATCGGAATATTTCTAGGATAACTGCGCGCATTTGATTCTGTTTGGTTTTGCTCTGATAAAAAAACATTGTCAGCAATCTTAAATTCTTCTTGCTGTAAAAATCTCGTTAAAGAATCAGACAAAACCGAAATAACGTTGTGTCGATCATTTTTTGCTTGTTTATTTTCATACTCGATAATTGTTTCTAGAGTCATTTCGATATCCCATATAGGTCGAGCACATTTAAATTAATAACGTAAGAGAGTCGAGAAAGTAGCCAGTCTGTATATGCGCCGGTATAAATCTCGGCACAGTAATAAGCGCGTAAGTTTTTATGTGTGTTAATTAACCCAAACTTTCTTAGAAAAAATAATTTCCAAGTATGCGTTAATTTATGTTGAAGAATGATGCATCAATACTTTAAACTTATCAATAACAAGAGTACGAATCATTATCATTTATATTCGTGAAGTGATCCACATTGCTGAGTTTTTCTAAGAAAAACAACAATATCTGCTTAAGTGATCGCTTTATTACTATTCTCCAAAATAGATCTGGCACAGACTATGAGCGCATTACCATACATCATTACGCCCAGTACGATTGCAGGTGTAATTGATAAAAGTTACTCGAATATTCAACATCTAAATCAGCAAATCGCGCAACTAAAATCAGTAATAGAACGTAGTTTTGATCACTATGGTGCTGTATTAATGCGAGGATTCTCAGTTGATAACGAAGAACAATTTGCTTCAATAATACGTATATTTGATTTTGATTTATTGAACTACGATTTTGGTTCAACGCCCAGAAGTGTGATAAAAAAAGGCGTCTATACATCTACAGAATATCCGTCTCATCAAGTTATTCCACAACATTGCGAGCAAGCATACTGTTTACAATGGCCGAAAAAATTATGGTTCTACAGTCGTCTTGTTGCCGAAAACAATGGTGAAACGCCTATAGCCGACTGTCAAAAAATCTACGATTCAATTCCTGCCCAAATTAAAAATATCTTCGAAAAGAAAGGATTATTGTACGTAAGAAACTATGGTAATGGTTTGGATTTACCTTGGCAGCAAGCCTTCGGGACTGACAATCAAGAAGAAGTTTCTGCGTACTGCGACAAAAATAATATTGGGTTTCAATGGAAAGATGACGATGAATTACGTACTTGGCAAAAATGTCAGGTAAGTATTCAACATCCTAAAAATCACCGGTGGACATGGTTCAACCAAGCGCATCTGTTCCATATTTCTAATCTATCTGATTCAGTAAAAGAAACTTTATTGTCCGTAGTGGATAAAGAAGATCTACCCAGAAACGTATATTTCGGCGATGGCTCCGAAATCCCAGATCAAATACTCGATGAAATTCGTGCAGTAATAGAAGAACACACGGTAAGTTTCCCGTGGCAAGAAAGTGACGTAATGCTGATCGACAATCTACGTGTGAGCCATGGTAGAAATGTTTTTTCTGGCAATCGCAAAGTGTTTGTTGCAATGACGGAACCGTTCGGCGCAGTTAATTTAGAAGCAAGCTCTGTAATGCCTAAATTAAACGAGCTACAGCCGGGCCAATTTCCCAGCTCGTTATTCTAAGTTCTCTCGTAAAAATTTAACGCCATTGTTTAGACAACACTTACATTACATACAACGCTTATGACTTTACGCAAATTTCCACTTACCGAAAATCAAATGTCTTTGTGGCTTGCACAATTGTCAGACCCTAACAGTGTTGCATACAATATGGTGCACTCTCTGGAATTGGATATTTCTTCGTACAAAGAAACGTTACAGAACAATCATGAGTCATTAATAACATGCTTTAACACGGCCTTTTTAGCAGTATTGTTAGAAAATCCGGCGTTGCGCTGTATTTATAGGCAAAACAGCAACACTGTAGAGCAAGTGGTTCAAAACCCCGATAATTTTGAAACTCCTTTTTATTCGATGGAGCTTGTATCGCTCGAAACGGAATGTGTTTGGCCACATTTACAACAACAAGCAGATCACATTTTTAATTTAGAAGAAGAATTACCTTGTAAAGGAATCCTATACCACAGTAAAAACGATAACGACAGGGTGGCATTACAAATTATTCTCCACCATATTGCCGGTGACTTTTTCTCCTGCGAATTGGTTTTTAATCAATTATTAATGCATTTAGACAAGCTATGTTCGATATTTAATGACTCTACGGCCTATCATAATTATTTGGAAGAACTTTTAAATCACTCCGATGATGCTTTCAAAAAATCTTTTTTTCATTATCAAAATGACGAATCCAATTACCGTTCTAGCGAAAGCAGTAAAATCGACCGCGGTTTCTGGCACGACTACTTAAATAATAGCGTGCCTTTAGAGCTACCACTCAATTTTATTCGCCCAAGTGTTCAAACATTTTTAGGCGATGAAATACAGACTCAATTTACAAAAGAAGAAATTATCGGAATCAAGCATGTAGCTAAAGCATTACACACAACACCCTACATTTTTTTATTCGGTCTATTTCAATGGTTGCTCAACCAATATAGCTGTCAACAGAACTTTCGTATTGCAACACCTGTTACCGCTAGAACTCAAAAAAATTATCGAAAATCCATTGGTTATTTTGTTAGTCCAATTGTCTTAAATTGCCATGTCGATAAATCGGCTTTGCTGATCGATTTTGTGGCCGATGTCCAGAACAATCTTAGCAAAACGTTAGAGCATCAACGTTATCCTTTACGACGAATCATTAAAGACTGTATTGAAACCGGTGTAGTAGAGCAAACTTCAGATCGAACACCATTGTTCCAACACATGTTTACCTATTCAAGAATTCAACGTCACTCCCACAGAAATAAGGTTAAAAAACACCTTCTTTCACAACAGCGGGGTAGCGCCCATGAATTAAACCTTATGGTGGTAGAAGATCGATACGGAATCGAGCCACTATTGGAAATGCGCTGGCGTTTTAACGAAGCGCTCTATCACAGTAAATTCGTAAAAGAACTTTCAGATCAATATCGTTGTTTTATTAACACACTTATTGCGTTACCAGAGCAATCACTGTTACGTACTCGGCTTGCAGATATTACGGTTCCGGAAAAATTTTTATCGATTATTAAAGCGTCTGAAATTTCGTTCAAAGGTGCACATGCGTTAAACGATTGGTTAACGATATGCTTAAACAGTCGTAACAACCTTGCAATTAAGACCGCTAACCAAGTATTTTCATACCAAGAGTTATTTTTTAATGCGCACGCCTATGCGCAAAAAATCAGCAAATTCGCTAACAAACCAACCATTGTTGGTATTTGTTTAGAACGCTCACCTGAAGCAATTTTCGCTATGCTCGGCGCATGGCTACAGGGTGTACCATACCTATGTTTTGATCGGTCACTACCCAAACAACGCCTTGAATTACTGATAAACCAAGTTAAACCCGATGTTTTATGGCTTGATCAAGCTGTATCAGAACTACCAAAAATTCAGGGCGTTGACATAATTCATGTTAACGAGCTTGAAGACATATCAAATCCAGACATTAGCTTTGAACAACTGGTTACTAGTGCACAGGCTCAAGACGATTTCGTTGCCTATAAGATATTTACTTCGGGCACAACTGGCCTACCAAAGCTTATTTCCGTGTTACAGAGCAACCTATCGAATTACGTAAACAGTATCGCTCACGCCAATTTATTACCCGAAGGTAACAACAGCACACTATTATCACTAACCTCATTTGCCACCGATCTTGGTCACACGGCTTTATTCGGCGCTTTATTAACCGGTAGAACCTATGTATTGCTTAATGACGAACAATGCAAAGATCCTAATTTTCTACAGGATTATCTGTCAATAAATCCGGTTGATGCCCTAAAAATTACACCGTCGTTTTTTTCCGCGTTGAGTGACGGCGTGCCCAACATTACACCCAAACAACGCTTAATTTTTGGTGGTGAAAAGCTCACAGCTAATATCGTAAATACAGTTCTCGCAAACGAAAGCGATTCAAGCCCGCATGTGTTTAACCATTACGGTCCCAGCGAAAGCACCGTAGGTATTGTATGTGGCGAAATAACAAAAAATACTCGCTTAGATGAAATTCCTTTGGGTAGGGCGCTCAAAACCAGTAGTCTTGCCGTCGTTGATGCTGAGTTAAATGCGGTACCCAAAGGCGTAGTAGGTGAGCTTTTAATTGCAGGTGCTACGCTGAGTTTAGGTTACGACGATAAAACACTCAATAAAGGCAGATTTATTGAGCACCCCTTAATCGGTCGTTGTTATCGCAGCGGCGATGTGGTCAAAATTGATCACAACGACAATTTAATATTTATAGGACGAATTGATCGCCAAATAAAAATTCGTGGTCACAGAATTGAGCTCGACGAAATTGACGCAGTCCTATTGAAATGGGATGAGATTAAGCACGTTACTTCAGCGCCCAGAGAAGGCATAAATACGACCATTGATACGTATATCAGTTTTAAAAATGCTGTCTCTTTAACCCAATTAAAAGATAAATTGCAGCGTATTGAGCGTTTCGTATCAAACGCTCTGCCCGAATACATGCTTCCCGGTTATTGGCGAATTGTCAGTGAGATTCCTCGTACTGCCAGTGGTAAATTGGATATTAACGCGGTTAAAACATTGTCATTTGTGGAAATTCCCTTTGGTCAGTGTTCTGATGATCCCAATAGCACCATAAAGTCAGATCTACACTCAGATGTTATCCCATCTAACGACCTAGTAGTAAAACACGCTGCAACAAAAAAAGAAGACACTGGTAAAAATGTATATACTCCCGATAAAAAAATTCATGAAAAAGCCGTACGCAACGTTGTTGATAAACTTCACGATATTTGGTGTGAAGTGTTACAAAAAGAATCTATAAAACATAACCAAGACTTTTTCTCGCTTGGTGGTGACTCTATTTTAAGCTTGCAGATTATTGCTAAAGCCCGTAAACAACACCTTAAAATAACACCTAAACAATTTTTCACCGGAAAATCCATTTCAGGCATTGCAGAATTAATTACCCCTAAAACCGATATTGAAGAAGTGTATGCCACTAAAGCTACTGAGTTAAATAACGCAAAAGAACCGAAAGTCAATCAAAAACAATATCCTTTAACGGCAATCCAGTCGTGGTTTTTTAATCAATTTCCAACGGGGGAAAACTTCTGGAATCAAAGTATTTTGATCTGTGATTTACCCGTAATTAGCTATGATCGTTTACGAGAATTTGTACGGCTCACACTAATAAAACATCCTCAACTTAGAGCGCGATTTGCCTGCGAAAACAACCGTTGGATTCAATTTTATGCCCCCGTTGAAGACTCACTTATTACTGCATCGGTACAAACATTATCAACAGAATATTGGCAAGACTCTTCTAATCAGCAATATCAAGGTTTTTTGACGGGATTTCAGGCCACAATGGATATTACCTACGGCCCGTTGTTTAAACTGCTGCAAGTAACAGACGGCAATGAGCAATCTAAAATTCTGTTCACTGCGCATCACCTTGTTATTGATGGCGTTTCTTGGCGAATTCTCTTAGAAGAATTTGACGAATTTTTCTTTACGGATAAATCTACATCACACATAAACAACGTGGTGGATAATACATTTAATGATTGGCTAACCGAAGTTCAAACACGATCTACCATGCTGCAAAAACTTCCAAATCACTGGAACCCGGTTTTACACACGCTAACCAATACACAAACGGTAACTAGATCGTTAGTTGCCGATGCTCGGGATTATCAGCAAGTATTTAGTGAAGATTTTCTACTTTCTACAAAACTTCCTGAGCGGTTAACAGTAAAACATTATTTGTTAGCCAGTCTCAGTAAAGCTTTAACGCTCTGGTTTGATGACAACCCAGAATTAAAAAAATCATTCACATTCAATAATTACACCGTTATTGAATGTGAAAATCATGGACGAGAATCAACACACAACGATATAGATTTAAGTTCTACCGTTGGTTGGTTTACCTGCCGATATCCAGTGCTGGTACCGGTTAACACAACCGATTCTAATCCGCTTATCGAGCAAACGAAATTAAACTTACCTTCAAATAACGATGCTATTGATTATGGAATTTGGCGCTATTTGCATGCTAATAGTACACACTGGAATCACACACCGTTAAATCATCAAGAACCTTTTATGGTAGTTAACTACCTGGGCAAATTTATATCGCAGCCGGCTGGCCGAAATTACCAAATTATAGATCCGCTCAGTAACACATTAGAAGGTGCCGCGCTACACAACAGTCGCGCTAACACTTCGTTACGCGCACAACAACTGGATCTTAATTTGGTCTCGCGAGAAGACGGTTTACAGGTTCATTGGAGCTACAATCCGGCAATTTTTAGCGAAGTACAAATTATTGCGTTATCTCAATTATTTAAAGGTTCGTTAAATGAATTCAAACAGTTTATTGAAAACAACCTAGACGACCAACCTCAAGCGGCTGATTTTCATCTAACCGACGACGAGTTTTCTAGTTTACTAGAAGACCTTTAAAAATTATCTAACTTAATTAATCTCATGACAGAATCTAAAGACTCAAATAGCAAAGCTAAAAATATAGAATCAATATATCCCTTGTCGCCAATGCAAGAAGGGTTGCTGTTTCATAGCTTAATGAACCCAGGTACAGGTATCTATTTGCTACAGTACCGTCATGTGATGGAGATAGATAATCTTAATATTGAGGCTTTTATTCAAGCATGGGATTTCGTGTTCCAAAAACATGAACTGCTGCGCACGTCGTTTGTTTGGAAAAATCAAAAACAACCGCTACAAGTTGTTCATAAGACTATTAATTCTCCCGTTGAAATTTTAGACTGGCAACATCTTAATGAAACCAACCAGCGTGAAGCTCTGGATGAACTCTTAAAATCTGAACGTGAGACGGGCTTTGAATTTACAAAAGCCCCGTTGATGCGCGTAAAGCTGATTAAACTAAGCAGTAATAAATATCAATTTTTACGCAGTTATCATCATATTTTAATGGATGCTTGGTGCTTTTCATTAATTATGATGGATTTTTTATCGGCTTATCGAGACATTATTTCTGGCCGGGTTAATACACCAACTATTCATAAACCCGTACCTTACTCAAAATTTATTCAATGGTTGCAACGACAAGATAAGGACAAAGGCCTAACTTTTTGGCGCGATTGCCTTGCAGGTTTTGATCAGCCAACGTTTGTGCCCTTATTAACTTCTAACGCAAACGATAAAAGCAATGCAGTAGAAGATTTGGTGACGATCTTAGATGAACACACCACCGATACTCTTAATCGAGCAGCTTCTAGCGCGCAGGTTACGCTCAATACATTAATTCAAGGGGCTTGGTCGTTATTATTGAGTCGCTATTCACAAACCTCCGATATAGTGTTTGGAGTAACAGTAGCAGGGCGCCCGGCAAGTCTTCCAGACATGTCGGATGTCGTTGGCCTATTTATCAATACTATTCCACTAAGAGTGAATGTAAACTCAAATAGCGAATTAACATCATGGTTAAAAAATCTATTCGAGGATAATTTATTAATTCGTGAATACGAACAGATTCCCCTAGCAGACATTCAAAAAATCAGTGAAATTGACTCCGCAAGAGGTCTGTTTGATACCTTATTTGTTTTTGAAAACGCGCCTTTTGATGCCGGTTTAAAACAGGAGAATCTCGAATTTTTGGTTAGCGAGGCAACCAATCGCACCCACACAAATTATCCTTATACCGTTGTCGTTATTCCCGGTAAAACCGTACATTTACAACTGAGCATTCACAGTGAACGCGTCGATAAAGACATTGCTCAACGAATGCTTCAGCAATTTTCTCGTCTTGTGTGTTCTATTGCGCAACACATTTGCAGCGAAGATATAATTACTCTGGGCGAAATTCCGTTGTTAAATGCGCAAGAAATTTATGCATTAACACAAGGGTTAAACGCACATTCTGCCGATTTAATCGACAAAAAGTCTTTAGAATACGGTTATTTACAACGCGTCCAAGAACAGGTTTTAAGCAAGAGCAAAGAAACACTGCTGATTCACAACGGCAATTCGTACAGCTACGAGTATATCGACAAGCAATCCAGTAAAATCGCACACTCCATTTTCGCGGCGAACTTACCGCCGGAAAGTGTTATTGCGGTATTGGGCAAGCGCAGCGCAGACTATTTAAGCACAATATTAGGAATACTAAAGGCAGGCTGTGCTTTTTTACCGCTCGATCCCGCGCATCCTAAACAGCGTCATTGCGATATATTAACCGAGGCGCAACCTGCTGCATTAATTTTGTTGGATGAGAACCGGTCATTTACAACAGCCGATTTTTCGTCATCGACTGTTACATTTAGCCAATGGCACTTCTCACATTTGCAGCAACGTAATCTGAACTCTTCGGAGCCTTTAATACTGCCGAGCCTAAAAGGCAATAATTTAGCCTATGTTATTTACACCTCGGGATCTACCGGTAAACCCAAAGGCGTTTTAATTGAGCATAAAGGTATGCTTAATAATATGCTGGGGAAATTGCCCGAATTACAACTAGATTCATCAGACGTTATCGCCCAAACAGCATCCCAAGCCTTTGATATTTCGGTGTGGCAATTACTCACGGCACCCATTCTCGGTGCTAAGATTTGTATTGTTGATGACGAAGATGTACGCAATCCATCGGCGTTAACCGCAATTGTTGAAAAGCAAAAAATAACCATTTTAGAAATTGTACCGGCGTTAATCCAATCGTTACTCGATCAACCGAGTAACGCGTTACAATCCTTGTGCTGGGTAATGTCAACCGGCGAAGCGCTATCGCCGGAACTTGCAAAAAAATGGCTGCGTAAATACCCACAAATTCCTCTCATGAATGCTTATGGGCCTGCGGAATGCTCTGACGACGTTGCGTTTTATCCCCTTAAAACCATTAGTGATGCAGAATTTAATCCGTTACCCATCGGTCGGGCTACCGCAAATTTAGAGCTTTATGTTTTAGACAGTCATTTACAACCGGTACCGGTCGGTGCGGTGGGAGAAATTTATGTGGCCGGTATTGGTGTTGGCCGAGGTTATCACCGTCGCGCCGATTTGACCGAACAAAGTTTTTTGTTAAATCCCTTTAAAAATTCCAGCACTTATATTTATCGCACGGGTGATTTAGGTTCGTATAACTGTCAAGGAGTAATCAGTTATCACGGTCGTATCGATGGGCAGGTAAAAATTCGTGGATTTCGAATTGAAGTTGGTGAAATAGAAAACTGTATTGAGGCGCTACCAGACTGTGAGCGCGCGTTGGTTATTGTTGAAGGTTGTAACGATACCAAACGCTTGGTTGCCTATGTACAACATAAAAGCGCCAATGCCTCAAATCTTAAACAGTGGACAAGCGAAAAACTACCCAGCTATATGGTGCCGAGCACGTTTATTGTTCTCGATAAAATGCCATTGAACGCCAATGGTAAAATTGATAAAAAAGCTCTGCCAAAGCCCGATAATATAACGCATGAAATTATCGCTCCTAATACAGAACAAGAGCAGCTTCTCCACCAAATTTGGTGCGATGTACTTGGAATAACTCAATTTGGCGTCACCGACAATTTCTTTGAATTGGGCGGTCATTCCCTTTTAGCAACGCAAATTACCGCACGCGCTTGTAAACAGTTGCAACGCGATGTTGATCTAAAATGTATTTTCCAAAACCCAACCATACGCGGCTTCCTTGACACGCTAGACAGTGATAACACCGGTACCGTAGATTATAAAACGTCAATTCAACCCATAAAAAATCGAACACAACTTCCGTTATCGTTTAACCAGCAACGATTGTGGTTTTTATATCAACTCGATAAAAGCAACGCGTCGCTGGCATCCTACAATATGCCTTCTGCCGTTAAATTAACGGGACACTTAGATACAAACCTATTGTTAAAAGCCGTTCGATTTATTGTTGACCGTCACGAAGTACTAAGACTTAATTTCGCGGAAGATGATCAAGGTCATGCCTACGCCTTTGATGCCAAACATAACGTAACCGATATTCATCCTATAGAAATAACGAACAACACCGTATTAAATGAATTAAAACACTTTGCCAATACTCCGTTTAACCTAGAGCACGATGCTTTATTTGCGGTTAAGCTATATTCAATTTCAGAAGATGAATCCATTTTGGCGGTGGTACTTCACCACATTATTGCCGATGGTTGGTCGGTACGAATTTTATTAAATGAGTTGTCTCAAGCCTACCGCGCCTTAATTGAGAACCGTGACATTAATTTAAATACCGTCATTAAACCTCTTAGCATTCAATACAGTGATTATGCACAGTGGGCCAACTCAACGTTTACCGACGATGTATTAACGCAACAAGTTCAATATTGGCAGAATGAAATTGGTGGTGAACAACCTTTATTAAATTTGCCTCTAGATAAACCACGGCCCAATAAACAAAGTTATCGTGGTCAACGTGTGCATTTTGATTTTCATAAGATAGGTGAAAAATCTTTAAGCACACTATGCTCGGACCTAAATAGTAAAGGCGCCAACGTTACCATTTTTAATCTGTTGCTATCAGCCTACCAGTGGTTATTACACGGCTTAACTGGGCAATCGGATATTCGTATTGGTATTCCCGTTGCAGAACGTCAACATTGGCAAACTCAAGATTTAATCGGCTTTTTTATTAATACGCAGGTCATTAAAAGCGAGCTAAACGATATTACCGATATTCGCAATTGGTTGCTAACAACCAACCAAAAACTTAACCAAGCTCGGCAACATCAAGATGTACCCTTTGAAAAGTTAGTTGATGCCATTAATCCAGAACGGCAACAAAGCTTCTCGCCTATATTTCAAGCCATGCTTAATGTTATGCATGGCAATGCTCTGCAAGAGTTTTCGCTACCAGGATTAGCGGTTGAAGCGGTTGATCTTTTACCAGAAACCGCGATGTTTGATATTACCCTGGATGTGCATGTACTCGAAAACTCAATGAAGGGTTCTATTGAATATGCTAGTGATCTGTTTAATCGATCAACGATAGAACAATTTATAAATGCATTTGAAAAAATATTGCATGATTTTATCCGCGATATCGACCAACCACTTTCGACCGTCAGTTTAATTGAGTTCGATGCCACCAAAGTAATTTCTCCGACCACACTCAATATCGATTTTAACCGAACATGGTTACATAGATTTAACGACCAGTTACACGCCCATGGTGATCAAACCCTGTTAATAGATTGCCAAGAACATTCTACTCATCACTACACCTACAACGAACTAAATCAACGAGCGGAATTTCTTTGCCAGGGAATTCTAGCCACACATTCCGGTGAGAATCCGCTACAAGGTTGTGTTGTTGCGCTGTTGAGTGAGCGTAACGTCGATTTTTTTGTACAGGTATTATCTTGTTTTAAATTGGGTGCAGCTTACTTACCCTTAGATCCAAAACATCCAAGTTCACGACATCTACAAATTATTAAGGCAGGTCAGTTACGTCATATACTCATACAGACTGATGAACAACACGATGCGTTGTTGTATGCCTTATCAAAGGATTCGACGGTAAACGTATCTGATATTACGCTCCTGCAACAACCGAAGTTGTCGATTGCTCAAGCTGGTACCAGCGATTTTTACGAATCTGTTAATTATTATAAAAATTCGGACGATTTAGCCTATGTAATTTTCACCTCGGGCTCTACCGGAGAACCCAAGGGGGCTTGTGTTACAGAAGCGGGCATGTTGAACAACATACTGTCTAAGGCTCCAGAACTCAATTTAGATGAAAGCAGCGTAATTGCTCAAACAGCTTCGCAATCGTTTGATATTTCTGTGTGGCAGCTATTAACGTCGGCAATAATTGGGGCAAAGGTATGCATATTGGGCGATGGTGTCAGTCAAAACCCCGACCGATTTATACCCGAAATCGACAATAATCGTATATCGATTGTGGAATGGGTACCCAGTCTTATTCACGCTGTTTTAACCACAGTTGAGTCAACAACAGATTCTGCTTTTAAAGAAATTATTCGCCAAAATATTCGTTATTGTTTACCCACAGGTGAAGCGCTTTCTTTACATTTAGCTCAGCAATGGTTTAAACATTTCAGTGAAATACCGTTAATAAATGCCTACGGCCCCGCTGAATGCGCAGACGATGTGGCCACGGCAAAAATTACACCTAATACATTAACTCAATACCAACAACTCGGCCTTATGCCCATTGGCCGCGCCACCGCCAACAATCAGGTACATATTTTAGATACGTTCTTAAACCCGGTACCCAATGGCGTGATTGGTGAAATTTGTGTTTCGGGTATTGGTGTAGGTAAGGGCTATTTAAATAATAAAGAACTTACTCAAAAGAGCTTTGTTGATAATCCTTGGCCAATCGATACCTGCCTAAACCAAAGTAAATTGTATTTAACGGGTGACCTTGGCCGTATGAACGCCTTTGGAGAAATAGAATATGTAGGCCGAAAAGATTTTCAAATTAAACTCAGAGGTTATCGTATAGAGCTCGGTGAAATTGAATATCAATTAGAGCTACTCGATAAGGTAACTCAAGCCGTTGCCTGTGTTAAATCGTCAGAGGTAGGTGAAACTAATCACCAGCAACTTATTGCCTATGTTGTGTGCGATTCGATTAATTTAAGTGATTACGCAAACAACGGCGATTTATCGCTCGACAAAGATTCAAATGCGCTTTACGGCACGGTTATCGACGAGTTAACGTTTCAATGGCGCAACCATTTATTGCAATCTCTACCGGAATATATGGTACCCAACCAGTTTATTGTGTTGGCTGATTTACCGCACAATGCCAACGGCAAGGTCGATCGTAAACAATTACCAGAACCCAATTGGAAAACATCCGACAATTTGGTTCCAGCCAATAACCACATTGAAGCAACGCTTTTAAGTGCTTGGCAGCAACTTTTAAATCGCCAAGACTTTGGTATCACCGATAACTTTTTTGCGTTGGGTGGCGATTCTATTCAGTGTTTGCAATTAACGGCAAAACTAAAAGAATTGGGATTAAAAATTACGCCTTCGCAAGTATTCGAACACCAAACCATTTGTCGTTTAGCAAAACATGTTGAGATTATTAAAGAGGTTCAAAACAATTACGAACCCATACACGGCTCTGTAAAAATAAGTCCTATTCAATACGATTTTATTCAGCAGAAACAGCCTAACAGTCATCATTGGAACATGGCTGTTGCCCTTGAATTTACCGATAATTTTTCAATACCCGATATGCAAGATGCTTTGCACGATCTGGCAATATATCACGATATGTTACGGGTTGTTTACGACGATAAATCTCAGTGGCAATTTGTGCGCACGGTAGAAGATTACGCAAACACTAGCGTCTTAGAAGTCTTTGCTATCGAGCCAAACACAAACGGCATTTCGGTAGATCAAGCCATCAATCATATTCTCGACCAACAACACGCCTCGTTAAACTTGTGCGAGGGCAGGGTGTTTAAATGTATTTACCTACAAACACCGGATGCATTTAATAATCAGCTGATTTTTATTGCCCACCATTGGTTAGTAGATGCGATTTCTTGGCGTATTTTAATTGAAGATTTTTATCAAATTTACAGCGCACGATTGCAAGCACGCAGCAATAATACGCAATACACAATCGAACAAACGCTTCCGGCAAAATCGGCGAGCTACCAAGAATGGGTAAACGTACTTTCTAGTAAGTCTTCTAATCTTGACTATTGGCAGATCCTTAAAAAACGCTCAGCAAACATAGGAATATCCGATAATTTCGCCGATCTTTTACCAGTACAAGTACCCAACACTCAATTAAGCACAGAACAGCTTCGTAACATGCTTACATTTAGTGTGCAAAAAGAGGTGGTTTATGAGTTGGACAAAAACACAACCCAGTTGCTATTAGAAAAAGGTTTAAGCGCCTACGGGTTACAAGTACAAGATATTTTGTTAACAGCACTGGCGTTAACCTTAAATAAAGACCAGCAATTGTGGATAGAATTAGAATCCCATGGTCGGCAAGACCTGTGTACCGAGCACGGCGATATTTTGGATATCAGCCGTACCGTCGGTTGGTTTACCCGGGTGTTTCCGGTAGTAATTACTCTGGGCGAGAATATCAGCACAGAAAAACATCATCTCGATCAGCTTATAAAGTCGACGAAAGAAAACCTAAGAACCGCTAATAACCAAAGCTTAGATTATTCTTTAGGATATTTACACGGACAACTTACTGATTTTCCGCGTCCCAAAGTCACGTTTAATTACTACGGCAATCTTGATTTGGATAGCGATGCAAATGCGGCAAACCAAGAACACGTAAAACCAAATTTAACCGCAACAACGGGTAAATTATTTGACGACCAAAACTACGCAAGCTCGTGGTTAGAATTAAACATTGAAGTTAAAAATAGTATTTTGCAACTACGCTGGCGTTACAGCCAAGCCTTGTTGTCCGATAGGGATATTGAGAACACATTATGTGTCTTTGATCGCAATTTACGTGCAATTATCGAGCATTGTTGTCACGCACTGCCTACAAAAACTCCTTCCGATTTTCCGTTGCTGCGTGCCACTCAAGCAGATTTAGATGAGCTTTCAGAAAAGGTTACGTGGCAAGATATTCAAGATATCTACCCGTTATCGCCCGTACAATCGGGTATTTATTTACACACGTTACTAGAGAAACGTGCCGCCGTTTATGTTGATCAAGTGTGTGTCGATATTCAAGGTAATCTTAATCTCGATTTATTCCAACAAAGTTGGGATCTCGTGTTTAATCGTCACGATATATTACGTAGCGCCTTTATTCAGTTGCACGATGGTAAACCCGTGCATCTAGTCTATAACTCGGTTGCCTTAAATATTAAGCTCACCGATTTGGAGCACCACTCAGAAGCAAGCTCAAGTCTCTATTTGAATACACTTAAAAATAACGACATTAATACCCAGTTCGATTTGTCAAGTGCGCCTGTAATGCGTTTACATTTGGTTAAAACCGCTGCGTGTAGTTACAAATTAATTTGGACACATCATCACGTACAATTGGATGGTTGGTGCGCGATGCAACTGATAACCGAAGTGCTGAATACTTATCGTTGTTTATTACAATCAAACGATAACAGTGGTTATGTTCAATTATTAAGTCAACCGGCGACAAGTTTTAAAGAATACATTCGCTGGATAGACTCACGACGAAATACAGATGATCACTATTGGCGGGAGCAATTAGGAGCTATTTCTCGCTCAACAAGTTTGCCTTTAACCACTAAAAAAATAACGGTACAAGAATCTCAACCATCGGCTGATGAATTAAAACATGCAACGAACGCAAACGACTCTGCCTTTGCCTGTCATGAAACGGTTTTACCTAAAAATTGGGTAAAAACCATAGAGGCCTTTGCGGCGGAAAATCATCTAACGTTAAATACTCTCTATCAAAGTGCTTGGGCCTTGTTATTGGCATATTTTGATCGCCAAGAAAGTTTAAACACAGAAGACGATACCCCCTGGCAGGTGGTTTTGGGCTTAACCACAGCCGGTCGACCGGCAGAACTTAGTCAGGTTGATACAATTATTGGTATGTTTATTAATACCTTACCAATGGTCTTGCAATGGCAAGGTAACGAGGCCGTGGGCCAATGGTTGACATATATTCAAGATCAAAATGTGCGGCTGCGAGAGCATGAACACTCGTCTTTGGCCAACATTCAAAAATTGTCTGCCGTAGCCCATGGTCAACCGTTGTTTGAAAATTTAATGGTGTTTGAGAATTTTCCAACGTCGGAATTTAATGCTAACGACATAAACTTATCACTAGAAGTTGAAAGCAGTCGTGAATTTACGCATTATCCAATTACCTTCACGGTAGCCCCCGGTAATGCCGAAAACACCAAATTGCATTGGTTATACAAAACGGATATCTACAATGCTTTAGGCGTACAAAAAATCAGTGACCTGTATGTACATTTATTACAGCAAATCGTAAGCTCGGCGCAAAAACCTCTGGCTGATATAAATTTTGTGACCGATAAAGACCTCAATATATGGCAAGGTTACAACAATACCCATAACCCATGGCTAGAAAAAAATCCTGCGCATAAACCGGCATTAAATTTTGTCGATTTTTTTGAGACCAAGGCCTTGGCTCAACCTAACAACATTGCCATTACCGACAATACATCAAATTCCGAGATAATAACTTACCAAACACTGTCTCGGCGTTCGGCAAAATTGGCTAAATTAATTGGCGATAAAATAGGCCCGACTGACACACAAAAAATAGTTGCCGTTTGTTTACCGCGCGAATCCAGTTTGATTTGTGCGCTATTGGCTGTGTTAAAATCCGGACACATTTATCTACCTATTGATCCCGATCAGCCTTCGGCAAGAAGAGCGTTAATTCTTGAATCTGCACAAGCAGACATCATAATAACCAACGAATTTTTTGCGCCGTCGTTTGAAGATCAATTTGCTTCAAATATACTCTTATACGATGAGGCCTTAATAGATGCTGAAAAAATACTTACTATTAATGGTTCATCAATCGCAACAGATTGTGCACACAATACCAATAAACCATTAGCCTACATTCTTTATACGTCTGGCTCTACGGGTAAACCCAAAGGCGTTAGTATTAGTCATTTAGCGCTGTGTAATTTCTTGTTGGATATGGGCAAGCGCTTTAACGTTAGCAATACAACCAAATCCCTTGCAATTACCACCTTGGGTTTTGATATATCGGGCTTAGAAATATGGCTGCCGCTTATGCACGGCGGTGAAGTGGTACTGGCCGATGATGCTCAACGTAAACAACCAGTTGATATTATTGCTTTAATTAAAGCTCACCAATGCAATTTAATACAGGCCACACCGGCAACCTGGTCTGCGTTATTTGCAACCGGTGAACTCTCTAATTTAGCACCGTTTACCTTGCTCTGTGGTGGCGAAGCGTTAATACCCGAATTAGGTAAAAAACTTACTCGTGCATTGCCTGCGAACAGTTCTATTTATAACGTGTATGGGCCAACAGAAACGACCATCTGGTCTACGTCACAAGCTTTATCTGAAAAATGGCAATACACCGGGCCAAGCGGCACAACCATTATTGGCGAGCCCATCGCTAACACACAGTGCTATCTGCTTGATGAACACTTAAAACCCGTACCCGTGGGTTGCGTGGGTAATTTATACATTGCCGGCGATGGCGTGGGTGAAGGGTATTACTTACGTGACGATTTAACACGCAACGCATTTGTACCTAACAATACCCAAAATTTATCGCAGCATCGCTCGAATATTATGTATAAAACCGGTGATCTTGCACGTTTGATTACCAGCAACAATTGCACCAGCGGATACGTTCTAGACTTTATGGGCCGGGGTGATTTTCAAGTAAAAATACGAGGACACCGCATAGAATTGTGTGAAATCGAAAACGTATTATTGATGAATGACGATGTTGAGCAGGTCACGGTGATAGTGCAGGGTGACCAACCCTCAGAACGCTTGGTCGCTTTCTTTACCACGTTAAGTAACAATTCCCGCGGCCCGCAAGATCATAAAGATGATACGTCACTAATACGTCAATTAAGTGAATTATCAAAAACTCATTTGCCACACTATATGCAGCCAAGCGTGTTTACGCGTTTAGATAAGATGCCATTAAATGCTAACGGTAAAATTGACCGCAAGGCACTACCCAAGGCCGAAATAAAACCTACATTTTTAGCTTCTAACGTTATTGCACCCAAAACAAATACCGAGTTTATTCTGTATGACTTGTGGCGAGATCTACTCTTCGCAGACATGAACGAGTTATCGATACCTGAATTTGGTATTACGGATAACTTTTTTCAGCTAGGCGGCCACTCATTAATTGCCATGCAATTACAAGCAAAAGTAAATCACACCTTCGGCGTTAAAATTGACCTTGCCGATTTATTTGAAGAACCAACCATTCAGCATCTTGCTTGTACGGTAGAAATCCTACAAACAAAACAAGCTGGTGACTTGGATATTATGGACCAATTACTTTCGGAGCTTGAATAAATCATGACTCAAAAAAGCTCACTTCAAGCAAATGTATCGAATAATTTTTCAATACAAAACACCACAGATTGGCAAAAGAAATGTTTGTTAGCACAACGCCTGCAATCGTTACCTAATGAAAAGCAACAAGTATTTCGAGCAAAATTGGCAGAGCAGGGCATTAATTCTTGGCAGCTACCAATTGTTGGTAATTCCGCCAACACACAGCTTAACATTCCCTTAAGTGCTGCACAGTCGAGCTTGTGGTTTATACAAACACTTGCCGACGAAGACGGTTCACAATTCCTAAGAACCTCATACAATTTAAATTCTAATTTATTGATTAAAGGTGATTTAAATCTTGAGATTTTTAAACGTGCTTTAGAATTGTTTTTTATTGAAAATGAAATTTTCTACACAATTTACCTGAGAGATACCGAAACCGGTAAGCCCATTCAAACACTATTACCCAATCCCGAATCAGTTTTCAATGAGGTTTGGCACTTTCAACGCATTGATTATGCCTATGAAGAAAATCAACAACGTGTAAACGATATTATCAACAAGCAGAAATTAATCCCTTTTGAATTATCATCCAAAGCGCCAATTGCGTTTTTTCTAAACCAATTTAATTGCTCAACCTGGATGTTCTCGATTACCGTGCATCACATTGCTTTTGACGCTTGGTCTGAAGGAATTATGATAGGGCGCTTGTGTGAAATTTACGATCAACTTTTGCAGAACACTGCTAATACACCCGAACAAAATACTCAGGTTTTAGCCAAGAACATACCCGAGAATACAAACACAGAATTACCCACGTACAAAGATTACGCAATTTGGCAAGAACAGTGGTTAGCCGGAAGTGATGCGCAACTTCAGTTAGACTACTGGCAAAAACACCTACAAAACTGCCAATTATCCTTACCTTTACCTAGAGATTTTGCGCCGTCGAATAATCTTAGCGATTCCGATATTTTTGAAGTCGACGTAACCCTATCAAAACAGTTTTTCGAGAAACTCACGCATATTACTCAGCAACACAACGCCACACCCTACCACTGGTTGTTAACTGCGTTTAAATGGTTGTTATGCAAATACACCAACAGCTACGATATTAACGTGGGCACCTCGGTGGCTTTACGTGATAGGCCAGAACTGCAAAACCTTGTGGGCATGTTTGTTAACACACTGGTATTGCGTGATCAATTTACTCACGACAGTCCATTTTTAACATCCCTTAATAGCGTTAAAAACACTGTTAAAAACGCATACGATTACAAAGAATATCCGTTTTATCGTTTACTCGATGCACTCAATATCGATCGTGCTTCTACTTACCACTCATTGTTTCAAGTACTGTTTGTCTACGTTGATTTGCCGTCTTCAGAATTACCGTCTATTCATGGCGCATCACTAACACCCATACTCAGCAAAACCCAAGAAGCGCGTTTTGAATTAACGTTGCGCGTAGAAGAACTTATTAACGGAGACGTAAAATTACGTTTAGAATTTGATCCCAAACTCTATCGCGAATCGACTGTTACGCAAATGCTTGTTGATTATGAAGCGCTATTACTTCAACTCAACAATGATATAGACCTGAATTTACAGAACTGGCTACCACCGTCCGTTATTAACCAATACAAGTCATCAAACACAAGATTTAACAACGTAAAAGCAATTAGCAACAATTCTGAAATTGCCAATAACGGTATTTCATCGGCATTTAATGCTTATCATCATTGGGTTCACCAAACACCCAGCGCACCTGCATTAATTTGGCAAGATGAAGCGGAGCAAACAATATTCACTTACGCAGAGTTCGATCAACAAGCGAATTTATTGGCCGGTGTGTTACAGCAACAAGGTATTAACCAAAACGACTGCATAGCATTCGTTAGTGATCGTGCTTATTGGCAAATTATTGCCGTTATTGCAGCGTGGAAGTTAGGTGCAAGTTACGTTGCGCTCGATGCCCAGTGGCCCAATCGTAGAATTAACGAGCTTTTAGCCATTATTAAACCAAAATGCGTCTTGCACAACTGTAATACAGACTGCCATTATTTTAACGATGATAATACGGGTTACGTTGCCGACATTTCTATTGCCTTAGAAAACGATATACTCGCCATTGAAAAGTTATCAAAACAGTTCAACAGTAACGCTTCAGCTAATATTTTAACATTTCCCCCAAATTTATCGGTTGCTTATTATATTTTTACCTCCGGTTCAACTGGTAAGCCTAAAGCTGTCGCCATTAGTCACAGGGCATTGTCAACCTATACTAGCGCCATTAACAACGCGTTAAATTTGCCCAATAGCAGTCAATTAACCAGTGTCTCTTCTTTAGCAACCGACCTCGGTCATACCGCCGTATTTGGTGCATTACTTAATGGGCATTGTTTGCGGTGGTTTGCCACGGATCTTATTAACGACCCAATGCTGTTGGCCAAGAAGTTACAACAAAACCCGGTAGACGTTATTAAATTAACACCATCGCACGTTAAAGCGTTTACACCGGTTCTTGAGTTAATGTCGCCAAGCTACTACTGGGTATGCGGTGGTGAGTCATTATCGGCAGACACCGCCGAAACGCTGTTAAAAATAAACCCACAATGCCAATTAATTAACCATTATGGCCCCACAGAAACAACCGTTGGCGCTTTGATTAATTTTGTAACACTCAACGATATTGCTCGCTATCGATCCCAAGGCTGCATTGATATTGGTAAACCACTCAAGGGATATCGGGCGTTGATTTTAAACGAGTATAATCAGCTCACCGTACCGGGCTGTATTGGCGAATTGGCAATTGCCGGTGACGCCTTGGCAGATGGATATCACGATGACCCTACAGCAACCGATCACAGTTTTATCGAAGTTGACATTTTGGGTGAACACCTTCGCGTGTATAAAACCTCTGATCAAGTACGTATAAATAAGCTGGGTAACATTGAATATATTGGCCGCAACGATAATCAGGTGAAAATACGCGGTAATCGTGTAGAACTGAATGAAATCGAACAGAAGCTAGAAGCTTTTGAAGGAATATCAAACGCCGTAGCATTATTCATCGGTAACGTTGATGATCAACCAGTCAATCGCTTGGTTGCGTTTATCACCGGGGAAATCTCTCAAAAACAAAATACTGAAAAATACATCGAACAGATTACTCAATCGTTAGAGCAACAACTACCAAATTATGCGGTGCCTGAGACATTACGAATTTTAGAGCAATTTCCGCTCTTAGCTAGCGGCAAAATTGATCGTAAAAAACTTATCAACGATTATCTTGAATCTTCTCAAAAATTAAACAATGTTCAGCAAAACATTCTCGATAACAACGGCAAACAAAACGCTATTGTGACTGCCGTTGTGGTTACTGAAGACCAACAGCAACTTTTATCGATTTGGCGTAAAGTTCTGCAACGGGACGATCTAACCATTCACGATGATTTTTTCCGCGTGGGCGGCGATTCTATTTTAAGCCTACAGGTTATTGCTCTGGCGAGAAAATCGGGAATAAAGCTAACGCCGAAAGAATTTTTTAAGAAAAAATCGATTTCAAAACTACTGCCCAATAATCCTAGCGATGATGTTAATAGCAAAGATTTAACAGTAAGTGAAGGTGTTGTTAAGAAGAACGGTTTTGAAAAAATTGATTCTGAAAAAACAGCTACTGACATAAGTATTGTCGAAAAAGATTTAAATTCATTTCCGTTATCACTCTCACAAGAGAGAATCGCCTGGTTAGAAGATTTTAACGGCGGTGACAACAGCTATCACCTTAATGTGGCTTTATGCTTTGCACAAAAAATTAATCAGCAAGCAATTGAGCGCACACTTAAACACCTTATCTTTGAGCACGAATCCTTTCGCATGGGATTTAAACAATCGGCCGGACAATATCGCGCCTTCGTTATTGACGGTTTTACCGCAGTCAATCATTTTTCGATCGAAATATTACCCTCAATAGACACGGCAAAAATCTGGACTGAACACGGCTTTTGTCTTGACCAACCACCTTTATTAAGAGCGGCGATTATTGAACAACAAGACGAGTCAATTTTGTTGCTCAAGCTTCATCACATTATTACCGACGGTTGGTCTATGCGTTTGTTTACCGAACAAGCCATTGCGCATTACACACATTACTGTGAAGATAAGAATACACAAAACAATGAATGGATTAGCGAATTACCAGCGGACAATGTAAAAGCAGCTCGTGTTCAGTATTCCGACTACGCAATCTGGCAAAGGCAGCAATCGTTTAGTGACGACATCCATTTTTGGCAATCTTTTTTAGCAACAACGCCTTCTTATTTAAATTTACCCAATGACACATCGGTAACCGGCACACCCAATCTTAGTGATGCAAGACATCATAGTGGTTTATTTACCGCGCAACTTTCTAACGATTTGTGTCGCCAGCTCGATGAGTATTTATTGACTCAAACTCAAGGCTTAACGGCGTCTAATTTATTGTTATCGAGTTTTGCGCTTGCCCTGTATCGTGTTTGTCAGCAGTCTCAATTTCGAATTGGTCTACCTGTAAGTGGTCGGGTTCATCCTGATTTAAACGATATTATTGGATTGTTTATCAACACACTGGTAATTCCTTTTGATTTAAAACCCGAACAATCGGCAAGCGAATTTATTACCACTAGTCAAGAAAATGTTCAGGCAGCATTAAATCATCAAAACGTACCTTTTGAGTGTTTGGTAAAAGAATTAGAACAACACAGAGACACCACTAAAACACCGTTATTTAACGTGTTGTTTAACTTTCAGCACAGTAATTTTAATAAAACTGAGTCCATAGATAATGAATCGGTAACCATTGATCGCAATCATTTCGGGCAGTCTATTGCTAAATTTGAATTAACATTAGATGTGACTGAAACTCGTGCGCCACAACAAAGAACTTATCAGCTTGAATGGGAATATAAAGCAGAGTGTTTTAGCAAAGCGACTATCAAAAATCTACAGGATTATTTTAGTCTATCGTTACAGTGGTTGTTGAATGAATCAAAAGAGTCTTTACATGCAACAGCCAAAAAATTAGCAGAATTTGATGACATCACCGAAAACAATCAACAACTTCTAAACGTTACCAATACAACGCAAGGTGAAGTATCTATAAATGCTGTTCGAGACATTATCACTCAAGGTATTAAGCAAAAACATAAAACGGCAATTATTGATCAGTTTGGTAGTCTTAGTTACCAAAATTTATTACTAGGTGCTTGGTCATTATCGGCCGAAATAAATTCCCGGCTCGAACAATCCGATATTCAGCCAGAAAACAACGCGGTTATTATTTGTTTAGAACGTGACCGCAGTCTACCCATTAGCTTGTTGGCTTGTTGGTTGGCAGGAAAAGCCTATGTTCCAATAGACCCAAATCACCCTAAAGATAGAAATCAATTAATTATTGAATCTTGTCGCGCCTCTGTTTGTATCGTAAGCAATACAACCAACATTGATGGCTTCAGCGGGATAACAGTTAATGTCGATAAGGTTCTTAAAAACACCGTTACTACACCTGAAGAACTCGACTACCTAACGCAGCAAGCGCTTCCCGGTCAAAATCCGCTCGCCTACAGTTTGTATACATCGGGATCAACGGGTAAACCCAAAGGCGTACTGATTGAGTTTGATCCGCTTAATAATTTCTTGCAGGCAATGCAGAATATTTTCCAGCTAAATGATACCGATGTGTGTTTGGCATCTACCACCATTACTTTCGATATTGCCGGTTTAGAACTGTGGTTACCCTTGGTACATGGTGCAACGGTAGTGCTTGCCAGCGAAGCGCAGCGTGTCTCCGAATTAAGTGACTTAATCGCTAAATACGGCGTTAATTTAGTACAGGCTACACCATCCGGTTGGAAGTTATTACTTGAGCAAGTAACCGCGGCAAAAACTCCAACATTGTTATCTCAGGTTACCGCAATTTGCGGTGGCGAAGCCTTAAGTGAATCGCTTGCTCGGCGTATTCAAAACCACACTAAAACAGTGTTTAACGTTTATGGGCCAACGGAAACCACAATCTGGTCTACCTGTTATCAAGTGTCCAATCATTTTTCGCATTACAGTGGCAATGTTGCCATAGGCAAACCCATTTTAAATACTCAGTGCTTGGTTTTAGATTCAAACCATAATCAGGTGCCGGTAGGTGCGGTGGGTGAACTCTTTATTGGTGGTCACGGGTTAGCAAAAGGATATGCGGGACAAGAACAGCTAACACGCGAGAAATTCGTTCACTTAGAAAAATACAAACACCTAGCCACTCGGTTTTATCAAACCGGCGATCGTGTTCGATACAACAACAACGGTGATTTACAGTTTGTTAGTCGCACCGATTCGCAAATTAAATTACGTGGTTATCGCATAGAGCTGGGCGAAATTGAAAACGCGCTAGAGTCTATTTCAGGTATACAACAAGCAGCTGTGATACTGAAAGACACCGATGAACATGCCTATTTAGCGGCTTTTATACAACTAGTAGAAGATACACAACGCACAGATTTCGCGAAAAAAGATCTAATCGTTGCACAACTGAAAGCGCTAATTCCAACTTATATGGTACCTCAATGTTTTACCGTGCTGGAGAATCTACCTTTAAATACCAACGGTAAAATTGATCGGTTAGCCCTTGCTGGAATAGACATTAATGACACCACTAAAGAAACGCAGCAAAATATCAACGCCGACTGCTCACAAACTCAAGGAATAGTTTTAAACACTTGGCAGGAATTACTGTTTCCAAATTATACCGATGTTGAATTAAGAAACACCGATAACTTTTTTGAGTTGGGCGGTCATTCATTATTGGCATCACAAGCACTTGCCAGAATTAACACCCATTTTAATTTTGAAAACCCAATTAATTTAAGGCAATTTTTTGATAATGCCACCATAGGCCAATTATCAAATTTGTGTGATGCCAAATTAACTACAGCGGAATCGACACACACATCTATCTCTGGCTTGGTGAAAATAGAAGCGTCTTTCGCTAAACGTGCGCCGGTATCAACGCAGCAATATCGCTTATGGTTGGCCGAGCAGTTTACGCCCGCTGCATACAATATGAGCCTAGCGGTTAAGCTGAAAGGTGCCGTTAACCTTGAAGCCGTTAATCTTGCCATTAAATCTATTTTTGATCGTCATGAAAGTTTAAGAACGCGCTTTGAACTTATCGGCGAGCATTTAGAGCAAGTAATTGATGACACAACGGCACTACCGTTTACCACACAAAAAATAACTGGTTGTACAGATACAGACGTTGAAAATTTACGTAATGAACTGCTAAAACAAAGATTTGATTTGCAAACACAACTGCCATTCAATGTGTATTTAATTGAATCCTCACCAAGTCAATATTATTTAATTTTTATTATTCACCATATTATTACCGATGAGTGGTCGATGAATAACCTGGTGGCAGAATTTACCAAAATCTACAGCAGCTACACGAAAGACTCTAATCAGGAACAGTTTGTACTGCCGAATTTAACGATACAATATAAAGACTATAGCATTTGGCAACACAAACAGTTCACAAAAAGCTACGGCGAACAATTAGATGAATTTTGGCAACAGCAACTCAAAAATTATAAAAACTTCCAATGGCCACAAAATTCATCAGGTCAGGTGAGAAAAAATGGGTTGGCAAAACGCCTTAACGTGCTGCTATCCCAAGAGCAAACGGCGGTCATTAAATCTTTTGCTAGAGCTCAAAATACCAGTGAGTTTATAGTGCTGTCTGCAATATTTAGAGTATGGTTAGCAAGGCTCGTTAGCGCAAATGATGTAGTCATAGGAACAGATTTCGCCAACAGACCTTCGCCAGATCTAGAACCTTTGGTCGGTTTTTTCATTAACTTATTACCTTTGCGATTATCGGTTGATGAACACTCCACATTCGCAGAAATAGTATCGCATGAAAAAGAACATTTCCTTGAAGTAAACGAATTTCAGCAGCAACCCTATGAAAAAGTCATTGAGCACTACCGAGCGAATAACAGCAGCGACAGAAGTGCGTTAATAAAATTCTTATTGGTAATGCAAAACACGCCAGCGGCAGATATTCATTTGCCAGATTTATCAGTATCGGTTTTGCCAAACAGCAATCAAACAGCTCGTTTTGATTTATCGGTATTTATTAATCTCGATAAACAATGCGAACTTCAATGGGTTTATGACTGCTCAATATTCGACGACATTACCATTAACCATTACGCCACACAGTTGAGTGAGATTTTGAATACCTTAACCCGTAATCCCAATCAAAAAATTGCGTCACTGAGTGATCTGAAGCCTACAAAAATTGAGCGTGTCGACTCTAAGAAAAATAAATTAAGTAAATTAAAATATCTAAAATCAAAAAAAGACAACTCGGCACTAGATAACAATCTTATTATAGAACAGTGCGATACTCATGAAAAAAGCCTTGTCGACGACAAAAACCGGGTAACGTTTGGGCGCTGGGTACGTTCATCCAGCGGTAGTGATGCATTACCTTACGTCTTTCTTTGTAATAATTCAGACATTAATTCAACTGTTTGGGTAAAGGAATATATTGATACTATCCATGAAAAATTGCTGAGTCATGGTGCGGTATTATTTAGAAATTTTGGTTTACAAACGCCAGTAGATTTCGAGCAATTTGTAGAGTCTATGCATCCTCAATTATTTGGTAAATATGGTGATTTACCTAAGAAAGAGGGCGGCAAAAATATTTATCGTTCGACGCCATACCCTGATGATCGAATGATTTTATTCCATAACGAAAGCTCACACATGAGCCGCTGGCCGCGTAAACAATGGTTTTTCTCAGAAATTGTCGCCACCGAAGGTGGTGCCACACCCATAGTTGATTGCCGTCTTGTGTATCAACAATTACCTGAGAATATCAAATATAAACTGCTCAATAACGGCTTACTGTATGCACGCACCTTTTTACCCGGCGTAGACGTAAGCTGGCAGGACTTCTTTAAAACCGATTCAAAACAACAGGTAGAAACCATTTGTGAGACATCAAAAATTCAGTGGCAATGGTTGCAGAACAATAAAGGCTTACAAATAAGTCAACGTTCCCCCGGAATTATTAAACATCCAATAACTCAAGAATTTAGTTTTTTCAATCAAGTTCAATTACACCATCCCGCGTGTTTAGAGCCTGAGGTACGACAAGATCTTGTGGCTTTAGTCGACCAAGACCAACTACCGAGAAATGTCTATTACGGTGATGGTTCGGTTATTTCTGACGAAGAAATGGCGGTAATTGGCGAATTATACGAAGTCAACGCAATTCGACCGTCGTGGCAGGCTGGAGACGTTCTAATGGTTGACAATATGCTAATTGCCCATGCCAGAGACCCTTTTAAAGGACCTCGCAAAATCGCGGTAGCTATGGCCGATATGTATGAACAATCCGACGTTTGGTCACCGCCGACAGTTGGTCTTTAACTAGGAATTTTTGCTATGATTTTTTCTTTGAATACCATTCAAAAGCAACTGACTTTGAGCAGTGACAGCCGAATTGTTACTGTTGTAATTAATGGCCTTGCAGACGTTGATCTTTTAAAACAAGCACTCGAAAAGATCATTAAATTTAATGACATTCTGCGAGCACAGTTAGTTGACGATGTTGATTTAACAATACCGGTGGTTGAATACTTAGCAGAATCCAACGTAGTGCTCAAAGATTATTGTGAAGGCGATGAGTTATTGCCTAAACATTGGTATCTGCAAAAGCGCTCTGAAGACCAACATTCTTTAATGTTTAAAGTGTTAAATGTTTTATTCGACGAAACCAGTGAATCTCTTTTTTGCCATCAATTACAGGTAATTTACAACAGCTTAGTTAGTGACGATTTAAGCAAAAATCATGATGAAAACAATTTTTTTGAAGATTTATTGGGTGAATCTACCATTCAGTATTCGGAGTTCACACAGTGGCTTAATGATTTAGAAAACGATGAAGATAATTTTGAAGCGAAACAATATTGGGCAAAATATGCAGACGCTGCGCCGATAAGTTTATCTCATCTCGAAACATTTGATGAAACGTTAAACAGTATAAAAACTTATCACCAACACTCTACAACAGTGGCACTGCCCGATGGAATAAATCTTACCAATGATGAACTCGCCGTTGTTTGTAAGCTTTTATGGTCAAAACTGCTTTGTGACCACAGCGGCAGCGATAGCATTACTATGGTTGAATATTACGATGCTCGCCATGAATATGACGAGATGTCTACTTCTATGGGTTGCTTTGCTAGATTAGCGCCTTTTCATTTTGTATTAACTGCCGAACAATCTTTTCAAGATTATATCGATAACGCATTGCACGAGTATGAATTAAGTTCCGAATATATTGAAGCACTGCCAAACAGCTGCTTACAATTTGCCAATGTTGCCTACGAATTTAAAAATTCTTGTAATATTATTGCTGATAGTAATTCAAGTGAAAATGCTCAATCTAAAAAAAATACATCAAGAATTAGTTTTAAACCTACGCCGTCAACTTTGGAACCACCCGAGCAGATTGCGCTTAAATTAACCGTGTCAGCGTCGGTTTCTGGCGAGTTGTCAATTACTGTTACCATCAATAACAGAATTAACGAATTAGCTGCGACGCTGTTGGCGGATCAATTTAAATCAATCTTGCAGCAATACTTATTTACCTCTAAAGATAAACAATTTAGCTTAAATAATGTCAATTACATGTCTGCTCTTGACCAGTCATTGAATGATATTTGGATTAACCGACAAACTTCGTACAAAGGCGACGTTTTAGAGGCAATATTATCTGCGGCAATAAGTAACAGTAATCACATCGCTATTATCGAAGGTCACAAGCAGTGGACTTACGGTGAGGTTGTTCATCAAGCACACACTCTTGCAAACCAGCTAAACAACACGACTTTAAATGCTAATTCGCAACAATCAGCACCGGTTGCCATTTTATTAGGCCAAAAAGCAGAAACCTTAATTTGCCAACTCGCCAGCTGGATGGCAAATCGCGCTTTTATTGTGGTAGATATCAAACAGCCAGAAAGTAATATTTTATCTATTTTACAAGAAACGAACGCGAGCATTATTGCTAATTCTTTTGCGGATATAGAATATTTACGATTAAAAGCGCAGGAGCAGGGCATCGGTGATTTTAATCATCAGATGATCAGCTATGAAAATCTGAATTTTGCGAGTGATTCCAGTTCTGTACGAGATGACTACGATTTTCATCGACCTACAAACAATATTCCCGCTTATATTTTGTATACATCAGGAACCACGGGTAAACCCAAAGGCGTTATCATCGGTCGTCAGCAGATTTCTAATTACGCCTTCGCCATTGCTGAGCAGTTAGGTTTTAAACAAGGTGTTCATTGTGCGGTAGCCTCATCGTTGAGTACCGATCTCGCGTATACCTGTATTTTTTCGGCGTGGTTACAGGCCGGTTGCGTAAATTTAATACCCGATCAAACACGCACCAATGCAATTGCTTTCTCGAATTATATTGAATCATTTAAGCATCAGGGTAATGCAATAGAATTTCTCAAAATCGTACCGGGGCATTTTCAGGCGTTAATAGGCGATACCAACACAATACCTAAATACCTACCCAGCAGCGGTTTAATCTTTGGTGGCGAAAAAGCTAGTGCGACGCTAATTGATGCTATTCACCAGTGTGATGCTGCGATTTCTATTTACAACCATTATGGCCCAACAGAAACCACTGTTGGCGTAGCCATTGGCCGTTACAACAAAGATAACCCGCAATTTTTATTGCAGCGGCCGTTATCGGGCAACACACTTGTACTCGTAAACAACAACCTAGAACCCGTTTCAACGGGCTCAATCGGTGAGTTGGCTATTTCTGGTCAACAAGTAGCCATGGGTTATTGGAATTTGCCGTCTGAAACTGCTCGACGCTTTAAATCGTTAATGATTAATGGCAAAGACGACTTAGTTTATCTAACGGGCGATATTGCGCGCTTTACAATTAACGGTCAGTTAGAAATTCTAGCTCGTAAAGATCAACAGGTGAAGGTACGAGGTTTTCGCGTTGAATTGGATGCGATCTGTTCCGTCATTGAAGCACAACAACACGTAAAAAAAGCGTTGGTTAAAGTTGATGACCAATCGAGCCAAGTTTTAATTGCCTACATACAAACAACTTCGAGCACGGTTGATCTTCTACTGCTTGAACAAAGTCTAAAACAGTCACTGGCATCGGCATTACCGGATTATATGTGTCCTAGTCAGTATCGTTTTATTACCGGTATTCCATTATTGGCGTCGGGAAAGATAGATTTAGCCAAGATTGATACCTGTGTCATTCAGACTAATAACACGGAATTTGTAGCACCTCAAAGCGCGCTAGAAACACTCGTCTGTGAAATTTGGCAAGACAAATTAACCCGTAAACCAATTGGCATTAATGATGATTTTTTTGCTTTAGGTGGCCATTCGTTAATTGCGATTAAAATCGCAGCGGCTTTAAGCCAACAAGTCAACATTGTATTACCGCCAGGCATTGTGTTTGAAAATCCAACGCCTTCTGATTTATCGCAATTTTTACTGGCTAATAGTGACAACAAAGCCAAACTAGAAGCAATTGCTAAGGCGCGTTTGAAGCTACGAAATATGTCTGACGAAGAAAAAGCTGTATTACTTGCACAACGTCACTCACAGGAGCCCGCCGGTGCAGTTTGATGATGAATTACTACTTTCATTGCTGCTAGACGATAAGCTGCTAGACGATAATAGCAATGAAGTAATCGACGCTTGCGAGCGGACAAAAGCTCATGGGGCGACACCTGCCGTTGGTACGCAGATTAAAAAGCACGCAACAACCGGCGTGTTTCCGTTGTCTTCCAGTCAGCAGCGTATTTGGTTGACGCAAACCATCGAAAATGATGCCAGTTACCATATCCCTAGGCATTTTATCTTGGATAAAAGCGTTGACCTGCGAGCCATAGAACCAGCACTTCAATGTTTAATTGGTCATCATCCGTCGTTACGTACGCGTTTTTATTTAAATGAAAATACCGCGAATCCCGAACAGGAAGTTCTGGCATTTGACCAAATCAGTTTTAAATTAGAAACTGATCACACTAACGCTGAAGCGCTAACCGATTTTTGCTCACAGTGGTTTAACACGCTGTTTACGCTGAATAAACCGCCGTTGATACGCGCTTGTTTGCTCAAAGTTACCTCACAAGATAATAATCTTAGCGATTGTCATAAAGTACAACCACAAACTCAGCAGCATTTATTAATTTGTATTCATCATATAGTTTCTGATGCACGTTCTAGCGAAATACTCAGCGATGAATTTTTGCATAATTATTGGCATTTTGCCGCGCAACTAAAAAATGGCGTTACGGTTGACGATTTAACCGCGCCCAAACAACCCCCTATCGATTTGCAATACAGCGATTATGCTTTGTGGCAAAATGACTGGTTTAACTCTGAACAATATCAGAACCAAAAAGATTATTGGCAAAGTAAATTTAAAGGTTTGATCGAGTCAGGTCATGATTTATCGAATATTGATTCGCCAGTATTGATTAAAGATCGCTCGTCTACACTAATTCAAAAAAGTGATGCCATTAAACGTGAATTTTTTCTGGAATCTTCACTGAAAAATGCCGTCGAGCAAAAAGCTAAGCGATTGAAGATTTCGGAAAATTCGTTGCTGCTTGCAGCTTATCATCGATTATTATTTCGCGTCAGTGGTAATCGTCTAACCAGTGTAGGATACGCTCTAACCAATCGTGAATCCGATCAACTCAACGACATAGTAGGTTGTTTTATCAACACGCAGGTATCTTTTGCTGAATTTACAGATTCTCACGAAAATCTGGATCTGTTCATTGGCGATATACATCAGCAACAAATAGGGGCGTTAAACAACGCCAGTTTTCCCTACGAGCACTTACTTGCCTTGTTTAATAATGTTACCGCTCAACAGGTTGGATCGCTATTTAATGCTTTTTTCAATTTTAAACAGGTCGATAAAAATACCAAAGGTGTTGGCAATTTGGGTTTTAACGATCAAATAATAGCGGGTTTATCTGCTAAATTTGATGTAAGCCTTGAGATTACTCGTAATCAAGAGACATTTTATGGTGTTTTTGAATGTGCCGCTAAACATTGTAAACCAGAGACCGTCGAGTATTTAACAGCCCTGTACCAAGAATGTGTAATGGAGCTTTGTGATGTTAATCATGCTTCTAGCTCAAGTTACGCTACAAAAAATAAAGCACTCTTGTCATCTAATCAGCATTGCTTTTTTGAAGAATATTTAAATAACGGCTTATCTAAATCAAAAAACAATAAACAATCGCTCTTTACTTATTACAACGATAACAACGAGCGTGAAGTTTATTTTGATCAATTATTTTTATGCGCACACAAACTTGCGGAAAAACTTAATGAGCTTATCGACGTTGACTCTAGATTACAAAAACAACCATTAATAGCAATCAGTTTACCGCGTTCAATAAGTTTACTGGTTTCATACCTTGCAGTTCGTTTTATTGGTGCGGGTTATGTTGCTATTGATCCAGATTTACCCGATGAAAGAATTACATACATATTGAATCAATCAAAACCCATCGTATTTCTAACCGATGTTCACACCAATCTATCCGACAAGGTATTTTCACCAGAAGATTTTGCAACTATAAGCGACGACGATACCGCGAACACGTCTGCTTTTAAGCAGTTAATTTGTTACAACCCAACGGTTTATATTGAAAATTTATTAACCCATAAACTGCCAGTAAACGATGCGCCATTACAGCCCTCACTTGTTCGCAAGATTAGTTTTTCTACGCTTAGCAATAACATCGCGTACATTCTTTTTACGTCGGGCTCTACGGGAAAACCCAAGGGCGTTCAAATTGGTAATCGTGCATTAGATAATTTTTTAGCCGCTTTTCAAGATATTCTTAAACTCAATAAAACTCATAGCTTCCTTGCTTTAACCACCATCTCTTTTGATATTTCAGGTCTAGAAATATGGTTGCCGCTGTGTACTGGCGCAAATTTGGTGTTGGGTAAAAAAGAGCATCAGCGCGATCCAGAAGCGCTTTTTGAGCTGATTTTGCAAAAGAATATTACTCATTTACAGGCAACGCCTACAACCTGGGCAATGTTAATGGCGCTTGAGGTTGAATTTCCACCCGGTTTTGTAGGTATCTGTGGAGGCGAAGCGTTATCGGACAGTCTAGCGGCCAAAATTTGCGCTCGCGGCATACAATTACTGCACGTGTATGGGCCGACCGAAACAACCATATGGTCCACCGCCAAGTGGATTAATCGCGCTGATAAAACCGACCTCGGTGAATACAGTTTCGGAGCAAACAATATCAATAATTATCGCGATAACCGCTGCGACGGTAATAGCACCGGAAATATTACCTTAGGTAGACCCATTGCCAATACCGACATTTATATTTTGGATGAACACAACCGATTACTTGATAAAACCCGAGTAGGGGAGTTGTGTATCGGCGGAGCTGGATTAGCCGAAGGTTATTACAACCGCGACGATCTTACCCAAGCAAGTTTTATACATTGGAAAGATGTAAATGGTTATAGTCGTCGAATTTATAAAACCGGCGATCTAGCCAGACTTAATGCCCGCGATGAATTGGAGTTTTTTGGACGTAAAGATAACCAAGTTAAAATTCGCGGTCATAGAATTGAGCTTGGCGAAATTGAAAGCGAAATGTCATCGTATGAATATATTAAGCATTCGTGCGCTTTGGTAATTGATGAGCAGATCATAGTTTGTGCGGTATTAAATAACGGTGAATCAAAAGTATCGTCACCAGATTCGGTAGTCGACCAAGACTCAATTAAAGCAGTATTGGCTCAACATCTACCGTATTACATGGTGCCCAATCAGATTGTGTTCTATAACGAATTTCCGCTTAATTCGAGCGGTAAAACCGATAGAAATGCCTTAACGCTGATGGTTAAACAATCCTTACAAGAGAATCGATTTAACAGAAACAGCCACTCTAAAGCCAATGACCAGAGCCTTAACCAAACCCAACAATGGGTAATAGAGACGCTGTCTCAGGTGTTGAACAAAACACTCACTTTACAGGACGATTTTTTTGCCAACGGTGGTAATTCGTTATTAGCGGTACAGTCAACAATTGCATTAAATAAACGCCTAAATCAAAACCAACAAACAGAATTATGCTTGCCTATGACGGCGTTATTTGAATATCCCACGGCCAAAGAACTCGCAGACTTTATCGATCACAAAAGTGACCAACAATTAAGACATGTTATCCAACGACGCTTATTAAACGTTGTAGACAATCCAGTGACTAAGTTGGTGTGCTTTCATCCAGCCGGAGGCGGGGTAGAGGCTTATGCAAATCTGGCGTCTTTTTTGAGCAACGCATCAATTCAAGTTTATGGAATTGAAAGTAGACAAAAAATAGCTTTAAACAATCACACAAAAAATCAAATCTCAACAGACACATTATTAGATCAGTACTGTGAGCAGGTTTTAGCCTCGGTTAACGATAATGACCCAATAAACCTACTTGGTTGGTGCTTAGGCGGTCATTTAGCCTTAGCCGTAGCCGATCGCTTAGTTGCGCACCACAAGCGCGTGGTCGCTTGGGTTGGCGTTATTGATTACGACGCGGCCAATCTCATCAATTTAGAAGGTGCAGAAGATAATCATCAACATAACACCGATTATTTACAATCAAGCACAGAGCTTTGGAAGGACTTTTTAAATTTTAAGAATTTTTACAACGTCGCCATCCCTGAAACCGATATAAGAAGAATAAAAGACGAATACGAAGAGTATCTCAAGACTGAACGCATCGATAATAAAACATCACTCTACCAACAAGGTTTAGGGTTTTTACTTAAAAAATCCAAACAATTAGGCTTGTTAGATAAGATTGTCGCGTTGGTATTAGACGATAATCAATCTCTACCCAATGAAGAATTATTAGAGTTGCTAAAATTAAGATTTATGACCGAAAAAAGCATAAATATGACCGCCAAGCGGCTTATTGTTAAGCCTAAAAATCATTGTGTTGATGTATGGCTTAGTGAGAATCGCGTTCGTAACAATGAACAAATTATTTCAGACTGGCAGAATTTCAGTAATAAAGTGGATTTGAACGTAAAACGTATCGAAGATGATCACTTTAGCATTGTTAGCAATGATAAGTTTAAACCGCAATTATTAAATTCGTTGGGTTTTTAACCGTGCAGCTACTAAAAAATTTAATGTATGAATCAAAACGCGAGCTAATATTTGCCTTGATTATGAGTGCAATTAGCGCGGCCATAGGTATTTTACTCATTAATTATCTAAACCAACAAATTGAAGGACAGAACCTAATCAGCGGTAATCTTGAACCTAATATCGTATGGTATTTTCTGTGCTTATGGTTGTTGCTAATTGTAAGCGGGGCAGTGGCGCAAGTTAAGCTCATGCGATTTGGTCAAGATATTGTTTATAAATTGCGCGTTAATGTGTTTAGTCGAATGCTCAACACTGAATTTATTATTAAAGAAAAGGCGGGGGCACACCGCTTGCACGCCGTTCTTGCTAAAGACATTCAAACTATCGCGCAGGCATTTAATCGCGCACCCATGGCTTTTTATAACGCTTTTTTAATAGCTGCATCTATTGCGTATCTGGGTTATTTGTCTTTGATTTTTTTGGCATTAACGCTGGTTGTAGTAGCGCTCGGATTAGTCGTTGACCGTTTTATTACTAAAAAAATGGTGAAATATTTAAAACAAGTTCGAGATTATGAAGATGATTTGTTTGCTTGTTATAACGAAGTTATTTACGGCGCAAAAGAGCTTGAGCTAGATGCCCTTAGAAAACAGTCTTTATTGGATGTTGATTTAAAATCTGCGGCGAACAATTGCAAAAGTGCGCAAAAAAAGTCGGATCTATTTTGGTCGTTAAATTTAAACTGGACGGTTGCTTTGGTTTTTTTACTGCTGGGTGCCGTGGTGTTATTCGGTGGTATTGTCTATCAAACGCTTGGTTTAAACTTGAGTTTAGCTACGGTAAGCAGCTTTGTGGTGACCATACTCTTTATGCGTTCACCGTTAACCGGGCTTGTTGAAATGATTCCGGCGATTACCAACGGAGTTATTGCTGCGCGTAAAATCAATCAGCTTGAACTCGCACCAACACCGGTAGAAAACAAGGTCGTTAATGGTGTGAAATCATCTACTATTGATCAATCTTATACCGTAAAACTGCCGTTTAAGAGTATTACCTTCAGTGAAATTACCTTCAATTATGGCGTATTCAACAATACAGTAAACAGTAACCATTTAAACGATCGCAATTTAAACCATCGTCACACGAACAATCACCATTTAAACAATGACTATCAATTTCAGCTAGGGCCAATTGACTTATCTCTGCACCAGGGTGGCTGCTATTTTATTGTCGGCGGTAATGGCAGCGGTAAATCTACTTTCTCAAAAATCATCACCGGAATATATCCCACAAGCTCTGGTTCTGTCGCAATTGACGGTAATTTTATTTCGGCAGAATTATTGAAAGAGATGTTTATCACCGTGTACGCAGATTTCTACTTGTTTAACAAAATTAAAGATTACGAACGTAAAAAACCCGCCATTGATTACTGGTTGCAAGAATTAAAGCTGGATCACAAGGTATCTGTTGTTGATGGACGCTTGAGCACGACTGACTTGTCTACCGGACAGAAAAAACGATTAGCGTTATTACACGTATGCGTATCAGACAGACCACTAGTCTTGCTGGACGAATGGGCCGCCGACCAAGACCCAGAGTTTAAACACCGTTTTTACACAAAAATTTTGCCTCAGTTACAAGCTCAAGGGAAAACCATCATCGCAATTACCCATGATGACTATTACTTTTATTGTGCCGATCAAGTAATTACATTACATAACGGCATTATCGAAAGCGCCACGAGCAATGTTAAAAGGGCTTTGATAAATTCTGTGCAAACGGAAACCTGAAATAAATTTTCATGACTAGAAACCATTGATTTACTCGTCGATAACGTAATCAACGGACTGATAACTAACTAGGAATGGTTGTTGATCTCCGATTCTTCACAGGCTCAAGGATGAGCTCAATCATCAAAACAGTGCTTGCCAACAGCGTTAAAACTGCACATCTAGCGATGGAGAAAACGAAAAATCTCTAATAAAGGAAGGCTAAGTCAGAGGAACGTGTCAGAAGAACACTAAACCGGCCGAACTAAGCACAATAAACGTAAGGGTACTGAACAGTTTGGTAAAAAGGCACCAAAGGGTCAATCGGTCACATTATTAGTTCATATACTGTTTAATTTTCGCTTTTGAGCAGTCTAATCCCAGTTTCTTTAGTCTCAACTCACTAAAAAAACGCGAATTT